>JAMWZA010000006.1:17767-75261 GCA_024305105.1 Marinoscillum sp.
AGTGCTGCATTTGAAAAAAGCCGGTCATTTTTCAATAACCGGCTTTCTAGACTTTGAGGGGTGCCCCGATAGCTATCGGGGACCTGGGCTCATTCCATAAATTTTGTGGTTATTCTTTCTCTCATCTCAGGATATTTGATGAGGTTTTGAATGTAGGTGGAGCTTTTCATAGACTTGATATGTTTTTCAATGCGCTCTGCTTGAGATGGTGAGATACATCTTATACTTAAGACAAGCTCCCAATCATCGGTCTTTGCTGTGAACTTTGTCTTCCCATAATATGATGTGAGGTGAAGTTTTAATCTCTCATGAGGTTCAAGAGATGTTTTGCCAGTATAATACCTGCTAAGCATTTTACTATGGAGTATGTAAACGAAGTGCTGCATTTGAAAAAAGCCGGTCATTTTTCAATAACCGGCTTTCTAGACTTTAAGGGGTGGGCCCACCTGGGCTCGAACCAGGGACCCCTTGATTATGAGTCAAGTGCTCTAACCAGCTGAGCTATAGGCCCTTGTGGTGAAATCATTCACCACAATAATCGTTGAGGGTTGCTATATGCACTTGATAAGTGCCAAACCTCCCGATAGCTATCGGGAGAGCTATAGACCCTTGTGGTGGTAAACCACCACATTAAAATTGCTGGACTTGCGTCCGTGTGGGATGTCTCTTTACTTTCCGAAATACATCAGTAAATTCTTAGAGCCCCTACAGTTTTTTTATATCAGAGTTGCTAGCTCTAACCACCACTTTCTCGCTTTCGGCTCGATGTGATGTAAACAAGAGCACTGTTACCAGACTGCCTTTGTTTTGGGAGTGCAATATTAGATATTTGCCGCTAATTATACAACGAAGTGAAGCAGAGACTAGCAGAATTAGAGACAATTATTTTTGACCTTGGAGAAGTGGTGGTTGATTTGGACACTAAGGCGGTTCTTGAGCAGTTTTCCAAACTGACCAATGCAGCGGGTAGCCGACTGAAAGAGCTGCTGATGAGTACCCCTTTTTTATATGAGTACGAGACTGGTCAAATTGATAAGTACGCATTTGCCAATGAGATGGGAAAAGCTATGGGAGTGGAGATACGATTTGATGACTTTGAATACGCCTGGAACTTGATGGTTAAGGACATTACAGTGAAACGACTCGAATTCATTCAACAACTTAAGAAAACCCATCAGGTGCTTATTCTTAGTAATACCAATGACATGCATGAGGGTAAATTTGAATTGATCATGCAAGAGCGAATCGGTATGAAAATGACGGAACTTGCGCACAAGGCATATTATTCGCATCGAATTGGGTATCGAAAACCCAATCTTGATATTTATGAGTTTATCATTGAGGAGAATAATCTCAATCCACAAAAGTCATTGTTTTTAGACGATAGAGAGGATAACATATTGGCAGCAAAAGAAGTTGGGTTACAAGCTCAGCAAGTCATGTTTCCGGATCAAATTTTTGAAATTCTTTCTTATGAATAAAAAGCAGAAGCAGCTTCTCATTCACATCGCATTATTTTTAGTCACTTTTATTGCCACGACCATCGCAGGAGCGGAATGGATGTACTCCAAATATGTGCTCTGGGTGCCAGACGAGGCTCTGATGACCTGGTCTGACTTCATAGGTGGTCTTCATTTTTCCGTGCCTTTCTTATTGATACTTACCGTCCATGAATTTGGACATTATTTCACAGCCCGGTATCACAAGATAGACGTTACACTGCCATTTTACATTCCTATGTGGCTTGGTTTTATTCTCGCTCCATCTTTCGGAACGATGGGGGCTTTTATTCGAATCAAGGACCGCATTATCTCATTGAAGCATTATTTTGATGTAGGTGTGAGTGGCCCGCTTGCTGGTTTTGTTGTTGCTATGGGCGTGATATGGTACGGTTTTGCCAATTTGCCTGAGCCAGAGTATATCTTCCAAATCCACCCGGAGTATGAGCAGTATGGTCTCGACTATGCTGATCATGTGTATGATGAGGAACAGTTGATGGCATATCAGTTTGGTGATAACATTATCTTCTGGTTTTTCAAGGAATATGTTGCGGACCCTGAGCGCCTTCCCAATGAGAATGAAATCATCCATTATCCCTACATACTGGCAGGTTATTTAGCACTTTTCTTTACTGCACTGAATTTGTTGCCTATTGGCCAATTGGATGGGGGTCACATCATATTTGGACTGTTTGGACCGAGACTGCATGAGATTATTTCCAAAGTGCTTTTTACACTCTTTATTTTTTATTCAGGTTTGGGTTTGGTAACTCTCGGAGACCTCAAAGATGTAGGTATGGAGAGTTCTCTTCAGTTTCTATTAATCATTTTTGCTTACCTGTACTTTCTTTATGTCAGTGCTTACTCCATGTTTGAACTTAAGCGCGATCGCTGGCTATTTGCTGCCGCGATTTTTGCTACTCAGTTCATGGCCAATTCGTTATTTGGAGTAGAGGGGTACTCTGGATGGTTGCTTTATGGATTTTTACTTGGACGTGTGCTAGGTGTAAATCATCCACCAGTCCTTGACCACAGATCATTGAGTGTGGGAAGACAGGTGCTAGGATGGATTGCCGTGGTGATCTTCATTTTGAGCTTTAGTCCAGAGCCATTCATTATTGCTTTTGGAGGCGAGTAGTCCTATATCTTTCGTAAGACCTTACTCACAGTGCCTTCATTTGTGCTGACTTTAATGATGTAGAAACCTTTTCCGAGCTCATTGATTCTAAAATATTCAATGCCAGCCTCTTTTGGGAATGACTTAATAAGCTCTCCTGATAAAGCGTATATGCTGAGTTTTCCGCTTCGCTCAGAGTAAATGTTGACATAATTTCCGGCTGGATTGGGATACAAACGGAGCGATTTTGATTGCTCTGTCGTACCAGTAACGATATGAGCTGTTTTGGTGACGCTATTTTCCCCACACGAGCTGTACACAATAAGTGTCACTTCAAATGTTCCATATTCAAACTGATGAGATGGGTTCTCCTCGGTGGAGGTATTTCCATCCCCAAAGTCCCAAAAGTACGTATCTACATTTTTTGACGAGTTAGTGAACTGGGTGAAACCCTCTGCGGTGGTACTGAAGGTAAAATCAGCAATAGGAAAAGGTTCCATTTTACTAGAATCGGCTAAATACGTATAGAATAGCTCTCCATTGGTATTGGTCATTTTACAGCGATAGCGCAAGTCGGCCGTGGCTTCTGTTAGCATGATGGTGAGCGTTGGAGTGGTTGTACCACTGTAGTTTTCGTTAGCAGCAAGATCTCCGTAAACAAAGCCGTCAAACCATTGCCATTGATAGGTGAGATTGTCTTTGGTTTCCACAGTTAGTTCGTATCTATCCTCATTCATGCACTTCGGAGCGTCACCCGGCATTTTGATGATTTGTTCCTCCTGTAAATTAAGTCTGAGTAAAAAGAGGCCATTATTCATGTCGGATACGATAATGGTGCCACTTTCGAAATAGGGATAGTTGCTCCATGCGCCTCCAAAGTGAATGCCATCTCCTTGAGGGTAGGTATCGAAGAAAGCAAGTTCTCTGAGTTTACCTGAGGCAATACTATCTGTACCTAAAACTCTAAGTCCACTCCAATAATTGGATTCGTAGACCATATTTTGGTGGATGTACAGGTTATGATCTATTGACGGAGCATTGTTGACATAACTACCTATAAGCTCAGGAGCGTCAAGATCAGCAATATTCCAAACCAACGTCTTAGCATTATGACCAAACGCATCTTCGTCTAGTTCGTCATTCATTAAGAAGAATTTATGATCCTCAGTTAACCATCCTTGATGTGAATACGTGGCATTGCTATATCCGTTTCGGCTGATCATCACTGGGTTTTCCGGATCTTCGAGGTTGGCAATGGTAAAGGTGTCTTCGTTTGAATTGAAGCAAATAGACTTTCCCTGATAGTCCGTATCTGTACCATCATAAACCACACATTGCGCATCATGCGTGTAGCCATCTTCATCGAAACACCCGACAAACATAGGGTTTTTTGGATCCTGTATATTAATGATATGTAAGCCACCAGAACAAAGCGTTCCGCCCTGAGACATTCCTGTTACGAAAGCATAGCCTGTTTCTTCATTTATGGCAATATTATGCGCCGAGCCAAAATCGGTATAAAGTTGATCATGTGAGAAGGTTGATGGCGTAGATCCATCCAATGCTCTCAACTTAGTCAGGTCAAAAACCTGCATACCGTGTGCAGCATTCAGATCACTTACAATAAAGGCATGATCTTTATAGGTCTTGATGTCTCTCCAGGTGGATTTGCCATGTTGTATTTCACTTACTCTTTTTGCCGCATTATTGGCTGATTCGGGTTCTGGCAACTTGCCAAGAAAAACCGGAGAAGTGGGAGTGGAGATGTCGACAAACGCTACGCCATCTACTAAACCTACAAGGGCGTATTCTTTTCCGGATTCAGCGTCAGTCCAGCCCCAGATGTCGTTAAGTAGATACCCATTGTGTTCTATGGCTTCCATCTCATCAGGGGACATATGAGCCAATAGTGTGATTTGGTTACATGGGTAGTCTCCTGCCATTCCATTTTCACAGGGAGTTTGAGCAATTAGGTTGAAGTATGCGAGTATCGAAAGGGCTAATAAAATGGAGTGCTTCATGAACTTGTAAATCTCAATAATAATGCCAGTTAATCCTGAAGGTAGGCATTGAGGCCTCCATGGAGTGAGCGAACTTTCATGAACCCGTGCTGTTGAAGGAATTTTTTGGCTTGTCCACTGCGCTTACCCGATTGGCAATGTACAATGATTTCTGTTTCCTTTAGGGAATTAAGCTTTTCGAGTTGCTGTGGAAGGTCGTACAAAGGGAAAGGCTTAGCACCAATGTTTACTTCTTCGAATTCCCAGGACTCCCGCACATCGATTAGGGTTAATTTTTCTCCTTTTTTGATGCGTTGTTTCAGTTCTTCGGGGTGGATGTCATTCATTTCTGATGATCAGTTTTTGGGTAACAATATTGCTCTTATGGGTGATTTTCAGCAAATATATTCCATCCTCAAGAATTAATTGGTGTTCTTCCTGATCCTCTGAAGCATATAACAAGTCTCCTGATAAGTTAAATATAGCAATGTGATCGTACGGATTGTTTATCTGAACAACCCCAGGAGATGGGTTGGGGTATGCCAGAAGGCTTTTTGGTTTTGGTTTGGTGCTTAAATAAAAAGCTGAGTCAAATGAAAACACTGGTCTAAGCATTAGTGCACCAACATGTTGGGTATTTTGATCCCAGGTTCCTGTTGTATTGGTGTATATCTTATCAGTAGCCTCCAAATTACTTCGGTCAAATCCTATGCCGATATAGTTTTCTGTGACCTGTTCGAAACCAATGTAAATCGTGTCGCTAACAAGTAATGGCGATGAAAGTGGTACTCTTATGAATTTGTTTACTCCTTCAGATTGTCGTATAGTGAAGGTCTGTCTTGTGAGAATTCCTGTATTATCCAGATCAGTCCATACTATCAAGTCAATAGCTGTGCCGGTGCTTTCAGGAGATATGCTTGGAAAATAAACATCGAAATGAGTTAAGGTATCTGCTTCTGCTATCGCATACTTTACAGCTAATTGCCCTCCATTAATTCCGACCGCAAACTCAGCAGTACCATCGTCATAAGCATAATAGTTTTGAAGTAAGTAAGATGTACGAAGCGTATCATTTAGCCTTAAATCAATGGGATAAGAAATCGCATTTCCACCAGCGGTGGTTTCTATTAATAAGTTGTTTTCAGAGGCGAAACGAAAAGTGCTTTGAATGACTTGCGAGTCCAACGGGTCGGATTGCTCTGGGATAACTATTGAATTAAACCCCGGACTGTTTACTTCCCTTATTTCAAGAGCGTTTAATGAATTAGTACCTCCACTTTGGTAGGTTCCAAAATTTTCACCTGTAGTAAGGTTTTCAATGGAGTAAAAAAAGTTGTCGGGCTCTATTTCATTTTCCAGGTTACTAATGAGAAACCGTTGATTGCTCAAATACCTGGATGGATTTTTGAAAAAGACATTGGCTGGTAATTCGTAATAAGGCGAAAATAAAGAGGATGGTGAGCCTGATATGGCTTGATCTAATTCGTAAAAGTCATTTTCATCTCTGTGCTGATTCAAGTAAATGTAGTCGATATTCCAGGTATCAAAAGGGCCTTGTAAACTGCTGTACGAAACAAATTTAAACTGAAACTGATCGTGGAAATAGGCCATACTATCCACGTGTACCAACACCTGTTCGAAGGGTTGTGTTGGGTTACCGCCAATTCGAGACCACTTGACATCCCATCGGAAGGTACTATCGGTGACCGCCTTGCTGAAATAAAGCACCAACGAATCGGTCTCATTGGGTTGTTCGCCATTACCACCTTCCTGCCAGTAAAAGCTGAGATATACAGAGTTTATGTTTCCAGGAGCTACTTTCGATAAATCGATTGGCTGACTCACCAGACTATCACCAGGTCCTCCATTTTCATTTTCGATTTGGTAAGCCAACCCCAACGCATTCAAGCCATCAAAAGTAGCCGTCTTGTAGGTAGGAGGGTTGTGACTAATGGTTGCATTTACATAAATATCCGGTCCATATAACCAAAGCGTCGTATCTGGAGTGTCTCCAGATCTACTAAAATCATCCCAAAACGGCAGATCAATCACTTGGCGCGTGACTGAGTCTTGCTGAGGACTGGCTTGCAATGGCAATACACGTAGCTGAGCATTGACTATTGCAAATCCAAGAATGAGTATGGTTGATAAACTAAATTTCACTATTGATCTAGCAGTGTTGGCTTAGTGTTCAGTGAGTCCGGGCTATAAATCCATAGGTCTACCATTTGACCCAATCGCATGTTTGTACCAGGTTCTGGTCGTTGTTTGAAAACGGCACCAGGTGAAACTGATTCTTTTCGATAGGCTATTTCTCCATCGCTCTTTTCTACCTTGATAACGGCCATGCCTTCTTTCTCGTATTTTATCTCGCCAATTTTTAATCCCGAACCGACGATAGCAAATTCCGCACTTTCTTTGTCGAGTTGGATGAGGTTTGGTGAGTTTAATGCCTGATTTCCCAATCCATTTCCAGCGACCACATCCACGATCGATCCTTTAGGAATTCGTTCTCCCTCTAGCACCTGTCTGCCGCCTAGTCGCTGCTCCAATACATAGTTCAATGCCAGATCATCTACATATTGAATGTCACCCAGTACTAAATCATAGGTTTTCAGAACTAGTTGTGCATTTTTCACTGATCCACCAACAAGCTTTGGCATTCTTACTAGAGGTGGCTTTTCGGCATTTAACGTGATGTATATTTTTCGGTTTTCCTTCACTTTACTATTAGCCATGGGAAACTGCTTGAGAACTGTAAGCGGAGGTTGTGTAGCTGAGAATCCAGAGTCTGGAGTCACTTCATAGCGTAGGGCCCTAACCTCTAAGAACTCGTCTAAATCCTCCAAAGCAACACCTTGAACGTTCGGTACGGTGATGGTTTCGCCATGATTGGTGGAATAAGGCAGGTACACATAAAAAAAGCCAAAAAGCAACACACATCCAATGGTAATGATTATACCAATGTGTATAAGTGCGTCTTTCCAGGTGTTAATTTTCAATATCGACATGTGGTGCGATCAATCTGGTTTCTAGAAGTTTCGAAGATAATCAAAAGACAGTGGATCTATTCCATCAAATGCTTGCATGCTGTGATTTCGTGAACCCATAAGTTATTATTCCATCAATAAACTCATAAGGCTTCATATTATTGAGTGCTGACTGATGAAAAATTGCGGTGGCTGGAGTCATTCCTGGTAAGGAGTTGATTTCAATTATGACGGTTTCTACTCTGTCTTTAAATATTCTAACAAAAGCATCGATTCTACAGTAGCCTTCCACGTTGATTACCCGAGCAGTTTTCTCCAGAGTTGCTTTTACTTCTTTGGCAATGCGGTCGTATGCTTCTGGTGAATCTCCAAACCGCGCAGGTGTAATGTTCTGGCCTTCTCCAGCTAGAAATTTCTCTTCCAGGGACAAGACTTCCCCTGATGCCAATGCTTCGGATGGCTCAAACACTTCATATTCGATACCACCTTGATCATTGATTTTAGTGAGCATGCCACCTGTGATTTCCAGAAACTGATCTGCTCCTTTGGCATCTATCAGTGTTTCTACCAGGAAAAAGTTTTTCTGAGGGAACTCCTCGTTGGCTTTCAGGTTAAGAGTTTTCATCGGCTGCTCCAAAAAGTCCGGTTCCGGCCTAAACATCATTTCACAGAAAGCGACCAACTCTTCTCTGGTTTTAATCTTCTTTACTGCAGATGAGCACCCATCATCAGCAGGTTTGGCGATTAGTGGTAGCGAAAATCGGTCGATGAGTTCATCTATACAGCTTTCCGGAGATTCTTCAAAGTCTTTTTGAAAGACCATGGCGTGATCTGCGACTAGTATTCCAGCCTTTTTTAACTGCTCATTGGTTTCGTATTTGTTGATAGAAACCTGTGAGCTGGCAACTCCAGACCCATTGTAAGGCAAACCAAATTTTTCTAGTTCTTGCTGCACAGCACCATCTTCACCTGGTCGGCCATGCAGGGCGATAAAGGCAAAATCTACTCTGTCCGCCAGCTCGGCGTAGGTAAGCTTTTCAAGAGTAGTCGCCTCGCTATTAGCAAATAGCTCGATTATTTCAGTAGCCTCTTTTCGCACTTGACTTGTTATGGGGTGAACCGGCCCATTATGAAGTACCTTTTCCTTAATGTCGTCGGCATTGTCTTTCAGCATGATGTTAATAGGGAGCTGATAGAGCAGGTGCTCAGATTCATTACCCGTCAGGAAGACTGGAATGGGATGGTACTTCTCAGAAGAGGCCAGTTTCTCATAAATATTTCGACCACTTTCCACACTGATGTGGCGCTCGGATGAGAACCCACCCATAATCACCGCCACCTTGATCTTGTCTGCCGTCTGATTGGCAGCTTTAGTGATTAATTCATCTAGTGAATTTTTTAAACTATTCAGTTTAAATAGCTGTTTTCCTGAACTTATCCTGGCTGAAATGCTTTGGGAAACAATATAGGTCAGAAACTGAGAAGGATTTAAACCTATTTCTGCTGCCTGGTGGAAGAAAAAGGAGGATGGAAGCATCCCGGAAGTGGTGTTTGGGTCATTCAGGAAAATCTCTCCCGATTCTGTATAAAACCCATCCAACCGAGCATATACCTGGCTGTGCAGGGAAGAGAATAACCGCTTACATTGCTCCATTATCTTTACAATTGCGTCCCCCGGTAGGTCAATGGGTGTAATTTTCCGGCTGATACCCGGCAGGTATTTGGACCGGTAATCAAACAGATCGGTGGACTTTCTGATTTCTGTAGGAGGAAGTGCGATTGGTTGGCCATTTTCACCTTCTATGACAATACACGAAAACTCCTTTCCGGAAATAAATGACTCTACTAAAACGAGATTTTCTCCATCTGGTGACTGAAGGTCAACCACATCGGAGGCATTGTCAAGTAGTGTCCATAAGTCCTCGGGATGCAGGATCGTTTCTCCATTAGCAAAAACAGGAAAGCCTAGTCCCTCACGGATGTCGGTAAATGAAACCAAAAAGCTTCGTTTTTCAGCGTCGGGTTTCTTCTGCCATTCTTTCGGATCTATTTTTTGAATGAAAAAAGACCGGTTAAAACCAGATAATAACTCCTCTCGATTGGAAGCAATGGACACTCCGATAGAGGACCCCTGGTGTGGTGCTTTGATAACTACTGGGTAGCTAAAATCATTCTCAACAGTCTTAATTGTTAAATTTGGGTCATTTTTCCAGCTATTTCTATTGACTGTAAGGTGTTTAGGCGTTTCAAAACCTGCTTCAGCCAGTACTCTTTTCTGAATTTCTTTATCAATACCAATGCTACTTGGGAGAATGCCAGCGCCGGAATAGGGGATTTCGTACCATTCCAAAATACCTTGAATGTTCCCATCTTCTCCAAAAGGCCCATGAAGTGTCAAAAACGCAAAATCGATTAGTTCTTTGAGTTCTTCAGGTTGGGTTTTGCGGCCTATGGATTCGATGCTCTTTGCTATTGCATTCGGATCTGTAAGGGACTCAGCATATACCTGAAAAAAGTGTGGGCTGGGAGGGAGTGTTTCAGCTGCAGGGTAAAAATCTCTTATGGTTCCTTTGTATAGGTATTTCCAATCCAGATGGATGAAGTTACCAAGGCTATCTATAAAAATAGGAACAGGAGTGAAGAGTGCTTTATTTA
This sequence comes from Marinoscillum sp., assembly GCA_024305105.1. Classification (GTDB taxonomy): domain Bacteria; phylum Bacteroidota; class Bacteroidia; order Cytophagales; family Cyclobacteriaceae; genus Marinoscillum. Next base: position 28,029 of record JAMWZA010000006.1, read on the forward strand.
GATTGTCGTATACAGTTCTACCTCCAGCAAAAGAGATCTCACGCTCACGTGATTGACCTCCAAAAATGATTCCTATTCTCATGGGAGGTAAAATTAATGGGATTTGGAAAATCTTCTACCTGATATAGATTCTTTTCGATTGGTTTATATCACCACCCGTAATATTCAGTATGTAAAACCCACTTTGAGCAGGGGTCACGAAGGTGATTTTATCATTTAGGATGTTGTTGTAGAGCTCTTTAAATACAATGCGGCCACTCATGTCTGCAAGCTGAATGGACAGTTGCTGTCTTTGTGAAAAGTTGAAGGCTACAGAAAACTGATCAGTTGCCGGATTAGGGAAGACCGCCATGGTTGTGACAAGAGCATCTAAGTCTGGTATGGCAGGATCGTTGGTGGTATACAGGTTAATGTCGTCGATAAACAACCGATTCCCATTGCCATTAGAAAACACAAAGGCAATTCGCAACTCTGGATAGTTTATATACTCTGTCAGATCTATGTATTGGGACTTCCAGTCTTCTTTGCTCTGGGGCTGCCACTCTGAGCTGCTATTAACGATTGCTAACTGCTCAGCATTGAACCGCTCCAGTTCAATATCAAAAGTTCTTCCGCAATTCAATGATAGCAAAACTCTTAATTCATCATTCCGGCCTAGTCGTTGAGCGTAAGAGTATTTGAACTGCATGGACGCTTCAGTAAGATCGTTGGTTTGAAGTGACGGAGAGACCAGGTAGCTTTGGGTAAGCTCAGTACTTGTGTAGTTATCTGTATAAAGTACCGTATCACCCCTGATGGACATGGTTTTGAATTGATTGGTGCCAGTGGGAGAGAAAGTGATCCAGTCCTGATTGGAAAAATCTTCCTGTGTTGGGAATATGTCTTCAGAATCGTCAATTAATGTATAAAAAAGCTGCGAATTGTTGGACTTTCGTTCATCGTTCATGTCATCTACCTGATCTATTTCCAGATAGAACTCGTTCAGACCCGTTTGGAGGTATTCGCTGATGTCCAGTGTAAACTCATCAGAATCACCAGACGCTAAATCAAGGTCGTCAAGCACCAGGCTATTGGTGGTTTTATTTCCTGTAATTTGTAATGTGAGATGGTCTATCGTTTGATAACCGTAGTTTTTAATCTCAAGAATTGGTCTTGATGTCAGATCACAGCTCACTACTGGAGTGTTTCGGAATTCCTTAATTCCAACATCATACGCCAGGCGTTTACCACTATTCACTGTGAGGTCATCCACAAAAATGTTATTTCCACCACCATTTACACCTATTATCGCAATTTGTACTTGTGGTTCTCTGGCGAATCGAGTGATGTTTAATGTAATTTCATCCCAGGAAGTTCGACTGATTGGATCAAACGAATCATCTGATGGATTTACTGTCCCTAAACTACTACCATAGCGCTCAAAAACAATCTGATCAATCGGATAGCTGGCTCCACAGTCTGTAGATACGGCGATGATTAACCCATCCAGATAGTAATTATTAGTACCATCAATTCTTCGAGGTGCATAGGCGTATTTGAATGATAGGTCTGCAGAGGTTAGCGTTGTTAAGTCCAGTGTTTGTGTTAGCAGCATGTCCCTATCTCCGAAATTCACTTGTTGATTATAAAAAGGAGCCATAGCCGCAATATTCTCCGTAGTGATGTATGGAGCCGTTTGAAAAGTCCAGGTGCTTTCATCGCCCGTTTCGGTTGTTCGGAAGTAATTCTGGTTGGTTTCGAATTCCTCGGTATATGGAGTGTTTGTTTCCATAAAAGGGGATACAGTTTTGCAAATTGTATTGTTAGTTGCGTTGTTGTCGACCAGTCCATTTACTCCTTCTACTGTGAATTCTATTTCGTTGGCCTGAGAAGCGTTGATGGCAAATGGAGCAAAGCTGATGACGGCTGTTTCACTTGTTGTTAAAGGAATATTGCTCTCTTTTGATTCGATTAGCGTGCTGTTTAGTAGGAAGTTTATCCTAAACGAGGTGATGTTATTGCTTCCATAGTTTCTGACCTCTACACGTGGAGTTACATCAGAGGAGCAGTCTGCTTGAATAGGAGAGACTACCGATCTCAGGCCCAGATCATTGGTAAGTAGCATAGGATCTTCCAGCGCATGAGATGTAAGCAAGGAGCGTCTTCTTGGACTCTGTTCTAAAACAGTTCTCATCCGTTCGCGCTGACAAACGGTAAATAGATTCATGCAGACATCATCGGTATAATCCATATAGTTTTGGATCATGTCTTTGGTGTCACAGCTCACAGCATTGGTAGAACACCCAGAGTTGGATGAATCTGCCAGTGGCGTATCATTACAAAAGTCATCAAATCCACATCCGCCATCTCCCCAGATGTGTCTAAGACCCAAATAGTGACCAATTTCATGCGTTGCGGTCCGTCCGTAGCTATCAAAACTCCCAGTCGATTCATTTATTCCTACCCACTTATAGTCGAGCACCACACCGTCTGTGATGGCGTAATTTTCAAATTCCGTGGCGATTCCCGGTAGGTTGGAAAATGGGAATTGTGCAAAACCAAGGTTGGAGCCAGATAAATCTGTCACATATATATTGAGGTATTCATGATGAGGCCAGTAGCTCTCAGCCATCAGAATGCGATCATCTGACGGTTCATAGACATCCTTAGATCCTTTAATTCGGACGATTCCATTTGTTGGCAAGCCTTCAGGATCTTGTTTAGCAAGCACAAACTCAATCTCCGTATCTGAAGCTACATTTCTAAATTGGGACGGGGTATCATCGGCATCAGGGTTGGTACGTCTAAAATCCTGGTTCAAAATTTCGATTTGCTCGAAAATTCGTTCTTCATTTATATTAGTGCCAAACCCTTCGTTGCTTCCGCTATGGATGACGTGAAAAACGACCGGAATTTGGTAAACAGCTTGCTGCTGAGTTAAAGCCCTTCGTGATAACCGTTCGTTTTTAGCTTGTTTAAGCCATGTTTCAAATTGCTGTGCTGATTCTTTTCGGTTTAGGTTTTGTGGGAGCTGCATTGTAGCACAGCGCTCCTGTGAGTTTGCAGTAAATGAAAAAAATGCTATTATCAGAACAAGTATGCTCCTCATTCTACATCATGGTTTCGGGAAGTTTGGCATTGGGGTCATCAGGAGACGTTAAGTTGATAGCTTCTACACCAGTAATTTCAGGAACTACCCGTTTGATTGCTTCTTCTACCCCAGCTTTCAGGGTCATTGTCGACATAGGGCAACTTCCACAGCTTCCTAATAACTCCAATTTGACCACATTATTGCTATCAACTTCCAGAAATCTCACATCTCCTCCATCTGCTTCCAGATAAGGCCTAATGGTATCAAGAGCCGATTCAATTTGCTGATGTAATTCTTTAGATTCCATAATTAGGTGTTGATTTCAACTTTTTGGGTCTTCGCTTGATTGGCATTTCTGATGGCTACTTGCTGCGCTACTGATTCGGCAAGGTTTCTAAAAGCTTCTGCTGTAACATCATCCTTGAGCACAGCAGGGTATCCTGCATCACCACTTTCACGAATACTCTGGACGATAGGAATCTGCCCCAGTAGTGGTACATCGTTCTTCTCAGCCAGCTTTCGACCGCCATTCTCCCCAAAAATATAGTATTTATTGTCAGGAAGCTCCTCAGGTGTGAAATAAGCCATGTTTTCCACTATTCCCAATACGGGCACGTTGATTTGTGGCTGTTTAAACATACCCACACCTTTTTGCGCATCTGCCAATGCTACTTTTTGAGGTGTGGTGACAATGACCGCCCCAGTCACCGGAACGCTTTGAACTAGCGTCAGGTGAATGTCACTTGTCCCGGGAGGCAGGTCAATCAGCAAATAATCGAGCTCTCCCCAAACAGCGTCACTCAGAAATTGCTTTAGTGCTGAGCTGGCCATTGGGCCTCTCCAAACCACGGCATTATCAGGAGGAGATAAAAAGCCAATAGACATAAGTTTCACTCCGTATTGCTGTATCGGCATGATTTTGTTCTTACCATCTACCGGCGTTACTGTCGGTTGCTCATGCTCGCAATTAAACATGGTGGGAACAGAAGGCCCAAATATATCCGCATCAATAAGCCCAACTTCAGCACCTGTTTTAGCCAATGCAACTGCCAGGTTTGCTGCCACGGTAGATTTGCCCACACCGCCTTTGCCAGACGCGATGGCAATAATGTTTTTAACCCCTGGTAGTAATGGTGTATTTGTACGAACGGTCGTTACATTACTAGACATCTCAATGTCCGTTTGAACCTCGTCTCCAAAATGCTTAGTAATTGCTTTTTCGCAATCTTTCCGAATAATCTCCTTCAAAGGACAGGCAGGAGTAGTCAACATGACTGTGAATTTGATCACATCATTCGAAGTTTGAATGTTTTGAATCATATTAAGGGTTACAAGATCTTTTTTTAGATCCGGATCTTGTACTTCACTTAATGCAATTAGGATGTTGTCTCTGGTAATTTCCATTCACTTATATCTATCTAGTTGCAATGTTAATCAAGGTAAGCCCCATGTCAAAAGATTTGTTGTGGTGCACTGTTATAATATCATGTTGGTTAAAATGGTTTTCAATTAAGAAAATAATTGCAATTCAGTGTTGATTATCTTTGGTCAAGCAACTTAAGCAGATGATCCAACTTCTATACTTTATTCTCCTTTATTCCGCCCCGGTTCTAATTACACCTACCACAGAGGAAATCGAATTGAAGATTACTGATCTGGAGTTTGTCGAAGATTTTGACCGGATGCTGAGTATTGAAAGAGTGGTAGAGCCGTCATTTCAACCACGTTTCAATAAGGACCTGAATTTTGTACCTCAAGACTATAATACCAATTCTGCTTATTGGGTTAAACTGAAGCTTGTTGTGCAAGAGGCTAATAATGGTTACTTACTCGAGTTTTTTGATCAGACCATTGATTCACTTAATGTATATATCAAGCATGAGTCGGATAGCACGTTTAGCGCTTATGAAATGGGAGATATGCTCCCTTTCAAGGAAAAGCCAATGGCTCACAAGAACTTTGAAATTCAGCTGCAGCAGTCAGGTAACTACCTGGTTTACTTTCGAGTAGTCAGTCATGAGTATGCAGATATTCGGGTGGCTGTAAGAAGTTATGGCTGGTTTGTAGAGTATGCGCTGGCCGAGTATTATTTGTACGGCATCTTCTATGGAATGATCCTGATCATCTCGCTCTACAATATGCTGATTTATTCAGCCATGCGAGAGATTAAGTATTTATACTACACTTTTTATATAGTGAGTGTTGGGTTATTTGCGATTAGCATTGATGGAATAGGATATCAGTATTTATGGAGAAATAGTCCCTCATGGAACCAGATTGCTCATGGCGTGGCGCTCTTTCTGATCATTTTCTGGGCGATTCTTTTCTCTAAAAAGTTCTTGAATCTAAAAATACGATCACCTCGGATTAACCAGCTACTGAACTGGGTTTTGGGGTTTCGCGTGGCGCTTTTCCTTTATGCGTTGTTTTTTGATAACGGGCTGTTTCAGTTTCGGAATATTGAATTGATTCCTCTGGTCACCATTTTCGTTGGGAGTATTTCTGTTTTTATGCGTGGGTATAAGCCTGCAAGATTCTTTATTGTGGCTTTTGGCTTCCTGTTTTTAGGGTTTATACTAAAAGCACTTTTGATGCTGTCAATCATACCTTTCTATATACTGAGTTACTACAGTTTGCATATCTGTTTTGTATTCGAGATGCTGTTTTTGTCCTTTGCATTGAGCGATCGTGTCCGTATTCTGAAAGCCAATAGGGATAGAGCTTTAAAGCGTATCATTTCTCAACATGAAGAGAACGCTAAACTGAAGGATCGTATGAATGCCCGTCTGGAGTCTTTAGTAGAAATTCGTACGGTTGAACTACAAGAGAAGAATGAGCTATTATCTCAGCAGAAACAAGATATCTCTGAGATTAACTCGCTTCTTGATTTAGATAATTACCGCCTTAGGAATGATATTAAATCTATCCAAAGAGAGCGACTTCAAAACAAGGAATTATCCTATGACGAGTTCAAAGAAGTCTTTTCTGATAAAGCGGCTTGCTTGTTGGCATTGAGTAAACGCAAATGGAGTGAAAGCTTCAACTGTATCAAATGTGGTAATGATCACTACAGTGAAGGCAATACGCTGTATAGCAGAAGGTGTAGTAAGTGTGGTTACCAGGAATCCCCAACCACGAACACTCTTTTTCATGGGATTCGCTTTCCTTTAGAGAAGGCATTCTATATTCTTTATGAAACGCTAAATCAAAATCAATATACACTCGCAGAGCTCTCGCAAATCCTTGATCTTAGGAAAAACACTATTTCAGATTTCAAAAAGCGTATCCATTCAAAAAATGATGATGAGAAAGGAGATCTTAGAGAAATTTTCAAAAATCTTGAAGATGTACCTGAGAGGTGAAATTTTTTATTGTATTAAATAAAGAATTTTTATACCGTCATTTAGCTGCTATTCAAGCGATACACTAGTGTTAAAAAATATATAAATGAATTTATTCAAAAATTATTATTGCTATTCAAGCGATAAATTCATTTGTTGATCCCTTTAATTTAATCCTATACATATTGTATTATTCTAATATATGAAATTCGAAAAATTTTTGAATTGAGTTTGTAAAGCTCTAAAGTTGCATCATGCAATCGTTATCAAATCGTAAGGTTCAGGATTACCTAAAGGGCTTAGTTATACCATATGTGGCAATAACTTTACTCGTTTTTGGCTGTACAGATTCGACGGATGATGCGGATATAAATCCCATCAATGAGCCTGAGGTCAATTGGCGGGAAACACATACGATATCAGAACTCAAGGATTCGTATGCAGCAGGAAACGTCATTGAGGATACCGTCATTTTTACTGGTAAGGTGAGCAGCAGTAACACAAGTGGTAATTTTAGCAAAATCGTTTACCTCCAGAGTTCTGAAGCCATTGCGATTCCTTTAGCCGTTGAAAATTTATCTGACGATTATGAGCTTGGTAAAGAATTTTTGGTTTTGGCTAGTGGATTAAAATATGATCTGGCAACAAATACCCTCGTAACGGACGATGGGGAGTTGTTGTCTTCTGAAGAAGCTGGGGAACATTTTTATGTTATCGACAGCAATCGTACCGTAAATTTTAAAGTCGTTACCGATTTAATGGATATTGAAGCTTCCGACGATTCCAGACTTGTTAAGATCTATGGTATACAGTTTGAGGAATCATTGACAGACGAAAACTACAATGAAGTGGCATCCAGTGGACGGCTTAACCTGAAAGACAAAAACGGAAATGAAATCACTTTACAGATTGTTCCTGAAGCCACTTTAAGTGATCTGTCGATACCATATGAGTCGGGATCCATCGAAGGAATCGTAAAACTTGAGGGTGAAAAAAAAGTCATTATTCCCAGAACACCTGAAGATCTTGATTTTACCAGAGAACGACATTCCATGTACGCTAAGGCAGTTTTTTCTGCTAACGGAAATTCGCTTCCCTATCAGATCATGTTTCCCAGAAATTACAACGCACAAGAGGAATACCCATTGGTGATATTTCTTCATGGAGCAGGAGAGCGGGGTACCGACAATGAACGCCAGATGGCTTATGGTTCACAGACTTTTAGTAGTCAATATAGTCGTGAGAATCATCCCGCTATCGTGGTGTTTCCGCAATGTCCTAATACAGACATGTGGTCAAGAAGAACCAAGGAGACCATTGATGGGGAATTGATTTTTGAATTTCCGGTAGAAACCTCAGCCAACACGCCAATGCAGCTAGTCATTGATTTGACTAATGAATTGGTTGCCACAGAAGCAGTTGATGAATCAAGAATTTATGTGATGGGCTTATCCATGGGTGGAATTGGAACATTGGAATACCTGTACTACGCGTCTGATATTCCAGCAGCAGCAATTTCCATAGCTGGCGGACATGATGCTGATTTAGTACAGACATATGGTGAAAAAGTATCGATTCGCCTCTATCATGGAGGCAATGATGGTGTGGTTCCACCAAGATACAGTGAGAATTTATTTACAGCATTAGACGCTTTAAGCGGTGCTGATGTGGAGTTCTATTTAGATGAAAATAAAGGACATGAGTGGAATTACGTTCTGAATGAAGCAGAGAATCTACTGCCATGGCTTTGGAGCAAAACAAAATAACAAGATACAATCAATCAACAAATGAGAGGAAAATGAAGAAAGTCTACACTACGATTTTATTGACCTTTTTGGCCTTTAACCTAATGGCTCAGGAGGTGACGATAAGTGGGACCATCAAAGATTCTGAAGATGGAGAACCACTGATCGGTGCAAATGTCATTGAGAAGGGTACAACGAATGGTACTATTACTGATTTCGACGGGAATTATAAATTGACTGTCTCTAGTAAAGATGTGACACTCATATTTTCTTATGTGGGGTATAAGCGCAAGGAAATTGACGTCAACAATCAAACGACCATAGATGTTGACCTAACATTGGATATGTCTGAGCTTGACGAAGTGGTAGTTGTAGGGTATGGTTCCGTTCGGAAAAGTGATTTGACTGGATCTGTAGCTTCCATTAAAAGTGAAGATTTGGTTAAGGTGCCAAACGCTAATCCAGTACAGGCATTACAAGGAAAAGTATCTGGATTACAGGTGTTGAACACCAGTGGTGATCCAGGGTCTACTCCAGTAGTCCGACTAAGAGGGATTACTACTTTGAATAACAACAACCCCATATTCGTAGTGGACGGGGTGATTATCGAGGAAGGTAACTCTTTAGACTTCCTTAATGCCAACGATATTGAATCTGTGGAGGTACTTAAGGATGCGTCAGCTACAGCCATTTTTGGATCTCGAGGGAGTAATGGAGTAATCATTGTCACGACCAAGCGGGGTAAAAAAGGAGATGTTCGAGTAAACGTTTCCATGGATCATAGCTGGGAAAGTGTTTCAAAGCGTATTGAAATGATGAATGGACGTGAGTTCGCACAATACGTCAATGACATAGAACCTGGAACCTATAATAATCTGGATGTTTTGGATGATACTGATTGGCAAGACCTCATTTATGAGGACATGCGGCCAATTCGGAATGTTTCTGCCTCAATTAGCAGCGCCACTGATAAGATTGATTATTATTTCGGATTGGGATATTTCTATCAGGAAGGACTTCTCGGTGTAGGTGAAGGATCTAACTTTGATCCACAATCTGAATTCGAACGAGTCACTGCAAAGATCAATACCACCTATAAGGTGACCGAAGCTTTTGATATTGGTTTAAACCTATCATTGGCACTCAGAGATAAACAAAACGCACCAGGGGTTATTAATACAGCGCTTAGGGCATGGCCTATAAGTGTTCCTTTCAATGATGACGGCACGTTTGCTGAGGTAAGAGGTAGTGCGAATGCACTGGCGGCTATGGAATATTCCAATAGCTATCGCAAGTCATTTGAGAGTGTAGGAAATTTTTACCTGGAGTATGACTTCCTTGATGGGTTTACAGCTAAGTCTAGTTTTCAGTTTACTGCTGGGGCAGGTCGAAGCAAGAGTTTCACACCAGCATTTTATGTAGCGCCGTTGCAGCAAAATGAAACAAGTGACATCAGTGTCAACTACAGCGATAATTCGTTTGTACTATGGGAAAACACCATTTCTTACCAAAAGGAATTTGGCATCCACAGAGTGAATTCAGTGGCTGGATATACGATACAGCGGGAAAGCAGTGAGTTTCTAAGTGGTAGTGGCCAAAACCTGCTTCGTGAAAATGAAAATTACTGGTACATCAATGCGAGCGATGGGGATCCACTGTTACAAAATGTATCGAATAATGGCGGCTATGGATCCATGGTTTCGTTCCTCTTCAGAGCCAACTATACCTTGCTTGATCGCTACTTGTTCACAGCAACATTTAGAAGAGATGGTTCTTCCAATTTTGGTTCTAGAAACCGATACGGAAATTTTCCATCATTCGCACTAGGTTGGAATGTGAGCGAAGAGTCATTTTTCCCAACGACACGATTCATCGATAACCTGAAAGTGAGAGCCAGTTGGGGAATTGTAGGTAATGAAAAAATTGGCGGGGGAGCACAGTTTTCCACTATTGGAACTGGCTTTGGAGCAGTTTTTGGAGTCAATGAAACCCTTAATTCTGGAGCTACTTTAGCTAGCGCGGGTAACCCGGATCTCAGATGGGAAGAAACCGAACAGTTTGATGTTGGAATTAACATGGACTTGCTTCAGGGAAGACTGATCGCGGAGTTTGATTACTATGTTAAAACGACTAATGATATTTTGGTTCGATTGGAACCAGCAGGATATCTGGGTGTGGGAGCCTTCCAAAGCATCACCTATAATGTGGCCAATGTTCAGAATAAAGGGTTTGAGTTTAATCTGACTTGGAGAGACAAAATTGGCGACTTCAACTATCAGGTTGGCGGGCTTGGATCATTCGTAGAAAACGAAGTGCTTAACCTTGGAGCAAATATCGGAGCTGACTCAGTGATCACAGGAGGAGATTTGGGTAATGGCCAGCGGGTCGCACAAACTGTTGTTGGGTATCCTATTGGGTTCTTCTATGGATACAAAGTTGCCGGAGTTTTCCAAAACGAAGCCCAACTGGAAGAATTTCCAAGCTTGTCAGCTCAAAGGGCAGGTGACTTCATTTATGAAGATACTAATGAGGATGGCATCTTGAATGCTGAGGACCGAACAGTCATTGGAAATTCAATTCCTGATTTCATTTATGGATTCAATGCTTCAGTTGGTTACAAAAACATCAATCTAAGCTGTGATTTTCAGGGACAGACAGGAGTGGATATCTACAATGGCAAACAGGCAATCACATCTTCTCTATACAATAGAGAGGCAAAGTTCAACAATCGATGGACAGGAGAAGGGTCCACCAATGAACATCCTCGAGCTACTCAAGGTGGTGTGAACTATTCTCCGAGTGACTATTTCGTTGAAGATGGTTCCTTTTTACGACTGAGGACATTGACACTGAGCTATGACATTCCATCTGGTTTGCTTGAATCTGTTAAAGCTCAGTCTCTGAGGTTTTATGTGAGAGGGACGAACCTTGTCACCTTCACGAAATACTCTGGTTATTCACCGGATTTGGGAGCTGGCAGTCCTCTGGATGGTGTGATCGATCGAGGAGTTTACCCAATCTCAAAAGTTTATAGTGCTGGTTTGAATTTAACATTTTGATCATGAAGATTTTAAAACATTTAAGCGTCGCAATCATCGCAATAATTGCTTTTTCCTGTGATGAAGATTTTCTAGACAGACCGCCTCAGTCGGAATTAACTGTTGGGACTTTTCCTGAAACTCCAGAAGATGCCCGATTAGCGATAAATGGAGCGTATAATTCGTTAAGGCAATGGAATTTAGCAGCTGGAGGGTTTCCAATTTTTGACATCATGTCTGATGAGTGTACTAAAGGTACAAACCCAGGTGACGGTGCTTCTACAGCAGTATTCGAAGACTTTTCTTTTGATTCTTTTGATGGAGCCTTTGAGCGGTACTACAAGACTCTTTATCAGGCAGTTCGTCGTGCAAACCTGGTCATTCAGGAAACCCCAAAAATTCAAATGGATGAAAGTTTGAAATCACGTTACATCGCAGAAGCACGTTTCTTAAGAGCTTATTACTACTCAGTATTGGTAAGGTCTTTTGGTGGTGTACCAATGGTGACTACTATTAATCCGCCTGTAGATTTAGCTAGAGAAGATGCACAGGTGATTTGGGATGAAATTGTCTTTCCTGATTTGGAGTATGCAAGTGAAAACCTGCCTGAAAAGTCGGAATATGCTGCTGCTGATCTTGGCAGAGTTACCCGCGGTGGAGCTAAGGCATTAGCCGCCAGACTTCACTTGTATTTGGGAAATTTTTCGGAGGCTGAAAGTTTGGCTATGGAGGTGATTAATTCTGGTCAATACGATCTGGAAGCAAATTTTGGTGATGCATTTAGTTCAGAGAATGAAGGAGGAATAGAATCCGTTTGGGAAGTACCAGCACTGCCGTTAGCTTTTGGTAATGGTGGTAACCAGTATGCCAATACCTGGGGAATTCGAGGAACACCAAACCGCGGTTGGGGATTTGGACGACCGGCGTACCCTTGGATCGAAAAAATGCAGGCTAATGACGACCCACGCCTTGATGCAAGCGTCATATTCTTAAACGAAGAGCTTGGTGGTGTAATTACCGAAGGAGAAGCTGATACACCTGATACCACGTACAACGATAGCAACGAAATTATTGAAATTGAGTGTTACAACCAGAAAGTATGGCACCCAGGTACAAATTCTCAGGAATCTTTTGGTCATAACAGAAGACTGATTCGTTTTGCTGATGTATTGCTGATGGCAGCCGAAGCTTTAAATGAAAACAACAAACCTGCTCAAGCGCTGACAGAACTTAACAAAGTGCGAGCAAGAGCTCGGAGAGGTGCAGCAATATTGCCTGATATCACTACTACAGATAAAGCTGAATTGCGCCAGGCAATTGCGAACGAAAGAAACTACGAACTCGCTTTTGAAGGTCTCAGGTACTGGGATTTGGTACGAACCGGACGCGCCGCAGAAGTAATGGGCCCACTCGGTTATGTCGAGGGCAAGCATGAGCTGATGCCCATCCCTCAATCTGAGGTAGATATTTCAGAAGGAAGAATCAAACAAAATCCCGAATACTAAAAACAATAATTCTCAATCTTAAAAATGAAAGAAGTATGAAAACAATCAAGTATTTATTTGGCCTAGTGCTGATGGCAGCTATTGTAACATTTACAAGCTGTAATAAAGATGATGAACCAGACGATTTGACCATCCTAAGTATAACTGCTTCTGGTGATGATGTATTATCTGGCGACGCAACGGAAGTTGATTTGAATGGTGCTACCTCTGCAGAAGGTGTGCCTGTTGAGCCTGTCATTGTAGTTACTTTCAGCACAGAAGTGGATGAAACGTCTGTTACCACCTCTACTATTTCTTTAGAAGGAGTGGAGTCTACTGTAAGTGTAACTGGAGCAGCTGTTACCATTACTCCAAGTGCAGAATTACAAAGAGGAACGGTTTATAACCTGGTAATTGGTGCTGTGTCTGGAGCTAATGGTGGTGGATTCACTGCATCATCAAGATCATTCAAAACAGGTGGTCGTGCACCGGTGGTTGCTCCTCAGGAAGCAGCTCAGATTGCGTTTTGGAAGTTTGATGGTGATGCTACAGACGAAACAGGTGTTTACAATCCTGATTACGAGCACATGATCGAGTATGTAGAGGATCGTCATGGACAAGCTATGAGTACGGCACTTTTTGACGGAGATGCAAGTATCATCGAAGTAAACGATGCTGGTGATTTAATGGTGGAAAGAAGCGGATGGACCATCAGTTTCTGGATGAAACCTGATACGACTGACAACCTTAATGCTAGTGGAACAGGACCTGCAGGTCAGTTTCCATTCGGTTTAGGTGCCTTCTATGGTTTCAGAATGGAAGCTAATGGCGTCTATGGAGATTTTAGTCTGTCGACAAGATGGGAAATCGACCCTGAAGGTGAAGATGCTTACACACGTGGAGAGGGATTTAGTTTCAATGGTGATGGTAATTACAACGCTACGGGCGGTTGGAGAGGCCATACATTCGAAGCAGACCTGGAGTCTCAAGGTGGCTTGAGTGCACTTTTAGTTGACAAGTGGTCACATGTGATTTTCACTTATGATGCTTCTACATTGACCGCATCCATTTTTATCAATGGAGAGTTGATGAAAGAGCAGCAATACCTTGAGTACGATCCGCATCCGCAAACAGATTGTGTAGGATGGAAGTATTCTGGTGAAGAGCCAACGGTATACCCTGACTTGGCATTTGGTTTTGTGCAGTCTAGACGTGGTACATTATGGGATACAGAGTCTTATGGTAACTATGATTCTCCTACATCAAACCACTTCAAAGGTATGTTGGATGACTTTAGAATCTTCAGCGCAGCTTATACTGCTGAAGACGCTTCAGATCTTTATGATGCTGAAAAACCTTGATTAAGCAAATAGTCAATTACTAATCAAATGGGTCGAGGAGCTTCCTCGGCCCATTTATCAATCTCTCTTAATGAATATCAAACTCGTTATACTACTCACTTCTCTACTTACTTTTTGTGCTTGTGGACAAGAAGAGCCAGAGGAAACACCCGTATCAATGCAGCTCACTGCGCTGAGAGTGGGCACAGTGAGTATTTTATCCCAATCAGAAACAACTCCCAATAACCAACCAATCATTATATCATTCAACGTACCTCTTAATAGTAGTACTGTTGAACAAGCTATCACCTTAATAAACGAAGAGGCGGCACCAATTCCGCTGACTTTTTCTTATTTAGACAATGACAAAACAATTTCAGCCAGCCCGGGGGCAAACCTCGATATTGATAAGAGCTATACCATCACTATCTCTGATGCCATTCGAGGAGTTTCTGGAGAAGTTTTTCCAGGTGTGGCAATCACTTTTACCACATCCAACCCTCCAATAGTGATTACAGGAACTAAAATCAATGACAAACTCATAGATAAGAATACTCGCATTCAAAACATTGATTTGAGACCAACCATTGATATTGCCTTTTCTGAGGCAGTAACTGTTAGCGAGGTTACTGATTTTATGAGTTTAAACCTTGGCGGAGCTAAGGTGTCGACTACCAATTCTCAATTGATGGACTCGATCATTCGACTTCAACCGGATAATGACCTACAGGGATGGAGGAGGTACAACTTTTTGATTGGATCAGGTTTTGGATCAGCGAAAGAAAGACCTTTTGATGGCTATCAATTACCCTTCTACACCAAATTAGATTCCACATTGAAGTTTCCAGAGATCTCTGACGAAGAATTGCTGACCAAGGTGCAGGAGCAGACATTTAAATATTTTTGGGACTTTGGTCATCCGGTCAGCGGATTGGCGAGGGAAAGAAATACGAGTCAGGAAACTGTCACAATTGGTGGTTCAGGTTTTGGAATAATGGCCATTCTTGTAGGAATAGAAAGAGGATTTGTGACTCATCAGGAAGGAATAGACCGACTGGATAAAATCATCACTTTTTTAGGGGATGATGCTGACCGTTTTCATGGCGTATGGTCTCATTGGCTAAATGGAACCTCAGGACAGGTTGTACCCTTTAGTGCGAACGATGACGGAGGCGATTTAGTGGAGACAGCTTTCATGATACAGGGATTAATCACAGTTAGGCAGTATCTGGATACATCCGATCCACAGGAAGCAGAAATAATTGATAAGATCAATGATCTGGTCGATGAGGTGGAGTGGGATTGGTACACTCAAAATGATCAGAATGTACTTTATTGGCATTGGTCACCTAATTTTGGATGGGAAAAATATCATAGGATAACTGGGTGGAATGAAGCCATGATCGTCTATGTAATGGCCGCAGCATCTACTACTCACAGCATTGAAAAAGAAGTGTATCAGAGCGGATGGTCTAGAGACGGAGATATGGTGAATAGTGGTAATACGTCACATTATGGATATACCTTGCCTTTACGAACAGATAGAGGCGGACCCTTGTTTTTTGCCCATTATTCGTTTCTTGGGCTTGATCCACGAAACTTGTCAGACCAGTTTGCTAATTACTGGACACAGAATGTGACGCATAGCCAGATCAATCAGGCTTATTGCATCGCCAACCCACAAAGGTATGTTGGATACACTGACTATTCGTGGGGGCTAACTGCCAGCGATGGAGATTCTGGATACTCTGCCCATTCACCTAATAATGATCGTGGAGTGATCACGCCTACAGCGGCCCTTTCATCCATCCCATATACCCCTGAAGAATCAATAAAAGCGATGCGTCATTTCTATTTTATCCTTGGAGATAGACTGTGGGGTGAATACGGGTTTTACGATTCATTTAATCCGACAGAAAACTGGTATGCATCATCTTACCTTGCAATAGATCAGGGACCAATTATTTTAATGATAGAAAATTACAGAACTGGTTTGCTTTGGGACTTATTTATGTCAGCACCTGAGGTACAAAGTGGACTAGAAAAGCTTGAAATAACCTATGAATAAGTACCACCAATTAATCTGTGCATTGGTTTTGACCATGGTAGTCAGTAGTTGTGCATCTACACAAAAGCCTGAGGCAGAAACCGAAGTGTCTAAGGTGACTGAAGATTCCTTACTGGATAAAGTCCAATACCAGACCTTTCAGTATTTCTGGGAAGGAGCAGAGCCCACTTCTGGTCTCGCAAGAGAGCGAATCCATATGGATAATATTTATCCGAGCAATGACCGCAATGTTGTTACTTCAGGTGGATCGGGCTTTGGGGTAATGGCCATTCTGGTTGGAATAGAGCGTGGCTTTGTGTCAAGACAAGAAGCGGTTAGTCGGTATGAAAAGATCCTGAATTTTCTAGAAACAGCAGACCGTTTTCATGGTGTATATCCTCACTGGTGGTATGGAGATACCGGAAAAGTAAAGCCGTTCAGTAAAAAGGATGATGGCGGTGACCTGGTAGAAACTGCCTTTCTTATGCAAGGTTTACTTGCCGTAAGAGAATATTTTAAAGACGGCAATGAAGGTGAAAAGGAGATAGCTCGACGGATTGATACCATCTGGAAGGAAGTAGAATGGGATTGGCATACCAAAGGAGGCGAAAATGTCCTCTATTGGCACTGGTCACCAAATGTTGGTTGGGAGATGAATTTTCCTGTCGGCGGATACAACGAATGTTTGATCATGTACGTCCTGGCTGCTTCATCGCCTACGCATGGCGTGAAACCTGAGGTATATCATCAGGGATGGGCTAAGAATGGTAAAATTGAATCCAATCAGGTTTATTATGGACAAGATTTGGTTTTAAATCATTACGAGCACGACGAAGCGAAAGTAGGTCCACTTTTTTGGGCGCATTATTCGTATTTGGGTTTGAACCCTAAAGGCCTGAAGGATCAATATGGTGAGTTTTGGAAACTGAATCAAAGTCATGCCAAAGTACATTATGAGTACAGCCTGGAAAACCCAGAAGGATATGAAGGTTATGGAAAGGAGAACTGGGGTCTCACGTCGAGTTACAGTTTGCGGGGTTATGCAGGTCATCGTCCTGGTCGGGACCTGGGTGTAATTTCTCCAACTGCAGCTCTATCGTCATTTCCTTACACACCTACTGAAAGCATGCAAATGCTTAGCTGGTTGTATGCCCCAGAGAGAGATTCTTTGGTAGGAAAGTATGGTCCGTATGATGCGTTTAGTCGAAGCAGCAATTGGTATTTACCCAGATACCTGGCTATTGATCAGGGACCAATTCCGGTTATGATCGAGAACTATCGAAGTGGGTTACTATGGGACCTGTTTATGTCAGCACCAGAAGTGCAGGCTGGTCTAAAGAAATTAGGTTTTAGTTATGAATAGATTGTTTTCATCATTTTTAGTTTTAGGTTTCACTTTGGTTGGCTGGTCTCAGCCAACCAAGGATTCTTTCAAAGAAGCCAGCTATTCTCAAGATGGAAAGTCATTAAATTATAGAATTCTCTACCCTGAGAATTTCAATAAAAATAAACAGTATCCCGTCGTTCTATTTTTACATGGTGCAGGTGAGCGTGGCAGCGATAATAAGAAGCAACTAGCTCATGGAAGCTCGCTTTTTCTAAGTGACAGTTTTAGAGAAACGTATCCGGCAGTGGTGATTTTTCCACAGTGTCCCAAAGAAAGCTATTGGGCCAATGTGGATGTAGATCGAAGTAGCTTTCCTCTGACATTTAATTTCAAAAACGGAGGAGAGCCGACTTATGCCATGAAGTTGGTGATGGGGTTAATGGATTCCGTCAAATCATTGAGCTATAGTCAGGATGATCGACTCTATCTTGGAGGCTTGTCGATGGGTGGTTTTGGGACTTATGAACTGCTATCTCGAAAGCCGAACATGTTTGCAGCTGCTTTTGCGATATGTGGTGGTGCTCATCCGGCTACCGCTTCGAACTATGCTTCTTTTGTGCCAATGTGGGTATTTCATGGAGGAAAAGACAATGTAGTCTTACCGTCTTACTCAACCGAAATGGTGATTGCATTGCGGAAGGCAGGAGGGTCTGTTAAATACACGCTGTATAAAGATGCCAATCATAATAGCTGGGATTCAGCATTTGCTGAACCAGGACTTATGGACTGGTTATTTTCTCACAAGAATTCCAATTAAAAAATGCGCACAATATTTTTAGTTATAAGCTCACTTTTGGTTCTTGGAGTTGATGCCCAATCGGTCAAGACTTATTGTAATCCGATTGACATTGATTATACCTATATGTCGCATTATCGAGCGCGAAATGACGTTTCTTACCGATCTGGAGCAGATCCTGCAGTGGTCAATTTCAAAGGAAAATACTATTTATTTGTCACCAGATCTCACGGCTATTGGGTATCCGATGATATGAGTAATTGGAAATTCATCAAACCTCAATCCTGGTATTTCAATGGATGCAATGCTCCAGCGGCTGTCGTAAAGGATGGTAAAATCCTTGTTTTGGGTGATCCATCGGGAAGAGGAGCCGTTATTGAGACAGACAATCCTGAACTCGGGGATTGGAAAACGAATTATGCAGTAATTAACGTGCCACGTGGTGTACAAGATCCCGCCTTGTTTGTAGATGATGATAGCAAGGTATACCTCTATGAAGAGTCTTCTAATAAATGGCCGATACATGGTATTGAGCTTGATGCAGAGAATTTCTATATACCAGTGGGCGAGCAGTCAGATCTTTTTAATCTGGATCCGGAAAATCACGGATGGGAGCGATTTGGTCAAAATCACAAGTCCGATATTAAGCCCTTTATTGAGGGGCCATGGATGAGCAAACATGGTAATACCTACTACCTGGAGTATAGCGCACCTGGTACTCAGTGGAACGTATACGCAGATGGCGTTTATACATCGAAAGATCCATTAGGTCCATTTGAGTATGCTCCATACAATCCCGTGTCTTATAAACCAGGAGGTTTTCTAACCGGAGCAGGTCATGGGAGTACTGTAAGGGATATTCATGGTAATTACTGGCACTATGCCAGCATGACCATTTCCGTTAATTTCAAATTTGAGCGAAGAATCGGAATGTTCCCAACAGGATTTGAAGAGGGGCAGATGTATGTAAATACGGCTTATGGAGATTATCCACATTATTTACCAGATGTTAAGGTAGAAAACCATAAAAACAGATTCACTGGATGGATGCTGCTATCGAAAGATAAGCCTGTTAAAACAAATGCAGTAATCAGCGGAGTAGACCGGAATGTGGTTGATGAAAACGATTCAGGAAATATGCTGGAGCAGGAAAAGCCAGATTACAGTGCGAATAAAATCAACGATGAGAACCTGAGAACTCAATGGGTGGCACCAAACAACAGTGACTCACTTTATGTGGAATTGGACCTTCAACGAAAAATGACCATCCATGCGGTTCAGGTCAATTTTCAAGACTTCAATGCGAACATATTCGGCAAGCCAGATTCCCTGAGACAACAATTCGTCATTCTCACTTCTGTTGATGGGGAAACCTGGCAAAAGACTGTGGACTACTCGGAGAATACGAATGACCAACCTCATGCATACATCGAGCTATCCAGGCCTGTGGATGCCAGGTATGTAAAGTACCAAAACGTTTATTATCCCAATCAGTACCTGGCTATTGGTGAGTTTCGTGTTTTCGGTAAGGGAAATGGCCTACAGCCGAAAACTCCTAAGGACTTTTCATCCATACGTCAGCGTGATGAACGAAATGCGTCAATCGAATGGAAATCTGTCAAGGACGCTCAGGGATATGTGTTGTACTGGGGGATTGCACCAAATAGGCTCAATAACTCTGTGATGATCTACGAGGAGAATGAATATGAACTACGTGCCCTCAATGTAGGGCAGACGTACTACTATCAGGTAGAATCGTTTAATGAAAATGGAATTTCAGAGAAATCGAAAATTGTAAAGAACTAAGGCGAACATGAAAAAGTTAAGCAAGATATATGTGGTGTTGGTATTGGCGATTTCAGCATGCCAACAACCGGTAAATAAACCAACCAAGTCATCACATGACGCGAGAGTAGATTCTGTGATGGCGCTCATGACTCTTGAAGAGAAAATCGGGCAATTAAACCTACCGGCAGCTGGTGATATCAATACAGGTATTGCGGAGAACAAAGGTATCGTGCCTAATATAAAAGCGGGTAAAGTAGGAGGTCTATTCAACATTCAAGGGATTGATAAAGTGCGAAAAGCCCAGAAAGTAGCTGTAGAAGATAGCCGTTTGGGAATCCCTTTGATTTTTGCAATGGATGTGATTCATGGATACAAAACGGTTTTCCCAATTCCACTGGGACTATCCACGACCTGGGACATGGACTTAATTGAAAAAGCCGCGCGAATGTCGGCTCAGGAAGCTACTGCAGACGGTATTGCCTGGACGTTTTCTCCAATGACTGACATCACCAGAGATCCACGTTGGGGACGTGTTTCTGAAGGATTTGGAGAAGATCCCTATTTAGGAGGTCAGTTAGCAAAAGCGATGGTTCGAGGCTATCAGGGAGACGACCTTGGGGCCAATAATACACTGCTGGCTTGCGTTAAGCACTTTGCGCTGTATGGTGCATCCGAAGCAGGTAGAGATTATAATACGGTAGACATGAGTCGTTTAAGGATGTTTAACGACTACCTACCTCCATACAAAGCAGCAGTAGACGCTGGTGTACGAACGGTAATGGCTTCTTTCAATGAAATAGACGGTGTTCCTGCTACGGGTAACAGGTGGCTACTGACCGAAGTGCTTCGTAATCAATGGGGTTTTGATGGTTTTGTGGTAAGTGATTACACAGGTATCAATGAAATGATTGCTCATGGAATGGGAAACCTACAGGAAGTATCGGCACTTGCTTTGAAAGCTGGCAATGACATGGACATGGTCGGTGAAGGTTTTCTGCGGACATTACAAAAGTCTCTTGAAGAAGGTAGAATTACGGAAGCCGATATCGATCAGGCCTGTCGCCGAATACTCAAAGCCAAATTCGAACTTGGTTTGTTTGATGATCCCTATAGATACTGTGATCTGGAAAGAGCCAAAAATGACATCTTTACAGATGAGAATCGCCAGTTTGCTCGTAAAGTAGCTGGTGAATCGTATGTTCTATTGAAAAATGAAAACATACTTCCACTAAAAAAATCAGGCACCATAGCTGTGATTGGACCCCTGGCTAACAATGGAGAAAATGTGACGGGTACGTGGAGTGTAGCGGCTGATTTTAAACAGTCCGTTTCTATTTATGATGGGATAAAAAATGCTTTGGGAGACAAAGGCAGCGTGTTACATGCAAAAGGTTCCAATGTCGTAGCTGATCAGGAACTCGAAAAGCGCTTCAGTATTTTCGGCAAACCGACAGGAAGGGACGAACGCTCCGAGGTGCAGCTACGAAGTGAGGCAGTCGCAGTAGCTGGTAAATCTGATGTAGTAGTCGCTGTGTTGGGTGAAGCCGCAGAGATGTCTGGAGAGAGTTCTAGCCGGTCTGATATTAGCTTACCCGAAACCCAAAGAAAACTTTTAGAAGAGCTCTTGAAAACAGGAAAACCTGTTGTGGTGGTGCTTTTAGCAGGACGTCCGCTAGAGATGGAGTGGACCGCAAAAAATGCTCCGGCAATCATCAATACGTGGTTTGGAGGAACAGAAGCGGGAAATGCTACTGCTGATGTATTATTTGGTGATGTGAATCCATCCGGTAAGCTGAGCATGACCTTCCCACGAAATGTGGGACAGGTGCCTATTTATTATTCGTATAAAAATACAGGAAGACCATTGCCTGAGGACGCATGGTTTCAAAAATTCAAATCCAACTACCTGGATGTTCCCAATGAGCCGCTATACCCATTTGGTTATGGTTTGAGTTATACATCATTTAGCTACGGACAACCAAGCGTAAGCGAGGATTCACTTAATGGTGATCAGGAATTGGTCCTGAAAATCCCAGTCACCAATACAGGAAAAATTGCTGGTAAAGAAGTGGTGCAACTATACATTAGAGATGTTGTTGGCTCGGCTACACGTCCACTGAAAGAACTAAAGGGATTTCAGAAAATTGAAATTCCTGCAGGCGAAACGCAAACTGTTTCCTTTCAGATAACTCCTGAGGACCTCAAATACTATCGATATGATCTTTCAGGCAAATCACAGGACATTATTTATGACTGGGAGCCTGGCCAGTTCGAATTAATGGTGGGTACCAATTCTGCTGATGTACAATCAGTAAGTGTACATTGGGCGAAGGAGTGACCCCCGAATAGTCAATAAAGAAACAAAGCCTACTTTGATTTATTTTACTTCTTCATACGAATATCTCGGTAGGGCACCATCGAAGGACTGTCAGCATGAATCATGGGGACGTAACAAGAATGCTGATCAGACTGAAGTCCAATCAAAATTCCCCCAATATGGAATGCGGCAGATCTTTTGATGATGAAATCAATTTCTGAACAGAATTAATCGAATAAAAGCCAACTGAAAATGAAAGGATACTTATTTTTAATACTAACAGGACTGGTGATGCTATCATGCACCTCCGAACAAGATTCAAATCAACCTGCAAAATCCATGGTTGATAAATCCAATCAGAAGAACGTGATTTTCATCCTAAGTGACGATCACCGTTATGACTTTATGGGATTCACTGGTAAGGTGCCATTTTTAGAAACACCTAATATGGACCGCATGGCACAGCAAGGTGTTCATGTGGAGAATGCATTTGTCAGTACATCTCTTTGCTCACCCAGCCGTGCGAGTATACTCACAGGTCAATATGCGCACAACCACCGTGTAGTAGATAATCAATCCCTAGTCCCCGAAAGCACAGTGTTCTTTCCTCAATACTTACAGGATGAAGCCGGCTATCAGACGGGTTATATTGGGAAATGGCATATGGGAGAGCACCATAGTGGTAAACGTCCTGGCTTTGATTTTTGGGCCAGCTTTAAAGGACAAGGTGTTTACTTTAACCCCACCATCAATTTCAATGGCACGGAGGAGGCTTACACGGATTCAGCTTATGTAACCGATGTGTTGACGGATTATGCCATCGACTTTCTGGAAACCAGAGATCAGGAAAAACCATTCTTTTTATACCTTTCACATAAAGGAGTACATGCAGATTTTAAACCTGCGCCTCGTCACATGGGTAGGTATGACAATGAAGAAGTAGCATATCCACCAAGTATGTTTCCTCCAGGGCACCCACGGAGTACTGTTACCGAGGAGGAGTATAACTATGATCTCTTACCAAACTGGGCCAAAGCCCAGCGCAACAGCTGGCATGGAGTAGACTACATGTACCATGGTCAAATTACCTTTGAAGACTTTTACAAGCGATACTGCGAAACGTTGCTTTCTGTAGATGAGAGTATCGGTACGGTTATTGACTATCTGGAAGAAAAAGATTTGTTGGAGAACACCATAGTGATTTACATGGGAGATAATGGTTTTTCTTTTGGGGAGCATGGACTGATAGATAAGCGACAGGCTTATGAAGAGTCTATGCGTGTGCCAATGCTAGCAATGGGAGCAGACCTTCCAAAAGGAACAAAGCTGAGTGAGGTAGTTCAGAATGTGGACATTGCACCTACAGTAATGGACTTTGCTGGGTTAGGAACAAAAGACCACATGAACGGAAACTCTTTCAAACCATTACTTTATAATCAGCAGATTGCCTGGAGAGATACCGTATATTATGAATATTTCTGGGAACGACCTTTCCCACAGACACCCACAGTACATGCTGTTCGCACATCTAAGTACAAGTTTATCCGGTATCATGGGATTTGGGATACCAACGAGTTGTATGATATTGAAAATGATCCCAATGAAATGCGTAATCTAATTCGTGATCCGCAATACGCACAAGTTGCCAAGGACCTTAGAGATGCCTTGTTTACCTGGTTGGAGAACACTGGAGGTGAATCCATGCCACTGAAACCTGATCATGGAAAACGATTTGATCACATTTATCGAGGAACTTATTAGTTATTGTCTTGAAGGCCTTATTTGAATAGTAGAAAAAATTATATTAGAGGTAACGAATAGTTTCTGAAGATTTGATAACCTCTGCCTTGAAGATTTGCCCAAAGATTGTTACCCTCATTCTATTAGCTCTAATGTATTGTGGGCTTGGATTAAATACGTCTAAGGCCAATAATAAGGATTTTCTGGACCTTAGTGGGAACCATCGTGAAATGAAACTAGACGGTCAATGGAAGTTTACCTGGAATCGACTAACCAATGACCCGTCAGTTTTATCGAACATCAGTAAAACCATTTGGTTTCCTGAGTTTTGGATAGACTCAGTGGGTGCTGCGACTTACAGCATTAGGTTTCTAATTGATAATGACAAAGATTGGGCTTTACAATTTCCACCTGCTTATAGTGCCTATCGCGCGTATCTTAACGGGGAGCTTATAAGTCAAAGTGGCGTTGTTGCAAAAAAGAAAGAACTATATGAACCCAAGTGGGTGCATAGAACAGTTTCCATTAGTAAAGAACAGCTCTCAGATACCAATCAGTTAGTCCTTCAAGTGGCCAACTTTGATCACTATAAAGGAGGTCCAACTAACAGTATAATTATTGGACCCAGCGAATGGATGCACAAAAAGCATACGTTGGTTGAAAGTCTCGATATTTTTTTATCGGGAGCGATGGTGATGGGTGGTATGTTTTTCCTTGGCATGTTTCTTTATGGCAGACAACAAAAAAATATACTGTATTTCTCACTACTCTGTATTTCCTTTTCTTATTACGTCATTGGCAGTGGCAATCACGCCTTGCACTCCCTTTTTTCGGAGTTGTCATGGTATTTGACTATTCGTCTGGAGTACAGCTCGCTCTACCTTGCCGTATTTTTTCTTACCAAGTTTATTGAGCACACGTATCCGAGTGAAGTAAATAGGCTTTACGTCAGGACATTGGCTGCCACAAACGTGTTATTTTTAGTAATTGCCATTTTTGGCCCGGTATCGTTTTTCACCTGGATTCATAAATACTATTTAGTTATAACAGCGGTGATGACTGTATCGGCACTTTATGTAAATACGTTGGCAGTTATCCGCCGGCGTACTGGTGCTGAGTATTCGTTGATTGCCATTGTTTTGCTATTGGGAGCACTAGCGTTTCGAGC
Source organism: Marinoscillum sp. (assembly GCA_024305105.1). Classification (GTDB taxonomy): domain Bacteria; phylum Bacteroidota; class Bacteroidia; order Cytophagales; family Cyclobacteriaceae; genus Marinoscillum. The sequence goes on from JAMWZA010000006.1 coordinate 53,230, forward strand.
GCTTAACGTAATTGGACTAGTGGATTACTCTATCTATTTGGTTCCACTTGGATACTTGTCGTTTTTCTTTTTACACTCACTGACACTTTCTCATCAGTTCGCGAAAGTTTGGAAAAAAGCCCAAGAAGATGCCGAGTCTTCCTTGAAGGCAAAGTCTGACTTCTTATCTGTGATGTCTCATGAGATCCGTACACCATTAAATGCTGTCACAGGAATGACTCACCATTTAAAACTAGGCAACCCCAGACCCGATCAGATCGAAACCATCGATGGACTTCAGTTCTCAGCGGATAACCTTTTGACATTGATCAATAACATACTGGATTTCAATAAAATAGAGGCCGGGAAAATTGAGTTTTCCAATTCTGTTTTTGAACTGAAGGAGTTGGGTGAAAAATTGTTATCAGGTTTTAAATCACAAGCTCAGAGTAAAGGAAATGACTTGTTGTTCGATTGTGGTTTTGATAAGATAAATGTGGTTGCAGACAAAGGTAAATTGTCTCAAGTGCTTTTCAATTTGGTAGGTAATGCTATAAAATTCACAAAAAATGGCCAGATCACACTGGTAATGAATCAAGTGGCAGATAGCGTGACTTCTACGACTATAGAATTCAAGGTTATTGATACAGGAATAGGCATAGAAGAAGCTCAAATCGAGCGAATATTCGAAACGTTCAGCCAGGCAGACGCGGAGATACATGAGAAATACGGTGGGTCAGGACTCGGACTATCCATTTGCAGAAATCTGTTGAAACTTCAGGGAGTAGAATTACAGGTAAGTAGTCAGGTCGGTATAGGTTCAGCGTTTAGTTTTACCCAGCAATTCGACAAATCCTCTAAAGCTGATAAAAGGAGTGTTAAAAATAAGTCGACCAAGCATGATGCGATTCTGGAAAATAAAGTAGTGCTTTTGGTAGAAGACAATGCAATGAATGTCCTGGTGGTGGAGCGCTTTTTGAAACTCTGGGGGATGAATATTCTCTACGCCAATAATGGAAATGAAGCGCTTGAAATGCTACACCTTCCTTTTGATATCGTTTTGATGGATATCCAAATGCCCGGAATTTCAGGAATAGAGCTTTCTAGAGTATACCGTGATAAAGGTATAACTGTGCCGATTATAGCATTAACTGCAGCAGCTTCAGGTGTACTGGTGGATAATATTCAGCAAGCAGGAATGAATGATTTTGTCATTAAACCTTTTCATCCGGACGAGCTACAACAAAAGATGAAAACACACTTAACCAATTAGGTAAATGAGAACCACTGATAAGACAAGAATTCTAAATGTAAAGCACGCCTTTCTATCCCTTTGTATACTTACGGCGAACCTCCTGTTCGCACAAAAAGTACAGAAGGAAACGGTTATTTATGAAGATACGCTGGGAATGGATTTGTTCATTCCCATGACTAAAAATGCCAACAAACCCGTTTTGATTTACGTGCATGGAGGAGGCTTTTCTGGAGGGGAAAGAGATCTGCCGGAGCATATCAAGTTTTGTGAGCGATATGCTTCTGAAGGTTGGGTTACAGCGACGATATCATATCACCTCACGATGAAAGGGCAATCGTTTAGTTGTGATCAGGCTGCCCAGAATAAAGTGCGTACCATCTTTGAGGCTGCCAAAAATATTCACCAGTCGGTGGCCTATCTTCTAGGACGTAAATCAGAGCTTGGAATTGACCCTGGTAAGATTGTGCTGGTAGGAAGTAGTGCCGGAGCGGAAGCGGTGATGCATGCCGTATATTGGAAAAAAACTTCAGAAGGAATATTGCCACCGGAGTTTAAGTATGGAGGCATGGCCAGCATGGCTGGTGCTCTGCTCGATCAGCGATGGGTCACGGCTGAGACAGCCGTACCTTCAGCATTTTTTCATGGTACTTGTGATAATCTGGTGCCATATGCGAATGCACCTCACCACTATTGCGAAGCAGATGAGACAGGCTTTATGATGTTATATGGTTCGTATTCCATTGCTGAAAAGATGAAAGAATTAAACAAACCATATTATCTGCTTACTGATTGTGGAGGAGGACATGAGTGGGCCTCAAAACCAATTTGGGAAGAACATATCACCCATATGGACTACTTTCTAAATACAATGGTGAGGCAAAATGGTTTTGCTCAGATTCATACCATCGTTCAGGAGGGTGAAGGCACATGTGCTTATGAAGAGTTTGGCTTCTGCAGTAGCGAGTAGACTAACTTAACTTTTTCGGGAAACCTTCTTACGAAATCGCTTAGATTTGCGATCTCAAACCGCAATTGTGAAGAAGCGATGATTAGTCCAGCTACCATAGAAGAAATAAAAAGCCGCATGGATATTGTGGAGGTGGTGGGTGATTTTGTCACGTTAAAGCGCTCTGGCTCAAGTTACAAAGCGCTGAGTCCCTTCACCAATGAAAAGACCCCTTCATTTTACGTAGTACCTTCCAAGGGCATATTTAAAGATTTTAGTAGTGGTAAAGGAGGCGACTCCATTACTTTTCTGATGGAAGTTGATGGGTTGTCCTATGTGGAGGCGTTGAAATTTCTCGCACAGCGTTATGGAATTGAGGTTGTAGAAGAAGAACAGACTGACGAGCAGCAGGAAGCACAAAATAAGCGGGAAAGCTTGTTTATCCTGTTGGGTTTTGCGAAGGATCGGTTTGTTGATTTACTCTGGAATCACGAAGAAGGGAAATCCATTGGATTAAGCTACTTCAAGGAGCGTGGATTCACCGATGAATCAGTCAAAGAGTTTGAACTTGGGTACACCATTGATTCATGGGACGATTTACTGAAGCAAGCGGAAAAGAAAGGCTATAAAAAAGAACTTTTAGAAGAAGCCGGATTGGTCATATCTAAAGAGGGCGGCAAAGTCTATGATCGGTTTCGCAATCGGGTCATTTTTCCTATTCACAATATTTCCGGTAAGGTAGTAGCGTTTGGAGCGCGTACACTCTCCAAAGACAAGAAGCAGCCAAAATACATTAACTCTCCTGAGACGGAGCTGTACAACAAGAGTAGGATTCTTTACGGGTTGTATCAGGCCAAGCAGGAAGTACGCAAAGAAGATAACATTTATCTTGTTGAAGGGTACACCGATGTGATATCCATGCACCAGACGGGGATAAAGAACGTCGTTTCTTCTTCTGGAACAGCCCTTACAGAGGATCAAATCAAATTGATTCGTCGGTATACGGAGAATGTTACGGTTATTTTTGATGGAGATGCTGCAGGTATCAAAGCGTCCATCCGTGGAATCGACATGCTTTTAGAAGGCGGTCTTAATGTTAAAGCAGTGGCTTTGCCAGAAGGTGAAGACCCGGATAGTTATGCCAAGAAGCTGGGCACCAGTGCATTCGCTCATTACATACAGGAAGAGTCGCAAGATATCATTCGGTTCAAGACGAAGCTATTTTTAGATGAAGCACAGGACGATCCGGTAAAAAAAGCTGGATTAATCAAAGACATTGTCCGGTCGATCACCAAGATAGAAGATCCTGTAAAACGAACCGTTTACCTAAAGGAGTGCAGTGATTTATTGGGTATCCAGGAGTCAGTGCTGATTTCCGAACAAAATAAGATTCTTATCCAGCAGAATCGGGAGCGCGGCTCCATGCCTGAGCGCCCTCCGGTAATGCCCGAGGATCTGGTCAATATGGAGCCAGATCAGGTAGAAGGTATTGATATTCTCAAAGTTATCGAACTGCAGGAGATGGAGAGTATACGTGTGTTAGTGAATTATGGAAAACACAGTATACTTAATCAGGAATCCATTGACCAGGATCTGATTTCGTATTTTTTGACTGAGGTGGATGAAGTCCAATTCACCAATCCTGTATATAGAGAGATTCTGGACTTGTTTAAAACCAAGCTAAATGAAGGATATATCATCGATGGCGATTACTTACTGGATCATGGCAGTGAGCAGGTAAAACGGGTGGTTGTGGACATGATGACTCCCAGACACGAAGTGAGTGAAAACTGGGACAAAAAATTCCAGATTTATGTACCGAAGGAGACAGATAAGTTGCGGGATATAACTTATTCCAATATTTTGAGGTTAAAGTTTAGAATTGTGCAGCATCTGGTGGAAGAGGAAACCAGAAAATTAAAGAGTGCGAGTGATCACGATGAAATCGATTTGATTTTGGATGAGGTCAATGAGCTGAAAAAAATTGAAATGAGCATTGCTAAGATGCTTGGGAACGTGACGACCAAGTAAATTGTATATAGATAGTAAATAAACAACAATGAGTAGAGACCACTTGCTGGACCCAATAGAAGACGCGATTGAGGCGATTAAAAATGGAGAGATCATCATCGTAGTAGATGACGAAGATCGAGAAAACGAAGGTGACTTCATTTGTGCCGCGGAGAAAGTAACGCCCGATGTGATCAATTTTATGGCGAAAGAAGGCCGCGGATTGATTTGTGCATCTCTTCTTGAAGAACGCTGTGAAGAGTTAGGGCTGGACCTGATGGTAGGTAAGAATACGGCAACACACGAAACCCCGTTTACGGTATCTGTAGACTTATTAGGTCATGGAACCACTACAGGAATTAGTACGGCAGATAGAGCTAAAACAGTTCAGGCTTTGGTAGACCCCAACACAAAGCCAGAAGACCTGGGAAGACCAGGACACATTTTTCCACTAAAAGCCAAGTCAGGAGGAGTGCTGCGTAGAACAGGGCATACCGAAGCAACGGTTGATTTTGCTCGGTTGGCTGGATTGCAGCCAGCTGGAGTATTGGTAGAAATCCTGAAAGAGGATGGTGACATGGCCAGACTTCCTGATCTAAGAGAGATTGCAGACAAACACAATCTAAAGCTAGTATCAATCAAAGATCTAATTTCCTACCGTCTGGAAAAGGAATCGTTAGTTACTGAAGAAATAACTGTAGACATGCCAACGGAGCATGGAATGTTTAAACTAAAGGCATTTAAACAGACCACTTCAGGAGAAACGCATTTAGCTTTGTTTAAAGGAGAGTGGGAAGAAGGTGAGCCAGTATTGGTTCGAGTACACTCGAGCTGTGTGACTGGAGATATATTTGGTTCGTTCCGATGCGATTGTGGCAACCAACTTCATAGTGCCATGCAGATGGTGGAGCAAGAAGGAAAAGGAGTGGTCCTTTACATGAATCAGGAAGGCCGGGGCATTGGTTTGGTAAATAAATTGAAAGCGTACAAGCTTCAGGAAGAAGGCATGGACACTGTAGAAGCCAATTTGAAACTTGGTTTTAAAATGGACCAAAGAGATTATGGTGTAGGAGCTCAAATTCTACGAAAGATGAAGGTTACTAAATTGAAGTTAATCACTAATAACCCTAAAAAAAGAGTTGGCCTGATGGGATATGGCCTGGAAATTGTTGAGAATGTAGCGATAGAAGTTACCCCAAATGTCCATAACAAAAAGTATCTTGAAACCAAACGCGATAAGATGGGGCATGAAATACTAAAGATGAAGCACTAAATGAGAAAAGCATTTTCCCTCATTTTCTTATGCATTTGTTCGTTAACCGTAGTTAGCCAGGAGTTCTCTAGTGAGATATGGCATGATGGATTTATGGTTACCTCCGATCAGGACACCTTGGAAGGGTTGGTTAAGTATGATATGCAGGCCAATGTCGTACAGGTGATTCAAAATCAGGTAGTTAAGACATACAGCAGTCACAAAGTGTTTTACTTTGAGATTTATGACAAGGTCGTAAATAGCTACCGTCAGTTTTATTCTATCCCATATAATGTAAACTACAATTACAAGATTCCAATTTTATTTGAAGTCTTGTATGAAGGGCCATTATCGTTATTGTCCCGAGAAGCTGTGGTACAGGAAACGGTTTCTAATAGTTCTGCATACTGGGGTGGTTCTTTCGTTAGGGATGTGGTGAGTTATACCTTTTATTTTCTGGATAAGGAAGGAAAAATTGATAGCTATACGGGTAAGAAAGCTGATTTACTGACTATAATGGCCAAACATAGCCGAAAAGTTAAAGATTACATCAAACAAAATAAATTGGATACGGATGAGGTACGAGACCTCATTCGCGTCACAGCATTTTACAATTCACTATAAAAAATCACTCTATGTCCAAGCCACTAATCCTTGTTTCCAATGACGATGGTATCACCTCTAATGGGATCAGGAAGTTAGTCGAATTGATGTCCACGCTAGGTGAAGTGATCGTCGTGGCGCCTAACAGCCCTCAATCAGGAATGGGGCATGCGATTACCGTCGGAGATACACTCCGGCTCACAGAGAATCGACTATTTGGACCTGAGATCAAGGCTTATGAATGCAGCGGTACCCCGGCGGATTGTGTGAAACTTGCCAAGCATCATTTGCTGAAAGATAGAAAGCCTGATTTGGTCGTAAGTGGAATCAATCATGGAAGTAATACGTCTATAAGTGTGCTTTACTCAGGGACGATGAGTGCCGCCATAGAAGCCGCCATAGAAGGGACTCCAGCTATTGGCTTTTCTTTATGCGATTATGATTCAGATGCTCTTTTAGAACATTTCGACGAACAAATCATAAAAATTACCAAGGAGACATTGACCAAAGGGATGCCGAAAGGAATAGCCCTCAATGTGAACATTCCTGCTAAGCAGAACCAATCGATTAAAGGAATTAAAGTTTGTAGACAAGCCAATGCGCGATGGGAAGAAGAATTTGACCAACGTGTGGACCCACATGGGCGCAAGTATTTTTGGATGGTGGGCAATTTTGTTAATCACGATAAAGGCGAAGACAATGACGAGTGGGCGATTGCCAACAACTACGTTTCACTGGTTCCATGTCAGTTTGATTTAACAGGCCATCATGTGATCAGCCAGCTAAATGACGATTGGGATCTTTAAAATGGAGTGATCCTAAGGTGTAGATTCAGAGCAGGGTTGGGGTTATTGACTGTTCGACCATAGCCTGGAATGGCATAGGTGTCATAAGTAGGGTACCGATCATAAGAAGATAAGAATCTAAATCGGACATGAAAACCAAGTGAGAACAGGTGATTGATTTTATTGTCTGGATTTTCTTTGTCAAAAATCAATCGGCTTTCAGAAGTTAAAACCACTTCTACCCATCGGGCTTCTGATTTTCTAGGTCCAAATGTCGTTTCGTACCCTTCCTGAATACCAGAGGAGCTTTCAATGAAAATCTCACCTTCATCAGTAAAGCTACTTTGACCATATCTGACACTTAGTCCAAGTTTACTTTTAGGGCCTATATTGTTGAGGTAACCACCACCTACCCGGAAGTAATTTCCTTCGGCATAATAGTTGCCGTTTTGCAAAGCATTTCGTGGATGAAGACTGGCAAAACCGTACTCACCAATGATGGAATAATGGTCAAAAAAGAGCAGGTTGAGGCCACCTTCATAACGGGTTTCATCGGATAAAAATGAAATTGCTGGTTTGCCATAATCAACAATAAATGAAAAGCTGAAGGGCTGTGCGGGTTCTTTAGGCACATCAGCTACCGTCACTGTATCTGAAGCTACAGCGGCTGTGGTGTCCTTGGGAGCCTGCTGCAATGTAGGAACCTGGGCCATCAAGTAGCTGAAAGCGAGTATGCTAAAAATATACAGTAACGGTCGTTTCATCGCTGATGCAGTCTGTCGTTCGGCAATTTACATTAAGTGAGTCAAACGTACTATGAGTAATGTCGGTAGCTCGAGCTCTGACCCGTGCAAGACGCGCTTCATTAATAATTTCGTACGTTTCATACCCAATCCCAATTTCATAAAAAGACTGATCGATCTTTATGGAGTAATTGGATTCCGTATACGCACCAACAGTTCCCAGAAGTAACGGCAAAGCAAAAGCAGACATGGTATCCTCATAGATAAGTTCAGTACCATTGTTTTGGAGAATGACCTCAAGTAACTGAACTTTTCCATTGTTCATAACCGTGATAATCGCATTGAGGGTTTTATTAATCTCTGTGACCTGGCTGGAGTAGGAGGTGACACTGTCTCTCACCACACCAATCGAATCAGAGATTAGAGTAAACCGATCGAGCTCATCTTGATACTCGGTACTGCCATCGTCAATCAACTCCTGAAGCGCATTAATCGTATCCGTTAATTGACGAATACTATCCACAGCAGTGGTTTTGATGGTGCTTAATTGCTTAATGGAATCTTTGTTTTTATTTACGCTATCCGTCAATTGACTGATGCTGTCCTGATTGATGAAAACCAGTCGCACTGTGGGGTCGTAAACGAGCGGTTCACCACAGTCCGCACAGGGGTCACACCCCACAGCGATCAGCACCCAAACAGTTAATATGATTAAGAATCTATTGATCATCAGATGGCATCTACATCGAATATTACTCGCACGCTTTTATAGGAACGTTGGCTTAGCAATATATTACGCGAATTAAGTAGGAATTCTTTTAATGCAGTGAGATTTATTCCTTGTTTTTCAATTTTTATAAAAATTTCAAATAAGTATTGGTTGCGAATTCTGCCAATAAGCGGTTCTATTGGTCCGTTTACACGGGCATCGCCCAGATGTTTTCGTATTTCCATACTATAAAACCTGGCTGCATCTCCCGCCACCTGTTTGTCTACGTCTTTAAATGTAATATTGATGATGCGATTGAAAGGAGGGTATTGAAATTGCTGCCGTTCTAGAATTTCGTTTTGATAAAAACCTAAATAGTCTTGATATCGCAAACGTTGTAGTAGGGGTTGGTCAGGATCAGTGGTTTGTATGATCACCTCGCCCTGGTTGGCCCTGCGTCCCGCTCTTCCGCTTACCTGATGGATGAGTTGATATGCCCGCTCGTGTGACCTAAAATCGGGAAAATGAATGATGCGGTCGGCATCAAATACCCCGACCAGTTCTACACCAGCAAAGTCCAATCCTTTACTCACCATTTGGGTGCCAACAAGTATATCTATTTCTCCATTCTCAAATTCATCTATGATCTTTTGATAGCTGTATTTGCTTCGGGTAGAATCAAGGTCCATCCGTCTTATTCGTGCTTCTGGAATCAAATTTTCCAGTTCCTCTTCAATTTTCTCTGTGCCAAAGTTCATTGTTTTAATGTCATTGCTTTGGCATTGTGCACATTCGGTGAGCATTTCCGATTTATATCCGCAATAGTGACAAACCAGCAGATTTTGGAAGCTGTGAAACGTCAGACTTACATCGCATTGAGCGCATTTAGGAATATAGCCACAGTTATGGCAGGTGATGTATGGGGCATAACCTCTTCTGTTTTGAAAAAGAATTACTTGTTTGTTCCTATTCAGCGTATTGTTAATAGCATCCAGGAGTTTTCGGCTGAAATTGCCCTTCATCTTGTTTTGCTTACGCTCTAGCAATAGGTTGGCAAAAGTGATGTTTGGAATGGAAACCTGTCCATATCTTTCTTCCAGCTTTACTAGTCCATATTTGCCTTCCAGCGCATTGTGATAAGTCTCTAGAGCTGGAGTGGCGGTGCCAAGAAGGGTTTTGGCATGAAACATAGATGCTAAATAGACGGATGCATCTCTGGCATGATATCTTGGTGCAGGCTCGTGCTGTTTAAAACTAGGCTCGTGTTCCTCATCGATTATTATGAGAGACAGATCGTCGAACGGGAGAAACACTGCGCTCCGTACGCCTACCACGAAATTGTATTCACCATTCTGTACTTTTTGCCAGACTTCTACACGTTCATTGTCAGAGTATCTGGAATGAAATACACCAAACCCATCCCCAAATACTTTAGATAGTCGTTTGATGATCTGGGTAGTTAGCGCAATTTCAGGTAAAAGGTAAAGCACCTGACCTCCATTGTCTAAGATGCTTTTGATTAATGAGATGTAAACTTCAGTTTTGCCACTGCCAGTAATGCCATGAAGGAGTACTGTAGATTTGCTTTCAAAAGCTTTTAGAATCTCTTCTCGTGCGGTGTTTTGAGCCGGAGACAAGTCAATTCCTGAAGTGTCCGCAGAACCTAAAATGCCATCAAGACGAGAGACTTTTTTCTCCCATTCCTCGAAAAATCTATTTTTGGTTAATGTCCTCAGGGATGAAGGACTTATTTCCTCATTGAGTAGTTGTTTTTTGGAAACTCCTTCTTTGTTTTTACTTGGGTATTCGAAGAGGGGAACGAGCCTTAGGTAGGCCAAGAGAACTTCCAGTTGTTTGCTTTTTCCTTCTAGTGACTCACTCAGCTGATCCAGTGTGTCCTCATTATTGTAGACTTCATTAAGCCGTATCCATGTTTCTTTTTTTGGACTGTATTTGTCCTTTACCTGTTCAAAAACCTGAATGGCGTTCTTTTCTTTTAGCTTCTTGACATAATTGTAGGGAGATTTAATGTCTAGAATAGGGCCTACGTCATTGAGTTTTACATCACCGGAGAGTAGGTGTCGTATGACAATCTCTTCTTTTTCACCCAGATCAAGATCATCCAGATCTATATCCGGATTTATGGAAAGATAGGACTCACTGGAGATCTTAAGCCCGGCAGGTAGTGCCGCGTTCATTACCTCACCAATGGTACACATGTAATACTGGCTGATCCAGTTGAAGAAATTCAATTGGGTCTGATTAACAATTGGTGTGCTGTCTACAAGATCAATGATTTCCTTTGGGTCATACCCGGAAGGAGTATCAGAGTGGATATCTGCAATGATTCCTGTATAGATTTTTCGTTTGCCGAACTGCACAATGACGCGAGCTCCCACTTTGGGGTCAGGGTAAAGTACGGATGAAAAACGGTAGGTAAATGTCCCGGGAAGGGGAAGGGGTAGTATGATTTCTAGGAAGCTCAAGTGCACAAATTTAAATCAGAATGTGCACAGCGTATTAAAATTGACTAGTTCTTCTTTATGGTGGCTACTTCTTTTTGACTGTCTTGTTTCAGACGGTCAATGTTATTCATCAGGCGATCGATTATTTTAACAGTTACGCTAGTCATCTCTACTACGTCTTCAAATTTAGTGATCATTTCCAAAAGGTCTTCCTTGGTAATCTCAACATCTCTGTTAACCTTCTTCTTGAACTCTTTTAGATACGCTTTCTCCTCGTGATATAACTTCATTGCTAGGGTGCCTTTACTTTAACTACAAGATGAAATTAGAGATATTCTTCCAACTATCATATCCAATTTGGTCGAAACCGAAAAACTGACGGATGAACTTGTCATTTGGCCTCATGAACCTTTTCGAGAACTTCTGAAACTAAATGAACTGGTCGCTTGCATATTTTGTCGTAGCAAACGAAGAAAGTAGTTTGTTGATTAACAGGTTCTTTGTACTCAAATAACGGAAGTTGGCTTGTACCGGTTGATGACATGTATACTACATTTGGTAAGTAGTGTTGCTGCAGTTCTTTCATCTGCCCTTTTGCTGAATCTCCCACACAAAGAATTTCAGCGGTAGGTAGAATCATTTTTAATGAGATAGCAGCCCAGTTTGATAAGTACTCTGGCTCTTGCTTGATGAGCTTGTTTACCATGAGTACCATTTGTAAAGCCGTCTTTTTGTACACATCATTGTCATACATTAACCCAAGCTTATATAGATTGTGAGCCATGATAGAGTTGGAAGCGGGAATTACATTATCAAAAATTTCCTTCTTACGAGCAATCAGTTCTTCTGATTGATTACTCGTGTAATAGAAAAGTTTCTCTTTTTCATCATAATACTCTGCAAGCACTAGGTCTGTTAAACGCTTTGCCAGAGATAGATAACGCTCGTCATGGAAGGTTTCATAACAAAGGATAAATGCTTCAATAACAGCAGCATAGTCTTCAAGATAGCCTTTGATCTCCTCATTTTTCACTCTTAGTAACTCATCTCCAGAGATAAGTTCCTTTTGTATAAAGGCGGCGTTTTGTATCGCCAACTCACGTATCTCATCATTTCCAGTGGCCTGATAAGCTTTACATAACCCTGAGAGCATTAACCCATTCCATCCAGAAAGAATCTTGGAGTCAAGTCCTGGCCTTACCCGTTTACTCCGCTCACTTATTGCTTTTGCCTTGAACTGATCAATTATTTTGTCCAATTCAGATACTGGGATTTCCATATCTTCCGCGAATGCCTCTTTGGACTCTAACATACGAAGGACATTTTTTCCTTCTTCCCAATTTCCTTTATTGGTTACATCAAAGTACTCGGCTAATAGCAAAAAATCTTTTCCGGCAACGTCTTTATACTCTTGGAATCTCCAAACATAGAATTTGCCTTCTTCGCCTTCACTGTCAGCATCCAGTGCACTGTAAAACCCACCCGATTCATCCGTCATTTCATTTTGAAGCCAGGTAACTATGCCGTTCATAACCTCTTTGTAGAGAGGCTTTTGAGTGAGTTTGTATGCATCAGCATACAGAGAAAGTAACTGGCCATTATCATAGAGCATTTTCTCAAAGTGAGGAACATGCCACTCACTATCTACCGAATACCTCGAAAATCCACCGCCAAGGTGATCATAGATTCCTCCATGAGCCATTTTATCTAATGTAAACTGGAGGTGTTCCAATGCTTCGCTTGATTGAGATAATTGGGAGTAGACGAGTAAGTAATTCCAAACGGCAGGCATGGGGAATTTGGGTGCACGCTGAAAGCCACCCCAGTTGGTATCGAAGCGTTTACTGAAAGTTTCGTAGCTACTGTCAAAATCGACTGTACCCAGTTGCTCCTCTGCATATAAAAGTCCATATTTCTCAGCCTCACTTTGGTTCAAGTTTTCAGCAAATTGTTGAGCAGACTGTGCTAGTTGTTCGTATTTGTTGGTATAAGCTTCTGAAACTGACTGTAGTAGTTTGGACCATTGTTCAGGAGGGAAGTAAGTACCACCATAAAAAGGCTTCTGGTCAGGAGTGAGAAAAACATTGAGTGGCCATCCACCAAGCAACCCCATGACTTGAACTGCATCCATGTAGATATTATCAATATCCGGACGCTCTTCGCGATCGAGTTTGATGTTGATGAAGTTTTCATTCATCAGTTTTGCGATCTCCTCATTCTCGAATGACTCATGAGCCATGACATGGCACCAATGACAAGAGGAATAGCCAATACTCAAAAGAATAGGTTTGTTTTCTTCTTTGGCTTTATTAAGAGCTTCTTCTCCCCAGGGATACCAGTTTACAGGATTATCCGCATGTTGTAATAGATAGGGACTTGATGAATTGGCGAGTTTGTTTTGATTGTTCTCAGTTCGATCTGATGACATTTGCTGGCAATTAATTAATAGGACAATTGGAATTAAACGAACAAGACGTTTCATTCAATTATCTGTCTTTTTACATGATTGATTTCTTCTGTAACATCTACTTTGTCTTCAAGTTCCTCCAGTTTACCAATAGTAGAGGTGAGGAATTTTTGATGTTCAGCAGTGTTGGGGTGGAATGGTCGGTGGCTCAATGACTTTAATATTTTGGACCAGTTGGATATAAATTTGATAGTTTCCTGATCGAAATAGACTTGGGAAAACTTGTTCCAGATGTATCTGATGGCCTGCTGAGAAGGATGAATCATATCGCTTTTGTAAAAACGATAGTCTCTCAGTTCATCGATCATTATTTCATACGATGGAAAATAGGAGCAGGCGTTATCGGATTTAACAATTTCATTAACAGCTTGCAAAAGAATTGCTTTACTAATGTTGTTTTCTACTAGTCCATCTCGAATATGGCGGACAGGGCTCACGGTCAGAATCACCTTGATATTGGGATTGATGGTTCGTACCACTTCCATGGTCTCATGGTAATCTTCCACGATTTCCTCGCGTGTTAGAGTTTGCTTTTCAAATTCTTTCTGAGGAACCTTGTGGCAGTTTGCTACGATCTTATCGTTGCCTTTGTAACGATAGGCATAGACGGTCCCAAAAGTGATTATTAACCATTCCGCAGCTACCAGACTTCTTTTTGAAATCCTGCTTTTCTCTTCCAGCAGCTCTTTAAAGTGATTAAAATTGGTTCCTGAGATGGCACTATGCGTATCCCAGTGAAAGTAGACATCTCCATTTTTGATGAAATTATTTGGGTCTAACCCTTCACTCAATAGCAATTTGAGGTTCTTGAAAATAGAGTAGGGGTTGTAGATAATTCCAAGAGGATTGGTGACAACATCAAATTTATGCTCTCGGAGTTTTGAGCCCATGTGATCCGAAAAGCAAGACCCAATGCTGAATATGGGATCTTTTAATCTGATTTTGACAGAATTGGGCGGAATGTCAAATGGAAGTGTGAACACAGCCTCAATTTAAATAAGAACAAACAAAAAACCCTGATCTCGTTAGAAATCAGGGTTTTTGTTAATGATTGACTTTCAGAATTACTCAGGAACTACGTTCAGAGTAATTTCGTGATGTACTTCTTTGTGAAGGTCAAGAATAGCCTTGTGCTCACCAAGTTCTTTGATAGTACCAACTATGTTGATTTTCTTTCTATCAATTTCAAAACCTTTAGCTGCAAGCGCGTCTGCTACTTGTAGTGCTGTGATAGCGCCAAAGATTTTACCAGATTCACCCGCTTTGGTTTTGATCTCCAATGAAGTATCTCCGATGTTCTTAGCGATCTCTTCAGCATCACCTTTAACCTTTTCAGCCTTGTGAGCTGCTTGTCTTACGTTTTCAGCAATCATTTTTCTATTGCTATCGCTAGCAATGATTGCTACGCCTTGAGGGATAAGGAAATTTCTACCGTATCCTGGCTTTACGCTCACGATATCGTTCTTATATCCCAGACCTTTAATATCTTCTCTTAATATAATCTCCATCCTTCGCTTACTTTAAAGAGTCCGTAACATATGGTAATAACGCAAGATGTCTTGCTCTTTTAACAGCCTGAGATACTTTTCTTTGGTATTTCAGACTTGTTCCAGTAATTCTTCTTGGAAGAAGTTTACCTTGCTCATTTACAAATGACAACAAGAAATCAGGGTTCTTGTAATCAATGTATTTGATACCATTTTTCTTGAATCGGCAGTACTTTTCTTTTTTCTGCTCTCTGTTGATAGGTTCGTTCTGTAATGTCATGACGCTACCTCCTCTTTTTTCTTGTTGAATGCACCTTTTCTTCTTCTCTCATTGTAAACAACTGCGTGTTTGTTAAGAGCTGTTGTCAGGAATCTCATGATCTTCTCATCCCTTCTGTATTCTGTCTCAAGCTTATCGATCACGGATGTTTCTGCTTTGAATTCAAAAAGGTTGTAGAACCCTGTGGTCTTACTTTCAATGTTGTAAGCCAGCTTTTTCAAGCCCCAGATTTCTTCGTTTATGATTTCTGCACCTGCATCAATCAAAACTTTTTTGAATTTTTCAACAGCATCCTTCATCTGAGCCTCAGACAAAACGGGAGTTAAAATGAATACTGTTTCGTAATCTCGTTTCATAATTGATTTTATATGAACTATAAAAATTTGAAGTGCAAAATTAGCTAAAAGAAATCAGAAAACAAGGGGTTATTACTTCACTATAAAAAATCCAGATCCCATTAGGTACTCATCAGTGTAAACTTCCACGATGTGTCGACCTTCTGCGTACTCACTTCCCTTATCATAGAAGATGGTGACTTCCTGGCTGTTCTTGTCGTAGAGGATTTCTTGCTTGGCAGTATAAAAGAGCTCTCTGGCTTCAAACATAAACGATCCGGATCCTCTGGTTACATCAAATAGGACGTTACCATCAGGAGCCACTATGCGTATTAATATGTCTTTTCCTTCGATAGGGGCCACTTTGTTTTCACCAATAGTGAACTTCACTTTGAGCTGATCGATGTGTCGGTTTCTGAACTCATTTTCTCGCTCTTTACCTCCTTCATTAACCGCATATACGGTCATACCCGATATTTTCAGTCGCGAAGCAAAAGCGACTTTTTCGGCCAGCTGATCTTTGGCTTTATTAACCTCACTAAGTGATTCGTTGAGCTGCTGCTTTTCGGTTTTTAGTTCAGAGTTCTCGGTCATTAACTGATCGTTGATCTCTCGGAGTTTTTCGATTTCAACGTCCTTAGCAAGAAGTAACTCACGGTAACCATCTACACGGTCTCTGAGCTCTGAAATCATGTTTTTACGGTTGCTTATCTCCGTTAGTAAAAGTTTGCGTTCAGCCTGAAGCTTTTCTTTCACTTTGACCAGAGTGTCTATTTCACCACCCAGCTCTCTGATGGTGACTATCTTGCTATCAAGCTCTGTAGAAACACTGTCTAGTCTAAGTAGCGTATTGTTAAGCTCTATTGCCTGTGCCTCTTTATCAGCTTTGAGGTTGTCATAAGTATAGTATAAGAAAATAACTGCTGCCAATAATAAAACCACAATTCCTATGAATAATGGCGTTCTGTCTTTCGGCTTGTTGGTTTCAGGGATGCCCTGGTGTTGCTGATCGTTTTCCATGGTATAAAATCAAAATTCCGTGCAAAAATAGAAGAATGAGCGAGAAATCACTAATAAAGGTGCGCTCAGAACTTAACGGTGAAGTGTTGCTTTTCTATTGGATAGTTGGGGAAAATAATTCCAGCTTCAAAAATATCAATGGTCAAAGTGTACCGATCATCAGCCACAATTTTTTTCCATGCTTTATTCATGTCACGCGACCAGTAGATGTCGTGAATCACTATGCATTGAACCCGTACGTTCATTTCCTTAATGATGCGTAAGTACCAGAATATCGCCTCAGACCGGTGATCTGCATCAATAAAGATTAAGTCTGGGTTTAACCCTAGCGAGTCTCGAAATGTGTGCTCTACCAAACCTTTAACTACCCGTACATGCTCAAATTCCAGTTTTTCAAAACGTTCGATAGCCAAATCAGCAATTTCTTCAATTCCCTCCATGGTCCAGACTCGTTTCGCTTTGCTGCTTCCCAAATACGATGCATTGATTCCGAGTGATGTGCCGGCTTCCAATATTCTTTCAAATCCCAGGTGATTGATGAGCTTGTGTAAGAAATAAGAAAACTTATGAGACGATGTGACCTTTCTGGCTAACCTACCGGTCGAAATGGTAATGTCTTCCAGGTATCTCGGGTCGGTGTATTTAATAACCTGATTCGGATTCTCGATTGTTCGAAACTGACGAAGTTTTTCACTTTCTTCTTCATCCCAGTGATGCATGACGAAATTGTACAACTCATACAGGAAAGGAGAATGCAATCCATGAGCATTTACAGCTTTGAATCGGTATAGGAGATAGGATGTAAAAGTAAAAAGGGGAGAAGCCAAAAAAACTAGTTAAGCTTGAATGGAACCACCATTTCGAACTGTGGAATGTTTACTTTAAACTGTTTTCCATCCACAAGACGCTCCATGGTATAAAATCCATACATTTTACCAAATCCAGATTTCAGGTTACACCCGGAAACGTACTGATGCATTTGACCAGGTTCTAAAATGGGTTGCTTACCGACTACCCCTTCACCATCCACTTCCCGTTTAGGGAAGGTCAGATCGATGATATCCCAATGCCTTGAAATAAGTTGAATGGTTTTATCACTAAGGTTTTCGATTGTGATCTGATAGGTAAAAACATAGTGTTTCTGTACAGGATTGGAATATTCCTGCTGATACTCCGTATCAACGGTGACTTTGATTCCTTTTGTTGTGTCAGTAGTCATTGCCATGTTTTCAAGGGAAATTTATAGCATTTCTCTGTTAAATTGCCACAAAAACTGAAAGTTTTCTTTTCTAACAATGGATGTACGCATAGAACCGAGCTGGAAGATTTTGCTTCAAGAGGAGTTTGAAAAAGATTATTTCAAAAATCTTGCTCTTTTTGTCAAAGAAGAATATAAAAAACATCGGATATTCCCTCCCGGAAGCCAAATTTTCAATGCCTTCAATTTTTGTTCATTGGACCAAACTAAAGTGGTTATCATTGGACAGGATCCTTACCATGGGCCTGGTCAGGCCAATGGGCTTTGCTTTTCTGTAGCTGAAGGTGTGAGAATGCCTCCATCTCTGGTTAATATATTCAAAGAATTAAAGAACGACCTGGATAAGGATATACCTCCACATGGTAGCTTGGAGCGATGGGCCAAACAAGGAGTACTGTTATTGAATGCAACACTGACCGTAAGGGCAAGCACGCCAGGCTCGCATCAAAACAAAGGATGGGAAGATTTTACGGATACGGTGATTAAAAAACTATCAGAAGAGAAAGAAGGGTTGGTTTTTATTCTATGGGGTGCATATGCACAAAAGAAAGGAAGTGTTATAGATCAAGGCAAACACTATATAATAGAGTCAGCGCACCCATCGCCATTTGCAGCTCATCGAGGTTTTTTTGGAAGCAAACCGTTTTCTAAAACCAATGCATACCTTTTGAAAAATGGCAAAGAGGCAATAAATTGGTGAGATGAATAATAATTCCGATCGATATAGTTCACATTTATTTAGATAACCTCCTCATTATGAGAAATATGACAGCATTAAATCCTGACTTATAATGATAGTTAAGACTTCTTTTTTTGCATGATTCCTGCTGATTGTAGTGGGCTTAGTTATTTTTTTACCGGGCTCAAAAACTCAAAATAGCTACTCCTCTACATTTTCATCATTTGTATCGCTTTCTTCTGATTCTTCCTCGGTTTCCAGCATGACTCCTGGCTTAGTTAAGTAGATGAGCGTTTCATCTTTCTCACTACGCTTGGTCAACCCTGAAATCAATGAGATATGGTTCTCTCCTTTGAAAAACAATGGGATGATTTTGGTCTCGTGCTTGTTGATAAACTCCTCGTATTCAGCGCTGCTCTCAAAGTCCATTTCATGATATGCTTCTTTATGTCGGAGTATTTGTATTAACAAAACAAAGTCAACACGCGTATGGAACAGCACATTGTCCGGCAATGGAAGGTTTGCATTGTCTGATTCTTCCTTACTGGCAAGCCGGAATACGTTGTCTTCTCCAAGTTCTTTTTCAAACCACTTACAGGCCAGGTCATTCAGGCCTGAGTTGGAGGTGATTGCCGCTAATTTGCCAATTTTAGACAAGTCAATGTCATCAAAAATAGACTCAGACAGGATGTTGGCTTGCACGGCCTTTAGGCCATTTTTCTTGGCCTCCTTGATATTTGGAGCAGAAGTATCCACCAATAAAACGTAAATGCCATGTTCTTTGAGTTTTTGAGCAATCTTGCGTGCCAGTTCATTTGCTCCTACTATGATGAAGCCTGTAGGCTCTTTTCTAACGACCCCAAGCCATTTAGCGATAAGCTTAGCAGAGGAACCCTGGAGCACCACCGTACCAACAATAATTGAGAATACCAGAGGAAGAAGCATCTCTGCTTCACGTGTATCCACGTGACTGCCTTCATTGAGTAAATCCAATGAAAATAGAGAGGCCACTGCAGCAGCCACAATTCCTTTTGGTCCGATCCATGAAATGAATGTAATTTCCTTCCAGTTGAGGTTGGAGTTAAACGTACTCAATATTACTCCAAGCGGTCGAATAATCAGTATTACGACCAAAAACAGTACAATACTTGATAGTCCAAGTTTTTGGATTTGAATAAAGTCGATTCGAGAGGAGAGTAGTATGAACAATACAGAGATTAGAATCACTGATATGTCTTCTTTGAAGGACAATATTTTCTTAAGCTCCTCCAGTTTCACATTGGCCAGTACAATCCCCATCACTGTAGCTGCCATAAGGCCTGCTTCAGCGTGAATCAGTTCGGAAAACGCAAATGTGAAAATAACAAGGGCTAGGGTGAAGACATTGCGCAAGTAATCTGGGAGCGCTTTGTTCTTAATGAGGTAATACAAAAAGAACGCCCCTAATCCACCTGCCACGATTCCAGCGGAAATCGTCACAAAGAAGTCTTGAAAAACCTCCATTGGATATTCGTTTCCATGCTTGGAAGACAGAATAAACTCATACATCAATACAGCTACCAATGCCCCTAATGGGTCAATTAGGATGCCTTCCCATTTTAGAACGGTATTTACATTAGAGTTTGGGCGCACATTTCGAAGAATAGGGATGACCACCGTAGGTCCTGATACGATGATCAATGCTCCGAAAAGAAATGACATTTGCCAACTAATGCCCATAATGTAATGAGCGGCCATTCCTCCACCCACAAATGTGACCAAAGCTCCTATGAGGAGCAGGTTTCTTACTGTACCTGCCAGGCTGCGTATTTCTTTGATGTTTAGCGTTAACCCTCCTTCAAAAAGAATGACACCAACAGCTATTGATACGAATGAAAACAGTAGGTCACCGGTAAAGATGGCATCACCATCGATGAGTTTGGATCCATCAGGAGTGAAAAAAGTGGATAAAGGACCGATAGCTAGTCCTATTAAGATCAATGGAAGAATAGCCGGTTGTTTGATTTTCCAGGCCAACCATTGTGCAAATATTCCGAGTACAAAAATGCTTGCTAATTCTAACATACCAGTAACTATAAATAACGAATCCCGAATATCGATATAAATGATGATATCGATACCCGGGATTCTTTAAAAATTCATTGAATTTAATTGATTGGATTAAAAAGCCTGTTCCATCTGATTTTATTCAAGAAAGATCCTCTTTCATCCATTGACATCCAGATAAAGGATGCTTCACCCACTATATAGTCTTCAGGTACGAAGCCCCAATACCTTGAATCTTCTGAGTTATGGCGGTTATCGCCCATCATAAAGTAGTAGTCTTTTGTAAAGGTGTATTCTGAAACCTCCTGTCCATTAATCACCAACTTGTCTACGTCGATTTGAACATCTTCCAGATCTTCATAATCCTGAATCGTCGAACCGTATTTAGCTAGATTGTACTCATCTACTTGAATAGTAATTCCTCTACCTGGTATTTCCAATGGGCCGAAATTATCTGCGTTCCAAGGAAAATAACGGGAGTCTGGAAAAATCCGAGGTTCTGAATTCTCAGCATCCATGAACATTGGGTCAGCAGACTTAACAAAATCCAAAGCAGCGAGCTTAGCTGCCATGTTTGCAGTGGTCAGGGCAATATACCCCTTAGCTCCATCGGGTTTCATGGCTGGACCATATTCCCAAATTTTATAATCACTGAATACTCGATCTCTTATAACCTGATCAGTTTCTATAAAGTAGCGGTGCTGCATAAGTTCTGGATCGACTCCTTTTTCACCATTGATGTATACTTCACCTCTTTTGACTTCTAAAACATCACCAGGGATAGCTACACAACGTTTGATATAGTGCGTTTTAAGATCTAGTGGATGGTAGTCCCCATCAGGTCGTTGATTGTAATTATCATTGACAGGATAGTTGAAAACAACCACATCGTTCCGCTCTACCTTGCCAAGGGAAGGAAGTCTAAACTGAGGTAATTCGATCCACTCCAGATACGAAGGCGTTTCCGTTCCCCAAATCTTTGCATGAGTTAATGGTATTTGAATCGGTGTTTTTGGCGTTCTCGGGCCATAGTTGATCTTGCTTACAAACAGGAAGTCACCTACCAACAATGAACGCTCCATGGATGGCGTAGGAATAACATAAGCTTCCATAAAGATCCATCGAATAAACGTAGCTGCAAATACAGCAAAGACAATCGCTTCAAACCATTCTTGCGAAAATGTCCGCTTCCGTTTAGGAAGTTCAGTTGCTTTACCAAGGTATTTGGTGTCACTCCAGGCCACATAGGTCATGTAAAAAGGAGCGAGTATAACACCAACGCTTTGATCGAAATAAGAATATTTACCAAATGACTTTAACAGGTCTAGATGGATGGTCAAAGCAATGAAGAAATTTACGACCGGTACGAATAGAAGAAATACCCACCATTTAGGCCTTCCGACAATTTCGAGGTGGACGTAATAATTGTAAAATGGAATGAATCCAATCCAACCAGGTTTGTCAGCTTTTTCAAAAAACTTATAATATGAAATGGACTGCAACGCGTACCAGCCTATGATGAAGACCAGGGTGAACGTTAGGCTAAAATCGTTTAAATACATTGATTAATCTTGATTTAAAAAGTCTTTAATGGATAAAACACCGGTCTCGTTAGTCGCCCATTCGGCTACTTTTATTACACCCTCTGCAAAAACTTTTCGGTCATTTGCGATATGAGTGATTTCTATTGATTCCAGAGGTGAGTCATATCGG
>JAMWZA010000060.1 GCA_024305105.1 Marinoscillum sp.
ACTTCGCCAAAGCCAAATAATCCAATTGATTTCTTCATGATAAAAAGTCTTTTAATAACTGGGTAATGGTGTTTGCCTCGGTAAGGAAGCCATCGTGTCCGAATTTGGAAGAGATGATTTCCACTTGAGCATTGGGAATCCATCTGGCGAGAAATTCCTGTTCATGAGGAGGGAATAGGATGTCACTGTTTATGCCGATCACCAGTGCTTTGGACTTAATTCGTTTCAGTGCTGCTTCTGCCGACCCAAAGTGCCGACCCAGGTGATGGCTATCCATTGCTTTGGATAAGTAATAATAGCTCTGCACCGAAAACCTTTTTCGTAGCTTTTCACCTTGATAGCGCTGGTAGGAAGAGGCCGAAAAATCGTCCCACCGCTGATCTACATCCTTCTGAGAGGCCTGATAGGTATCATAATGTCTGTACGATAGCATGGCAATAGCCCGAGCAGCTTCCAGACCTTTGGCCGAATCGATATTCTCCAGAGCCATGCGCTGAGCTTCGTTAAAAGCGATTCCCCATGGTGAATGATAGGCATTAGTTGCCAATGGAGCAATGAACTCAAATAAATCCGGTTCTTGTACGGCCCATTCCAGCAGTTGCTGACCACCCATTGATCCTCCAATTCCCAGATGAATGTGATCAATCTGCAAGTGACTTTTGAGCATCTTGTGTGCTTTGATCATGTCATGAACTGTCACTAAAGGAAAGTTCATGTTCTTTGGACCAGTGGTTCCATAGCAGGAACCGAGCATATTGGCACAAATAATAAAATGTTTTTGAGGGTCAATTACTTTCCCATACCCAACCATATCTGACCACCACTCATGTGGATTTCCATTAGCAGTAAGTGCATGAAATATCCAGACGACATTGGTTTTCTGGTCATTTAGATTTCCCCAGGTGGAGTAGGCAATCTTCACGTTCTGAAGCGTGTCGCCACACTCCAGAACGATCGGATCTTTCGCTTTGAGGATTATTGATTTTGGTTCAATATGTACCGATGTTTCACTCATTTATTTGCTTGCTCAGCATATATTTTTTCGAATGCTTGCTGGAAATCAGCTTTAATATCGTCAATGTGCTCGATACCTAGGGA
The DNA here is from genome assembly GCA_024305105.1 of Marinoscillum sp. GTDB lineage: Bacteria > Bacteroidota > Bacteroidia > Cytophagales > Cyclobacteriaceae > Marinoscillum. The sequence continues at coordinate 1,099 of JAMWZA010000060.1, forward strand.
CACTCTCAACAAATTTGGAAGTACGCCCGCATTTAGCTGCTCTTCATTGTTGAGCTGCTGGTGAGTAGTGGCTGATGGCTGGATGATAAGCGTTTTAGCATCTCCAACATTGGCCAGATGACTGACGAGCTCAAGGTTGTCAACAAGGCTGATTGCAGCTTCTTTTTCACCTTTTATGGTAAATGAGAGTACCCCACCAAATCCATTTTTCAGGTACTTTTTGGCTAAGTCATTGTAACTACTGTTTTTCAAGCCTGGATAATTCACTGATTCTACCAAGGGGTGTGATTCCAACCATTCGGCAAGTTCCAATGCATTATCTACTGTTCGTTGAACTCTTAACGAAAGTGTTTCGAGACCTTGAAGCAGTAAGAAGCTGTTGAATGGGCTGAGCGCCGGTCCAAAGTCTCTAAGACCTTCTACGCGTGCTTTGATAGCGAATGCGATATTGGGCAAACCAAGTGGATTTCCTTCACCAAAGACATCCCAGAAAACCAAGCCATGATATCCTTCAGAAGGTTCTGTGAATTGTGGGAACTTGCCATTGGCCCAATTGAATTTTCCACTGTCTATAATGACACCGCCTACACTGGTTCCATGACCGCCGATCCACTTGGTAGCAGAAGCGGTAACAATGGCGGCACCATGCTCGATTGGTCGGAATAGGTATCCGGCGGCTCCGAATGTGTTGTCCACAACGAGCGGAATATCATGTTTGTCAGCAACTGCTGCAATGGCATCAAAATCCGGAACATTGAACCCAGGATTACCTATAGTTTCCAGATAGATGGCCTTGGTTTTTTCGTCAATCAATTTCTCAAAATCTTCCGATTTATCGCTTTCGGTAAACCGTGCTTCGATTCCGAGACGTTTGAAAGCCACCTTAAATTGATTGTATGTGCCTCCATAGAGGAATGAGCTGGAAACGAAATTGTCGCCGGCTTCCAGGATATTGTTGAGTGCGAGAAACTGAGCTGCCTGTCCCGAGCCTGTAGCCACTGCTGCTACTCCGCCTTCCAGTGCAGCAATACGCTTTTCGAAAACATCCGTAGTTGGATTCATTATCCGCGTGTAGATGTTGCCAAATTCCTTTAGTGCAAACAAGTTGGCTCCGTGCTCAGAGTCTTTGAATCCGTAAGAAGTGGTTTGATAGATTGGTACAGCTCTTGAGCCTGTAGTTGGATCGATTTCCTGACCTGCGTGTAGTTGTAGTGTTTCGTATTTTAAATTTGACATTGTGTTAATTTTTGTGATTGAAAAAGAGTTTGATATGTGTGCTTTTCTGACCAGAGGCAGTCGAGATGACCAGGCCGGCAAATTTGATTAAGATGCTTAATACAAACTTGCGGGATTAGCGAATGCAACACATACAGCAATGTCTGCTGATGTAGCTATCAGAAGTAAAGAATGAATTAGCTTCAGTGTCTTGCAGTGAAGCGTTTGCTTTCGCGAACGGAATGTTTTTGAATTTCATAACTATCAATTTATCGTTCAGGAATTAGCACCTTTCCGTCAGGGGACGGATGGTTGCTAGCGCTTCACAGAGCCTGTCTCTCAGCGCTTCTAAATAAATCGATCACTTGTCGATTTGAGAAGGCAAACGTAATACGGAAAGTTTAGTTTGCAAAAAAATCTTTCTTTAATCCTGCTAATATAAAATTTAGTAAAGCTATTTCTCCAACAAGAACTTATCACTATAGGCTTTCTTATCTCGTGATGAATAAATCTGTTTGATTGGATCTGATTGCTGGATGCTGGTACGTGCAGTAAGTACCCCAATGGCTCCAAGAGCAGTTGACAAGAGCGGTTCATCGGTGTCTCCTAAAGGTCTCAATATGAGAAATTTATCCTCGATCAGCACGTCTGGTCTAAATCCTTCAGGGTAATCCTCTCCATCGTTATTGACGAGTTTTACGACTATTGGCTGAATGGCCCAGTTATTGGCTTCATTGTTCTCATCATTAATGGTGATGGAGCCTACATCCTTGCCTACAGTGGTATCACCCACAATGAACACATCCATGTAGGGTTTCAGCGAGTTAATGGTTACTTCTGATGCAGAAGCACTTCGATTGGATGTAAGGACATACACAGTACCAGTAGTGAGTTGTGATCCAATGTTCTCCTCTTTATCTGTAAACCGTACATTGAGAAACTCAGGCCCAAAATCATCATCGTTTATTATCGATTCTTCTACCACATCATTATAGCTTTTTCTAAATACCAGGTCATCTGAAGTAGCATTTTGGACCATAAGACTTGCCAGATTTTTGACGGATGTCTCACTTCCTCCTGTGTTAAATCGAAGGTCTAGTATGAAATCCTGGATGCCTTCACCTTGAAATTTGCTAAATACCTGATCCATCTGATTATCATATTTCCCGTTCGATCCAGGGGAAAAGAACGTGTAAACCAGGTAACCTATTTTCTTGCCTTCTATTTCGTAAACGGTATCGAGCAAGAACGGATTTTCAGCGTAAACGATTGGGGAGATGCTTAACACACCCTGATCTTCAAATTCCTCCAGTTCGAAGTTGTATCTTCGGAAGGAAGCCTTATAATTCTCGTTTGTCTCAGACAGCAGTGATTGGTAGTTTTCAGTGGTCAGCTGCTGCTCATTGATTTTATAGATAATATCCCCGCGTTTTAACCCGAGATCAGATGCAGGTGAGTTAGCCTTGATGTAGGTAAGCTGCATGATCACGTTAGAGTTATTGTCATCTTCTAAGTATAACTTAAACTCAAATCCTGACTCTAAAGAGACACCGTTGAGCAGATTGACCAACTCCTGATAATCGTCATATATGAATGAGAATCTGTCTTTATCGGAGAGAAGGCTTTCAAAAAAAATATTCGGATCAACGTTTGTACCCTGTTTATTAGGTAATTCATTCGTCCAGAAATAGTATAGGTCCATCCTGTCATAGATCCAATCATTGATTTTATCGAGTTCGGTTCTATCGTCTCTGTCTCTGCAGCCAACTAAGATGCTTACAGCAGCAACCGTAAGAATCAATGAGAATTTTTGAAGGACTTTCATTTATAGAAGTTTTGGGTTAGCTAATTTATCCTAACCTACATAAAACAAAAAACCGGCTAAAAAATTTAGCCGGTTTCCAATTTTATTTTCTTGTTAGCGAATTAAGCTAGCGCCTTTTTGATTGTCTCTCCAATGTCCGCTGGCGAATTCACTACATGTATACCGTTTTCAGCCATAATCTTCATTTTAGCTTCAGCCGTATCTTCTGCTCCACCAATGATTGCTCCAGCATGACCCATTCTTCTTCCCGGAGGTGCTGTTTGGCCAGCAATAAATCCAACGACTGGTTTTTTGTTGCCATTTTCTTTGACCCAACGTGCAGCTTCTGCCTCATAGTTTCCACCGATCTCACCGATCATAACGATCGCTTCTGTTTCCGGATCTTCCATGAGCATTTGCACTGCTTCTTTGGTGGACGTACCAATGATTGGATCACCACCGATACCGATAGCTGTAGTGATACCAAGGCCAGCTTTTACTACCTGGTCAGCAGCTTCGTATGTGAGTGTTCCTGATTTAGAAACGATTCCTACGTTTCCTTTCTTAAATACGAAACCTGGCATGATACCAACTTTTGCTTCTCCTGGAGTTATTACTCCCGGGCAGTTAGGCCCTACCAAAGTAGCTCCTTTTTTCCTTGCATATGGTTTAGCAGCCATCATGTCTTTAACTGGAATACCTTCAGTAATCGTTACAATTACTTTGATGCCAGCATCCGCTGCTTCCATGATAGCGTCCGCTGCAAATGCTGGCGGTACGAAAATGATAGACACATCAGCACCTGTTTTGTCTACGGCTTCTTGCACCGTATTGAAGACAGGTTTTTCAAGGTGGGTTTGTCCTCCTTTGCCCGGAGTTACTCCACCAACCACATTGCTACCGTATTCGATCATCTGTGATGCATGGAAGGTTCCTTCAGAACCGGTGAACCCTTGCACAATGATCTTAGAATCTTTATTGACTAGAACACTCATTTTGGATTGTTTTCTATTTGTGGTGCAAAAATATTTGAATTGCGAAGATTGACAAATGGATTCCCATATTTAAAGTATATATATACATTTGTGTACGCCAGATGTTTAATATCGCCAGTGTTTTCTACCGATCTGTACAAATTTCAAGAATGGCTCAAGCTGAAGCATTTAAGATCAGGACAAATGATCAGACAAGTATAAGTGCGACTCTCTACACCAGAGAGAACAAGAGTAACCACCTGATTATCGTAGGTCCGGCTACTGGGGCTCCGCAGGGCTATTATCGGGGTTTTGCCGAATATGCTGCTGATTATCCTGATTTTGATGTGGTAACTTTTGACTATCGGGGGATTGGAAGTTCACTTGATGGTTCTGTGATAGACTCAAAAGCGAAAATGAGTGATTGGGGAAAGTATGATTTGGAGGCTATCATCAATTGGGCGGATAAGCGATATGATAAAATCTTTTTAATCGGTCATAGTGTTGCCGGACAGATTTTCCCAAAGGCAGCGAGCAAGAACAGAATTACCGCAGCATACTTTGTTGGAGCTCAATCTGCCTATTTAGGTTGCTGGAGAGGTTTGTGGTTGCTTTATGTGTTGATTTTCTGGTATATCCTGATACCTGTTACCACTTTTATTTATGATTATTTGCCAGGCTGGGCAATGGGTGGTAATATCCCAATTCCGAAAAAAGCAGCATTGGAATGGAGAAAGTGGGGAACTCACCGAGGAGGCGTTTTGCAGGGAAACCCAGAGACCATTCAGCAATTTGAGTCAGTGAAGATTCCGATTCATTTTGTCAATATTGAAGATGATAAGTTATTAGGACCATCGAAAGCAACCCAGCGCCTAATGCATCAATACAGAAATGCGGTAACTACTTTCCAGTTCATTTCACCCAAAAACCTTAAACTGAAGCATATCGGACATTTTGGCTTTTTTAAGCCAAAGTTCAAAAAGCCTTTATGGCCAATGCCAATGTTTTTCTTTACCCAGTACGTGAGAAAACTAGATTGAGAGAATATACTCGTCAATAAACTCACGCACACAAGCATCACCACCTTTTCTATTTAATTTGATATCTGCAGTTTGGAGTATTTGCTTTGATGAATCTGCCGGACAGATACTCAATCCCACTTTCTCCATGATTTCCAGATCGTTTACATCATCTCCCATAAAGGCCACCTGATCGTAGGTAAGATTAAGTTGACTTAGCCACTCATCTAGCACCTCCAGCTTTGGTCGCTGACCAACGTAATAGTATTTCATGTGAAGCGAATTGGCTCTGGACGTAACCATTTCGCTCACCAAGCTGTGGCTGATGATTCCAACTTCCACTCCGGCCTTCATGGCTAATCGTATCCCCATTCCATCTTTGGCATTGAATTTTTTGAATTGCTTGCCGTCTTCCATTACATAGATGCCTCCATCGGTCATGGTGCCATCTACATCCAAAACCAACAGTTTGATTTGCTCTAATTTGTCTTTCGTCATTTAACTGATTTTTCTGCCTACAGATTCAGCCACAGGCTTTAAGGTTGAAAACATTTGCTCAAAAGTGGGGAAATCAAGTTGTTGTGCTGCGTCCGATTGTGCCTGATTAGGATTTGGGTGTGTTTCTATGAGCAGGCCATCTACTCCCATGGCGACTGCTGCACGGGTTAAATCAGCCACACCATACCGATAACCCATGGCATGACTAGGATCTACAACAACTGGTAAGTTGGTGTATTCTTTTAAGAAGGCAATGCCGGTTAAGTCAAGCGTAAATCGGGTTTTTGATTCAAATGTTCGAATGCCCCTTTCGCATAAAAGGACATTTGGGTTTCCTTGAGAGAGAATAAACTCTGCAGCCTGAACAAACTCCTGTAGTGTAGACCCAAACCCTCGCTTTAGCAATACTGGCTTTTTAGTACGTCCACAGGCTCTTAATATGGAGGTGTCGTACATGGCTTTGGTGCCTATCTGTATGATGTCGGCGTGTTTTAGGACCAAATCTACATGGGTGCTATCCTTTACCTCCGTAATGATGTTTAACCCATATTTTTCCCTCACTTTGATCAATAATCGTAAGCCTTCTTCTCCAAGGCCCTGAAAGGTGTATGGACTAGTTCGTGGTTTAAAACATCCGGCGCGAATGGTTTTTATTCCCAGGCCACTAAGAAAGCTGGCAGATCGATCTAATTGATCCCAGGATTCTACACTACATGGTCCGGCCATCAGGTGTGTTGACTGGTTGGTTCCCAGTTCCAGTTGTCCAATCTTTACGGATCGTTTCTTGATGTAAGAATTGTGAGCCAATTGGATGTCAGATTCCATGACAAATTGCTCTTCGATCAGTGAATGGAAGGTTTCGGGTACGGACTTGATTTTGGACGATGTGACAAGAACGGTCTGGCCAGACTGCTCAAAGGTGATTCCAGCCGTATGGTTGATTAGGTCCTGTATCCGTTGCTTATCTGATTCTTTCTTTAAATGAATAATCATGTTATATCTGAATTGCGTCAAAGATAGTTTTTCTCGTACATTCTGTAACCTCCGATTGTTTGCGTGGTATTCTTGTTGACTTAAAGATCAACTACTCAAAATGTGGATTATGAAGCCTTCGACGGACAATTGTCTTCGAAGGCTTTTTTTATGGTATTATTGGATATTTTAGCTGGATGATTGATCTGAGAAGCGATACGGTCACCAAACCAACAAAAGGAATGCTGGAAGCCATGTTTTCTGCTGAAGTTGGCGATGACGTTTTTGAAAGTGACCCAACTGTCAATAAGCTTCAGGAATGTGTGGCTGAGATGTTTGGAATGCAAGCGGCATTGTATTGTCCGTCCGGTACCATGACCAATCAGATAGCCCTTAGAGTAGCTACCAGACCACAGGATGAAGTCATATGTGACAAACGATCGCACATCTATCTTTATGAGGGAGGTGGAATGGCTTATAATTCCATGCTTTCGCCAAAGCTGCTCGATGGTGATCGGGGACGGTTAACAGCAGATTTGGTAGCAAATAACATCAACGATCCAGCCGATATTCACCTTCCTCGAACCAGACTCGTTGGGTTGGAAAACACCATGAACAAAGGAGGTGGGTGTATCTATGATATTAACGAGATTCGGAAAATCAAGAAAGTATGTGAGCAGAATGGCTTATGGCTTCACCTGGATGGAGCGCGATTGTTTAATGCGCTGGTAGAAACCCAAGAAAAGCCTTCGGAGTATGGTGTGCTATTTGATTCTATTTCCATCTGCTTTTCTAAAGGATTAGGAGCGCCAATGGGCTCTGTTTTGTTGGGGTCCAATGAAACCATTCGAGAAGCAAAAAGAGTTCGCAAAGTTTTGGGTGGAGGAATGCGTCAGGTTGGGTATTTGGCCGCAGCCTGCCTTTATGCCCTTGATCATCATGTGGATCGGTTGCAAGAAGATCATGCCAGAGCTAAAGTTCTTGGGCAAGCGATGGCTGAAAAGTCTTTTGTCAAAGAAGTGTTGCCAGTTGAAACCAATATCGTCATCGCTGAATTGGAAGGCGTTTCACCTCAGGAACTACTCAAGAGCCTGGAGGCCTCTGGATTGTCAGCAGTGCCGTTTGGGCCTGCCGCCATTCGGTTCGTGACCCATCTTGGTTTTGATGACAATCAGCTTGATGAAGCAGTGGTCATTTTAAAAAACAGCTAATTTTTTTTTCTGCCGGATTAAACCTTTTCACTTCCCAATCATCTTACGGGCAAATCATATAAAAATTGAAGCATATGAAAAGGTTTAAATCAATAGAAAAGCTAGTTGTATTATCCGGAATTGCACTGGGGGTTTTTATTCTGGTCTCTTGCCAGGAAGGCGATGAATTATCTACTATAGAACTCTCAGAAACAGAGCAAGTGGAAATCTTCTCTAACTCTACTGAAGTCTCTAACTACGCGGATGAGGAGATTGATATTTCGTATCAGGCTCAATTGACTGAGAATACTGCAGGTCGGTTGGAGTCCTATTGGGAAGAATGTGTTCAAATCACTCGGGATACCCTGGCCAAACAAGTCACAATTGATTTTGGTGAAGGATGTACTGGACCTTATGGTCGAACCAGAAGCGGTCGGGTACTCATCACCTATGATGGGGAGTTTAATGACGGGTTGGCCAACCGCGTAATCACCTTCGAGGATTACTTTGTCAATGCAAGGCAATTTCTCGGACGTATAGAATTGCGAAATGTCAACCGAAATGAGGAGGACATACTAACTGCGAGCAGATCGCTGGTGGACTTTACAGTGGTTTATCCGAATGGAAACAGTATGGTCATCAATGGATCTACCACCAGAGCGTGGTTAGAGGGCGAAGGCGACGGAGATCCGTCAACTAATGTCATTAAGTTGACGGGTTCTTATGAAGGCGTTTCTACAAAAGGAAGAAGCTTCAGTCATGAAATAGTAGAGCCCGTCATTGCTGATTTTGGATGCCGACTTTCTGGAGGCTTTTTGAGAACCGAAGGAGTTATTGAGATGACGCTCAGTGGAATACGAAGAGAAAGGATTCGTACGGTGGATTATGGTGATGGTTCTTGTGATTCGGAATATAGTGTTACCATCAATGATGAAGTTACCACTGTAACCACAGAGGGATAAAGTGAGGGATTAGATATCTTAGAGACAAGCATCTTCATGATGCTTGTTTTTTGTTGAAATGAAAGAAATCACCAAAAGCACTCTGTTGGACTCATTAAAAGATCCAACTTCTCGTCAAAAAGCTTTCACATCACTTGTATCACTCTACAAGAGTCGTGTATACGGAGTGGTCCGAAAGATGGTGATTGATCATGATGATGCTGATGATGTAGTACAAGAGGTGTTTATTAAGCTGTGGAAAGAAATAGACAGATACCGCGGGGACAGTGAGTTGTTTACATGGATTTACAGAATAGCATCAAACGAAGCCTTGCAGTTCTTGCGAAAGAAAAAAAGAAGGATGCTTTTTTCTGGAGACTATCGTGAAGTCTTAGCGCAGCATCTGGATAACGCTGTAGGAATGGACGGGGATGAAATTCAGTTGAAGTTGCAAAAAGCAATTCTTACTTTGCCCGATAAGCAACGATTAATTTTTAACTTCAAGTACTATGAGGAATTAAAGTACGAAGAGATTGCAGCCATTACGGGTACGAGTGTGGGAGGCTTGAAGGCCAGTTATCATCACGCCGTGAAGAAGATTGAAAACTATTTAGTAAAGTGATTAAACCTTTCGGTGTTTAAATCATCTAAGAGACAAATGAAACGAGAAGATCACATATCAAAACTCTCAGAAATCCCTAAGAAGGATGTTCTTAACCCACCAGCAGGCTACATGGATTCTTTGGATGAGCGGATTCTAGCCAAAATCGATGGTCAGGGTCAGTCAACTGGTAAAGGGTTTGTTTGGTATGGGGCTGTGGCAGCTGCCGTGGCATTGATATTTTCTTTGAGTATGCTTTTGAAGGAAGGGGAGATGGCGAGTCCTGAAGAACTTCTCGCGGAGGTTTCTGATACAGACATTGCCCACTATCTGGAATACAGTGACCTATCCGTATATGAGATAATGGATGAACTTGGTACATTGGAGATAGAAACGGAAGAAAGTGTATTGCCTGAGCTTGATTTGTCAGATGAGGAGCTTGAGATGATAATGAATAAGTACGATATTTCTGGATAGTGAATAAATGAGATGAAGACTTTAGTAACAGTATTGATAATCAGCTGGTCTCTTACCCTAGTTGGTCAAAGTCAGGCAGGTGTTGATAAAATAGAAAGTGCGCGAATAGCTCTGATCACGGAAAGGTTGGAGTTGTCACCAGAGCAGGCTGAGAGATTCTGGCCGCTATACCGAGAGTATACCCAACAACGTCAGGATTTACGTCAGGATTTTGTCAATGCAAGAAAAAGTCTGGACAATAAAGATCTGAGTGAAGAGCAAACCAAGGAACTGCTGGACCGTGGACTAAGATTGAAGGAGCGCGAATTAGACCTGGATAAACGATACCTGGATAGACTCAATCAGGTTATTAGCAACAAGCAATTGCTTGAACTGAGAAAAGCTGAGCAGGATTTTAGAAGAATGTTGCTGGAAAGACTTCAAAATCGTGCTCAAAAGAGAGAAAACTTTCAAAGAAGGCAACAAATAAGAGATAACAATTAAGCCATAGAAATCTTTGTATCACTGAGGAATTTGGTTTTGGCACTATCCAATTTTTGGATAGTGATATTGGTCTGTCTTTTGTCAAACCCAGCGAGTTCACAGAGCACCGCAGACATTGATCGGGCATCCTTAGACTCTCTTTACTCTGAGTTGGAGACACTATTTAGCGGAGAGGATGATCTGATGGCAGTGCTCGATCTTGCCGATAGCTTGCTGCTACTGGAGCAGAAAGGATACAATGTCCTGAGCCTCAGAGGAGGCTATGCGAGTAAGATCGTCACTGCAGGTCGGGATTTTGGAATTGACCAACATGGATTTACTACTGGCGCCTCGTTTTTTCATCACACGGATTTCTATGCGGGTGTAACCGGTTACTGGAATAGCGAATATGAACCGCACTATTTCCTGACTAATATGTCCTTGGGGTATTTACACACATTTTGGAAGAAACTGAGTACCACAGTGAGTCATGACTTCTACCTGTACCACGACACGTTAGATTCGCAACCCTTCAATAAAAGCGCCAATGCCTCGGCTTATTATCAACATGGCTGGTTTGACGTAGGCGGAGACTTTAATCTGTATTATGGAAATGAGGTAGGTTATCGACTATCAGCGGCAGGAAATATAAACCATACTTATAGAAACTGGTGGTTTCTGGATCGGGTGACAATTACACCTGGCGCTATGGTGCAGTGGGGTAATAACACCGTCTTTTTCACCAGGCAATTGGATACGCCGGTTAGAGAGATTTATGAAATCATAGCGTCTGGTGATTATCCAAAACTGGATAGAACTGATTATCGACGCTTGGGTTACTTGCTGTTGGAAAATAGAAACCTAGCTGCTTATCGCTATTTAAGGAACAGGTCCTTTGGCGATGATGAGATTGATCAAATCATATTAGACTATCATAATGCACAGGTAAAATCACAAAACGTCTTTGGCCTAATGAATTATGCGCTTTATGTGCCGATTACCTTCACAGTTGGTAAATGGTCGATGCTGTGCAATTATACTTACAGTATTCCTATTGCTTTACCCGGCGAAACCTTTGACTACCCTGCGAGTAATTATTTCAGTCTTTCACTATCCTACATGTTGTTGCTTAAGTAATCATGACTATTTTCGTTTTACAATTCAACTGTATGCGCAACCTCATTTTACCACTCTCTATGATTATCGTGCTTGGTTTATCGGTGTCTTGTAAAAAGACGATAACCGTGGGCAGTATTGATGAATCTTTTGATACTTTCTATGATCAATTCCATACCGATACGGCGTTTCAACTATCCCGTGTCAAGTTTCCTTTAGAAGGAGAATATGTGACCATTGATGGAGGAGAATCATGGACCAGAGATGGCTGGGAGCCTCATGTACAGAAAGTGACCGACATCAGTGATCCAGAATACGATACCGAGATTACCCGAAAGGATACGGAAGTAATAGACAAAGTCTGGTTGCGCGATTCCGGATTTTCAGTAGAACGAAGGTTTCAAAAGATAAAAGGGAGATGGTATCTGGTGTACTATGAAACCGTCAACCTTTAATTGGTCGTACGATTAAGCCGACACCTGTAAATACCAAAAGAGCAGCAATCAGGTGAATCGTAGTGAGCACTTCACCATAGAATACACTAGCTATAAGTACAGCAAAGACTGGCTGTACGTAGATGTATGCACCGATAGTGGAAGGATTCACTTTTTTCATCGCCCAAATGTTGATGATATACACTAGAAAAGTTACGCCCACGATCACGTAGGCCATCCCAAAGTATGTGTGTGAAGGCAATGATGCCCATTGGATATTCCAAAACTCAGACCACCCGAAAGGAAGTACAATAAAACAACCAATTAAAAAAATCCATTTGGCCAGTGTAATGGGATCGTATTTTGATAGGAGCGGTTTTACGATAACCAGATAGGCACCGTAGCTTAGCGCATTTAGAATGACCAAAATATCTCCGCGCCAGTCTCCTTCATAGCTTGTTCCAAAGCCTTGGTAGATAATCATCAGTGCTCCAATAAGGCCGATTATTAAGCCGATTATTTTGAGTGCAGTGACTCTTTCCTTGATAATAATAGCTGAAGTAATGAACACCATTATTGGTGTGAGCGTCATGATAATGGAGCCATTGATCGCAGATGTCAAGCTTACACCTTTAAAAAAGAAGAGCATATTGATGCCAACACCGAAAAAGGCACAGAGCACAATTCTTTTCCAATCTGAGCGCCAGTCTATTTTTTGCGTACTGGAGAATCCTAAAACCCAAAACAGTGAGGTTGCCACAAAAACCCTGATGACAATAAAGCCGAAAGGTGCTAAGTATTCAGGTGTGACAGACTTTACAACACTATAGTTAGCCCCGTATAGAATTCCTACTAGCAGCAGTGCCAGGTGTCTTTTGATCTCGGAAAAACTCATTTGGTAGGTTTCTTGGCATAGATCCAGGCTGATCTGATCATGAGCATCTTCATGATAAAGTAGTATCCAATAGAAATGGTTAGCATGATGATCCAGAAGACGTTCTCATGTATAAACAGGGCGATGCTTTGGTGGGAACCAATTGCATGAGCAATCTGAAATAGAAAGTAAGTCAGAAAAATCGCAACGATACCATTTTTCTCCTTCCGCAAAACCTTCTTCCAGTTGAATGCCATGTATGACTTGCTGTAAAGCAAAAAGTTAGGGATAAATGCAGGCGTTTGTTGTCGCCAATCCAGGTAAAATCTACCAAATTTCTTTTTCAAAAAGGCTTCTTCGACTTTGATGATTTGCCAATAGAAGGCAATAAAAAAGAACAAAAAAGCCAGTAGAAAAAGAGTACTGTGACTCAGCATGGCAATGGGAAGCCAAATGATAAAATTGGCTAAATAAAGGGGATGCCTCACGATGGAATATAAGCCTGTCATATTCAGATTAGTGGCCAGCTGTTTATTCGTATTTCTTCCCGACGTGCCTTTCGGAGAATATCCTACGGCATGGATTCGAAGACCAAAGCCAAACAGAGAAACAGCTAAACAAGCCAAATCATAATAGGCATCATAAATGTTGCCTGCTTCATAATGATTGTATCTGACATAAAGCCCAACGACTAAAAAAAGCACAGGAATTTCACCTCGATAGCGAAATAAAAAATTTCCAATGTTTGCGTTGTTTTGTTTGGAGATCATCAGTTACAGATAAGACTTATTCGAAATTATATAACTAATCGATTAACAGACTGAAGTGTTAAAATATTTCTCTAGAAAACCTTTTTGCAAACGTTTGCAATGGTTAATATTGTACCTATACAATGATCAAATCCTGTAGGTATGACTTTCACAGAAATTGACCGAGAAACCATGCAGTCCTTGTGTACACTCGCCAAATTGGTGAGGAACCCAAAGGCCAGGGTGGAGGAAATTGTAGTAGTCGGGCAGCATTTGGGTGTGCCAAAAGAAGACACGCTGGAAGTGCTGGAAGAGTGGGAGGAATTGGACACAATTAGTTTTCAATCTGAAGAGGAAAAAAGAACGTTTGTAGCCCAATGTTTTTCATTCCTGACACAACATTATAACCCCAAATCGTCTGAGATGGAGCTCTATGGAGAAGTAGTGAACAGTCTAGGACTTAAGACCCGATCAGATAATTAAACAATGTTACCCTAAACAACCAAACTAAAATGATCCCGGGAATATCCTGGGATTATTTTTTTACCGGTATTTCGCTTCTAAATATTCTTCTCGCCAATCTCTGACCAGTATTACAGGAGTAGAACCAATTGTCCAAATGAATTCGTTTGTATTGCGAAACAGAATCGTTAACTCCTTACTGGTATATGTCATTTCTGGGGCATCGGACGTGCTAAGAGCAAATTGGGACATACCTTCTCCAGTAATAGAGTTGACAATTAGTTCATCACCCAGCTGAACGAAGTGCTTCGCAAGCAGATCATCAGATGCTGATACCACCGAGACCTCAAATGTCTTATTGAAGATTTCATCGATTATCCACGTATTGCCCGAGGGTTCAGTAAATTTTCCGGCAAGCATGCTCTGGATAGAGGCCATGTTTTGCTGATGACTCTGATTATAAATACGGGTGGAAAGTCTTATCGCCTCTTCTAACCTTAGTCCTATAGTTTCAGTATAGTTCTGCAGACTATCCTCGAAAAAATGTGGAATCGACAAGTAGAGAAACGACTGATTGTTAGAAAGACGTCCATTTTTAACCCTTTTGATTGATTTGTTGTACGCTCCTATTCGTATGGTTTTACCTTTAACGAGTCTACCTGCATTGTTTTCATTTTCCGCGATTTGTATGGTGTAGGGGTTTAGTTCTTGAAGCCGGAAGTTGAGCTGAAGGTATGTTTTATCTGTTACTGCTTCCAGATGAGGGGATGCAATATTTTTTATGGTAACCGATTCAGAGCCTTTATTAAATGTGAACCTGTTGATCCACCACTCGTCATCGTTTTCATTGTAATAATTGTAAGTCAGCTTATCTTCAAGCCAATCGATCGTGGATTCCAGCCGAAGACTGTCCTCATATTTGGTTTGAGCACCTACCATCAAGGATAAAAAGACTGAAATCGTAAAAATCAATAGGTTTTTCATAGCTGTCAGGAATACTTAAAATTAACGAATAACTTTAAGCCCAATCATGTTTCAGGATAATTCACCACTTGCAGAGCGAATGAGACCTACTACGCTAGACCAGTTAATTGGTCAGGAGCATCTGGTAGGATCAAAGGGTATTTTGAGAAGGTCTATTGAGGCCGGGAGAATTCCATCAATGATACTGTGGGGACCACCGGGAACAGGTAAGACTACTTTGGCGAATATCATAGCCAACCAGGTGAAAATGTCATTTCATACGCTTAGCGCCATTAGTTCTGGAGTAAAGGATGTGCGAGAAGTGATCAATAACATCCGATCCGGGAGCAAGGCGATATTGTTTATTGATGAGATTCACCGGTTCAATAAAAGTCAGCAGGATGCCTTGCTAGGAGCGGTAGAAAAAGGCACCATTACGTTGATTGGAGCTACCACGGAGAACCCGAGCTTTGAGGTCAATGCAGCACTGCTGTCCAGATGTCAGGTGTATACGCTCAATCATTTGGATAAACAGCACCTTCGCAGCATTGTAGATCAAGCCATGACCACAGATGTGGAGATGAAAAAGCTTAGCATCGATGTGAAAGAAACCGAGGCATTGTTCAATCTATCTGGCGGCGATGCTCGGAAGCTTCTCAATCTCTTTGAACTGGTGGTGAAGAGTTTTGAGAAAAATGGCAAATCAGAGCTGAATGATGAACGCGTAATCGACGTAGCACAGCGTAAAACAGTTCTTTATGATAAGAAAGGAGAAATGCATTATGACATCATTTCTGCTTTTATTAAATCGATTAGAGGGAGTGATCCAAACGCTGCGGTTTATTATCTCGCACGGATGATTGAAGGTGGTGAAGATGTTAAATTCATCGCGAGAAGGTTATTGATTTTAGCCTCAGAAGATATTGGAAACGCTAACCCCACGGCTTTAGTGCTGGCAAATACTACCTTCCAGTCTGTGAATGTCATTGGGTATCCAGAATCCAGAATTATCTTATCGCAGTGTGTCACTTATCTGGCCTGCTCGCCAAAAAGCAATGCCAGCTACATGGCTATCAATAGGGCACAGCAAGAAGTTTTGAAAAGTGGGGACTTACCGGTGCCTATGCCTGTAAGGAATGCTCCAACTAAATTAATGAAGGATCAAGGGTATGGTAAGGGCTATAAATATGCCCACGATTTTCCGGGGAATTTCGCTTACATGGATTTTCTTCCAGAGGAGCTTGGCGACACACAGTTCTATAATCCGGGCAAAAACCCAAGAGAGGAAGAAATGCGAAAGTTTTTGCGTAATCGCTGGAAAGAAAAGTATGGTTATTAAATCAGAATCATCCTTGTCTGATTTACTTAAGCTTAAAATGAACAAATGAACAACCCGAAAATTATTGGCCCCTTCAGACAAATACTTCCACTGACCACCCTGTCTTTGAAAGGAAGTCTGGCTGACGAAAACCTGCAGATACTCACTGACCAGTGGGTGAAAGTTATCGATGGTCGAGTTGATTCGATTCTGGACGAACAACCTTTGAAATCTGATTCTTTAGAGATCGTTGAAATAGAAGGCGATCATGTACTCATCCCGGGTTTAGTTGACTGTCATACACACATGGTTTGGGGTGGCAACCGAGCCAAGGATTATTCCATGCGCATGGCTGGGAAGACCTATCAGGAAATCCTTGCTACAGGTGGTGGTATTTTTGATTCTGTGAAGAAGACACAAGAGGCTACAGCAGATGAACTGAGAGCTGGATTAATTCAAAGAGCCAGACGTCACCTGAAAGATGGTGTGACCACCGTGGAAGTAAAATCTGGATATGGTTTAGAGCCGCAACATGAGCTCAAAATACTGGAAACGATT
The DNA here is from genome assembly GCA_024305105.1 of Marinoscillum sp. Lineage (GTDB taxonomy): Bacteria > Bacteroidota > Bacteroidia > Cytophagales > Cyclobacteriaceae > Marinoscillum. The sequence goes on from JAMWZA010000060.1 coordinate 17,726, forward strand.
CAGTCTGCTCAAGGCACTTTGCCAATAGATATGATCCCGACTTGCCTTGCAGCACACGTTTGCCCTAAAGGACTGGATAAAAAAGAATTTCTTGCGCACATTGTGAAAGATCTCCTTCCCACACTTAAAGAAAAGGGACTGGCCAGGCGAGTTGATATTTTCGTTGAGGACAATGCCTTTACCGTTGATATTGCGGAACCGTATTTGCGTGAAGCGAAAGCGCTGGGCTTTGACATTACAGTTCATGCAGACCAGTTTACAACTGGTGGCAGTGAGTTAGCCGTAAAGGTCGGTGCTCTAAGTGCGGATCATCTGGAAGCATCTGGGGCAGAAGAAATTAAATTATTGGCCGACTCAGATACGGTGGCAGTGGCACTTCCTGGCGCATCACTTGGGTTGGGAATGCAGTATACTCCTGCGCGGAAATTGTTGGATGCGGGAGCAGCGCTTGCTATTTCTACGGATTGGAATCCGGGTTCAGCGCCAATGGGGGATTTGCTGGTACAGGCATCACTTCTGGGAATCTATGAAAAGCTGTCTTGTGCAGAGATTTTGGCAGGCATTACCTTTAGAGCCGCGGCAGCACTTGGGTTGAAAGATCGAGGCACATTAGCAAAAGGCATGTTGGCGGACATGATCGCATTTCCGATCAGTGACTACCGCGATGTTTTTTACAATCAGGGTAAAATTAAGCCAGACATGGTTTGGAAGAAAGGAGAATTGGTTTGAGTTATCAAGAGCCGGATAAGCAAAAGTGGAGTGGTCGGATTGATCCAGTGGGTACGGTGGATACTTTTTACTGGCATCAGATAGTGCGTTGTGTACCTATTTCGGAGTTGCCTAAAACGCAGAGTCGCCAAATTGCTTTTCTTGGATATCAATCCGATGAAGGGGTAAAACGCAATTCTGGAAGGGTAGGAGCTGTTGAAGGCCCCAATGCCATGCGAAGTGCTCTGAGTAAGATGGCATTACATTTCAATCCCAATGACCAGCCAATATCTGATGTAGGAGATGTCCTCACCGACGGATCTAATCTTGAAGGCTCTCAAATGGAGCTTGCCGATCACGTCGACTTGTTGTTGTCAAATGGTTATTTGCCAATAGTGCTGGGAGGAGGCCACGAGATTTCATATGGGCATTATACCGGAATCAGGAAGTTTCTTGGGAATGGAAGGAAAATAGGAGTGATCAATCTGGATGCTCACTTTGATCTTCGATCGTATCCCAATGGTCCTCATTCGGGCTCACCGTTTCGGCAAATTCTGGATGATTGTAGGAGTTCTGGTAATGAATTTAACTACCTGCCTATCGGCATTAATCCTGCTGGGAATCAAAAAGTGCTGTTTGATGTACATCATGATGCTGGTCAGCAGTTGATTCTTCAACGCGATTTGGAAAAGGGTATTCAGACTAGTTTGGATCAAATAGATACATTTATCAATTCAGTAGATCATCTTTATTTGACCCTTGATCTGGATGTAATGCCGGCAGCCTATGCTCCGGGAGTGAGTGCTCCAGCAGCTTTTGGAGTCGACCCACAAGTTATCAGGGAGTTAATCCATCATGTTTTTTCTACCAAGAAGGTAATCAGTTTCGACATTGCCGAGCTCAGCCCACGCTATGACGATGGGCGTACAGCGAAACTGGCGGCTTCATTTGTCTATGACATTATCATGGAACATGTGGTGGTTTGAGTCAAGTCTCAAAACTTCACTTATAGCTTAATTTGATATTTACCATTCGTAGTGTGGAGCTTAGAGTGGGTTGATCACCTGCTGGTCTAGCCTAAATTTTAGAACCACAGGCTTGCCAGCTATTTCTTCAAATAATGGCTTCAAAACCAATTCAGCATTTTCTATGGTCTGATCCAGAATACCCATATCTAATGCAGATTGATGGATCTTGTTTTCGGCCAATTGGTAGAGTTCATCCAAAAAGAGTTTTCGGTTTTCTTTGGACAATCCCGAAATTTCCAGATCGTAAATCCGAGAGTTGGCTAAGTCGATTTTGAAATAGCAAAGTTCGGGTTGAGGAAGAGAAATGTAGATGGTATCGTTGATCTCATTAATATCCTTCGGCTTAATTGCCTTCAGGTCAATACATCCTGCCGCACTTCCCTGACTAATTAAGACCGCTTTGGAATCTGGCGCCATCGTAGTTGGAAGTTTGAAGAGCTTCAGGTCTATTTTAGCTATTTCTTTCTTGATTTCCGTCACTTCCTGAAAATTGTATTTGACCAGTTCCATTTTACCCATGGATTCCATTCGTGTAAGAATGGTGCTCTGGTATACTTCTTTATTGCCCTCCTGCAATTCGAAACCCAGTTTCTCCTCGATCAACATCCAGGAAAGCAAAGCAACTACCAGGAGCCATGGTAGGATTTTTAAAATGATTTTAGCCAGTCCAATCATGCAATGAAGATATCAAATCCAAAGACCAATTCCATAGGAAGAATACTTTGTTCAGAATCATTACTTTTGTCGGATTGACAAAACCCACTTATAAACTATTTTATGCTAGAAGTAAACGAGTTTCTTAAACTAATTGACAGTTTTATCGGTAGTGCTGTTTGGTTTCCATACGCACTATTAGGAACTGGCTTGTTTTTCACCATATACCTCAAATTTCCTCAGGTTCGATTTTTCCGTCATGCGCTGCGAATCGTTAGTGGAAAGTACGACCGCAGTGACCTGCCAGGGGACACCTCTCACTTTCAGGCACTGGCTACAGCTCTTTCAGGCACAGTAGGCACCGGTAACATAGCAGGAGTGGCTTTTGCGGTTCATCTTGGTGGGCCGGCGGCTCTATTTTGGATGCTGGTAACCGCGGCAGTGGGTATGTGTACCAAGTTTGTAGAAGTTTCGCTTTCGCATAAGTATCGTACCAAACTAGCGGATGGTACCATGGCCGGTGGTCCGATGTACTACATGAAAAATGCGGAGTTTAAGTTTAACGGTAAGAAAGTCAACTTAAAATGGTTAGCAGCAATCTTTGCCTTTGCTACCGTGCTTTCTTCCTTTGGAACGGGTAGTCTTCCTCAGATTAATAGTATTTCCAGTACGTTACTATCCACATTCGGAATTGATCAGATATTAACAGGAGCAGTCCTAGCAGTGCTTCTTGGTTTGGTAATTATTGGTGGCATCAAGCGAATTGCTGCAGTTACTTCTAAGCTGGTTCCGGGTATGGCGATAGTTTATTTCATTGGTGCCTTTGCTGTCATCTTTGCTAACGTGGAAAACATCTGGCCTTCATTGACGGCTATCTTTGGAGATATCTTTACTGGTTCTGCTGCTACTGGTGGTTTTATCGGTGCTAACCTTGCTTTTGCTTTCAATAGAGGTGTAGGTCGTGGCTTGTTTTCCAATGAAGCTGGTCAAGGGTCCGCACCAATCGCTCATGCATCTGCCAAAGCCAACGAACCATTGTCTGAAGGTATGGTGGCTATTTTGGAGCCATTCATTGATACCATTGTTATCTGTACGGTAACCGGCCTTGTGTTATTGTCATCCGGTGTATGGGCAGAAAAGCACCAAAATCAATTTGACTATACGGAGATTGAGATTTTAAGTGAAAGTCTCAAAGAGTCCAATCCTGATAACGCCGAATCGATCTACAAGCACTTGAATGATGTGGAGAAATTGCCTGTGTTTACGGGATCACTAAACGTGGTTGAAGGGGAAATTCAAAATGAGGATATCACCTTAATCCACTCCAGAAGTTTTGCTGATAATGTGCTGGTATACAAAAATGAAGGACTGTTAGAAGAAGAACTATTTAGCGGGTCCGTCGCAATCGAAAACGGATCCATTGTAGATGATCGACCATTGAAGTTTATTGGAGAGTCATTGGTTCATAGTGCGCCTTTGACAGCTATCGCCTTTAATCGCGGGTTCTTTGGAGACTATGGGCAGTATATTGTTTCTATCGGACTGCTTTTGTTTGCCTTTAGTACGGCCATCAGCTGGTCTTATTATGGGGATCGGGCGATGACCTTCCTTTTCGGAACCAAGTCCGTGATCTACTACAGAATCGTTTATGTGGTGGCTTTCTTTTTTGCGTCTTTTCAGGATACCACCATAATCTGGACGCTTTCTGGAATTACGATTGCATTAATGACCTTGCCCAACCTTTTAGGAATTCTATGGCTAAGAAAGGACATGAAGAAAACGATTGGCGAATATGGAGACTTCTTTGAAGAGAACTTTCCTGGCCAAAAACATCCTAAGTTTAAGTAAGACATTAAAAGCCCGGTTAAGCCGGGCTTTTTTATTGAGTACCACTTATAAGTCATTTCACACCGGCTGAACAATCCAGTTTCGGACACTAGAGGTCCTTGATTATTTTACAGGTTGAAACCAAACAACTATGATGAGGAAATTATTCGTTTTAATTGCGATGATTGGAATGATCAGCGCGAGCGCTCAAAAAACTGTTAAATCCCTGAATGCGGAAATCGATCAACAGGAGCTTAAAAGTCATTTGTATTTTATCGCTTCAGATGAAATGCGCGGACGAAATACCGGCACTGTTGAAAACGAAATAGCTGCCCGTTACATTGCTACAAGATTTAGTTCATACGGCGTACAGCCAGCTCCAGGTGCTGATTCATATTTTCAGCAAGTTTCCTTAATGAAGGCCGTAAGTCCTCAACGGGCCAGTCTCACTGTGGGAGATAAAGAATTTGCTTTGGAAGACGATATGGTATTCTACACAGCCAAGAATGGATCTTTTAGTGGTGAAGTAATCTATGTCGGTTATGGTCTGGAAGACGACTTGGAAGGTCTGGACTTAGCAGGCAAAATAGTGGCGGCTAAAACAGGTAATGGAAACCCAAGCGAGCGGTTAACTCCATACACCATACAGAAACAACAAGCAGTGGAGAAAGCCGGAGCTGTGGCTTTGATAGAGCTATTTAAACCGGGGAGATACCCGTGGCAACTGATCAAGTATTACTTCTCGGGAGAAAAATACAGTCTGTACGAAGGTGCAGAGGGAGATGAGGAAGAAGCCGGATTTCCATCAGCATGGTTGCTTGATCAGGACGGATCTCTACTGAGCTATTTTGAGTCATTGGAAGAGGGTACAACCGCTTCCATGAATATCGCAGGTCAGGGAAACAAAGTCATTAAGGTGCCAAACGTCGTTGGCTACATAGAAGGTACAGACCCTAAACTGAAAGAGGAAGTCATCATGATTACTGCGCACTTTGATCATGTAGGCGTCAGTGAGGTAGAAGGTGATTCCATCTGGAATGGAGCCAGAGACAATGGCATAGGTGTGGCCAACATGCTCACTGCAGCAGAATACCTTGCCAATCATCCTCCCAAGCGGTCTATTGCATTTCTAGCATGCAATGCAGAAGAAAAGGGCTTGCTAGGGAGTCGCTGGTATGCTGCGCATCCAGTGATTCCATTGGAGAAAACCGTATATGATTTAAATACAGACACAGGAGGATACAATGACGTTTCTAAAGTAACAGTAGTGGGCTTTAACAGAACCTCGGTGACCGATCTGTTTACCAAAGCCTCAGAAGCATTTGGATTAGAAGCTATTGATGACCCTTTACCTGAGGAAAATTACTATGACCGTTCTGATAACGTGAGTTTCGCGGCAAAAGGCGTGCCTGCCGTTTCTTTTGATCCGGGATATACGGAGATGAACGAGGAAATCACCAAGTACTACCATCAGCCAGCTGATGAGCCACAAACGTTGGATTATGACTACCTCACCAAATACTCCAAAGCATATATTTATGCTGTGAGTTTGATTGGTAACTATGATGGAGAAATATTCTGGACAGAAGGGGATAAGTATGAGCCAGCCGGGAAAGAGTTATATGGTAGAGATTAAACTCTTGTGAGCTTCAGGTTCTGAGCTACTGATTGTTTAGAGCCTGAAGTTAAATCCCAAAATGCTTCCGAACCACACCTTTCCAGATTTTATACCCTTTTTCATTCATGTGCAATTCGTCTTCCAGGTAGAGTTCGGGACGAGCTACACCGTTTTCATTGAGCATTGAGTCAAAGACGTTAATCAGAGATGCTTTCTTAATCCCCATCAATTCTTTTCGAATCAGGTTATTAGTAAGTTTAATCTCAGGCAACAGGTAAGTTCTTATCGGACTTGGCTTGATCGTAATAAAGTCCATTGGCACATTCGGGAAAGCCGTTCTGATCAGGTTCGCCAGCATTTGGAATTTTTTGACCACTTTTTCTGGTGGTATTCCATTGGCCAGGTCATTATCACCTACATAGATAACGATGTGCTTGGGCTTGATTTTGGTGAACAAGCGATCAAAGTAGTAGATGCACCAGGAGAAAGAAGACCCTCCAAATCCGAGGTTGATAACGTTTAGTGGCTTCATGTCATTATGGAGTGATTCCCACAGACGAAAAGAGGAACTGCCGTAAAACACCACCAGGTCCTCTTTGTTTGGATAATCAATAATCTGTTTCTCCAAGTCCTCTATCTCGCTCTCAAATTCCATGTTGATTATTTCCATCGGGTTGATGTGTTTTTTTACTCGCAGAGATGGCTTTTGCTACATAATCCTTGTATTTGGACTGGTAGTCTTTCAGGAAGTCATTCATCTCTAACTTATCTTCTGCATTGCTAATATACTCAGATGCCTTAAACGGAGGTAAAATGATGCATCCGAAGCGGTTGTTCCGGACACGCTTGTCAAAGTTGGCAACAGCGATCGGGACGATCCATGGTTCCTTCTTCATTGACAGGGCCAGTTTGAAGGCTCCCGGCTTAAAAGGTCCCGGCGTTTCTTCTGTGGAATAGGAGTTGCCCTCAGGGCTGATGATCAGGTTTCCTCCGCTCATAAGATGTGATCCAGCTTCGTTGAAAAACATCTGACGCACCTGTTTCTTTTGCTTGCTGTTCTTTTTGCCAGATTCCTCGGTAAAGACATCAATGTGTCCTAGTCGCTGATAATATTCCTGATGTGCATACTCTTTGCTCATCCCTATTCGAACAATACGTAACCCCGGATCTCCATATTTGCGCATCAATATCATGGCGCTTATAAAATGCGAATCCAGCGTAATTTGGAATTGATTCGGTAATGTGTTGTAAGGATGATTTCTCAGGTGGTTGTAGATAAAGATATTTCCGGGCTGATCCGGTAGGTTTTCTTCACCTGCAATAAAGTAATTGCCCGCGTCAAATAGTTTTTGATACTCCAGCGCATTGGCTTTCCTGATTTCATCAGGAGGTAGTTGGTCAGGAGCTTTGACAACACTGTTGTAAACGTTCACCAGTCCGTTGTAGAAATCATGTTCTTTTCTGATTTCTTCTAACAGTTCCCATGCTGTATTAGCAATGTTTTTTTCTAGGGCTGACCCTTTGGATTTTAAATGCTCCAGTGTATCCAGGGCATCACCGACAGTGAGTTTATCATCAAGTAGGTGTGGTATTTTGTGCAGTGGCGACCAGAGGTCAAGTTTGGCGCTGTTTTGATCAATAAGATTGCCAATGGCCGTGATCTCATGATTGAAGCGGGAAGCTATGATGCGCGCTCTGATGGCTTGAAGTTGGTGGCTGATGAGCCACAGCAACCTTCTAAAGAACATCGGAGCGAATCTCGGATTCAGTTTGAGTATACGCGAAAGGCTTTCTTTAGAAATGTAGTAAACCAATGACTCCCGCACGGCATGCGCATTGATCATGTTGGGGAGATTGATAACACCTCCCCAGCCTACGAGATACCCAGGCGTATTGATTTGTCGAAAGCTGATGCTTTCTTCATTAGCATCAAAGTAGCTAAAGCGAACCTTGCCATTTCCTAAGATATACATTCCGTCAGGATCTCCGCCCTGCTCATAGATGGTGTCATTGGCATGATAGACCCGGCGCTCTACACCCTGTGCCAGAAACTCTAACGGAGCTTCTTCAAACACCTCAAAAAAGGATGATTTTCGCAGAAACTTGATTAGGTCTTCATCTGGTGATTGTTGAGTAATGGTAAATTCTTCTGGTTTGAGTGATTCTGTAATGGGCAGAGAAGGCCCCACAGAGCTCAGTTTATTGATGGCTCCTTTGATTAAATTCCTTGCATTGGCGCATACTTCACGAAGAAATAAGGTTCCCGCCTCTGGATCTGAATTGAAAAGCTCTCGAAGTTGATCATGCGTCCACTTGATGAAGGTGGCTGAATTGGAAGCCACGACAACAGTGGTGGCGTACCTGCCAGGCGGATTGAATCCGCTCCAGCCAATAGGTGCTCCTTTCTCGTTACTTTCACCCACAAGTATTTCACCCCGCGAATCATCCAGAGACAATGAAAAAGTCACCGTCCCTGTTTTGAGCAGATAAAAATGATTGGCCTTGGCAAATTGCTGGGTCAGAATTTGATCCTTTTTTAAACGAATCTCAGTTCCGCATGCCAGAATTTCAGGGTCAATTGATGAATTGATATTAAAAGCCTTCAATAATTAACTTATTTATAATTAATTGAACTTTTATTAAAATATTGTTCAAGAAAATTATGAATATGTTGGGAAAAATAAAATTTTATTGATGGATTAATTTCATTATCAAGCATTAAATCTTGAAGTGAAGGCAAATAGAAGTTGGAGTGAATTGACCTATAAACGGATTAAATAGGATCCCGATAGTTCACTGGGCTACACTGAGCAAACTTCACGTCTTTGGACAACGCAAATTTGTAGTCTTTAATGAATTGACCTAAAAGTGTGGAAAACTGTGTTAGGCGATCCTCAGCAATTTCACCCTCTTTAAAGTTGTATAGAAAGTAATCGATAGACCCATCTTCAGCAAAGTAAATCCGGTTGAAGCATCTTGTTTGACCACCCCATTTAAATTCATTTTGATTTAGGTAGGTGCTAAGCTCATGGAGCATGGAGTAGTATGCCTGGATGTATTCGTCTTGCTGACCCGCAAAAACCGCTTTCGATGCATCCGAATGAATCCCACTTTTATAAGTGCTGTCCAGCTCTTGAAGATTGATCCCCTGATCAGTTGCCTGAGTGAATGACATGGCTTGTTGTGCCTGAGAAACAAACGAAAATGATAAGAGGAGTAAAAGTATAGCTGGATATTTCATCATGAATTATGTGTTTTAACTAGCGGATGGCGAAAATAAAAGAAATGAGAAGTAAGAAAAAATGTGAAAGGAATTTATGGCTGTAAAAATGATGAGTGGGAATAAATGAGGGTTAAGTCAGAAAAGGAGATTCATGGTATAGTCTAAGCCATTATATAAATTTGATGTAGATAAACAAACCACTATGCTCCGTAGATTCACATTTCCTATCATCATGCTCCTTGGCATAATCAGTCCGGTTTATTCCCAGTTTGGAAGTCTCGGCAAAGCACTCAAGGAGAAGGCATCCGAAGTAGTTAAAGAAAAGCTGGTTGAGAAAACGGACGAAAAACAGGATGAGTATGATACGACCTCATTCAATTATGCCATTGCCTTTCTGGACAAAACCGAGTCCTTTCAAAACCAGCAAGAGGGCGAACGGCTGGTCAAGGCAGCGGGCTTTCTGTTAAAAGACGGGCAACAGAAGACGGATCAGGAAAAAGCCAGAGACCTTTACGAACTAGGAAGGCTTAGTTATTCCAAACGTGGTTATTACATGGGAGAGGTTTACCTGACCGGAGCCAAAATAGCTTATGAGACCATGGGTTCATCCTCAGATCCGATCTATCTCAAGACCCTTGGGTCACTCGGATTACTGTATAGTGATATGGGGAGGTTTGACCGAGCAGAAGAACTGACTACTGCGGCACTCAAAGGATGGGAAGAGTATTATGGAAAAAGTACTGCTGGATATGCGGCGGAAAAGAACAATTTGGCCGTATTGGCTTTCAATCAAGGGCAATTATCCGAAGCAGAATCTAGTCTGGGATCTTCGTTGGAATTGATAAAGAAAGTAGAAGGTGACCAATCTGTGCCTTATGCCATCGCATTGAACAACATGGGCATTTTGTTTCAGTACATGGGGAGATATGAGGAGGCTCTGGACTACATGGACCAGTGTCTGGTAATCGCTGAGGAGGAACTTCGCGAAAAGTCTGGGACCTACGTGCAGTTTCTGACGAATAAAGCATTGATCCAACAAGAAAGTGGTGATTACAAAGGTGCAGAAGATACCTATAATGAAGCGCTGGATATTCAAACGAGCAGATTAAAACTTAACCGAAAATCCGATCCTGATTATGCACACATGCTCAATAACCTGGCATCTCTATACATGGTTTCTGGTAGGACGGATAAGGCCAAAGAGTTTCTGGAGGAGAGTTTGTCCATTTATCAATCAAAGTTCGGATCTGATCATTTATCAACAGCAACTGCGCAATCTGATTTGGGTCAGGTGTATCTGTATGAAGGAAACCTGGCGGATGCTGCGGACATGCTGGAATCGTCGCATGTTACCAAACTGACTAAGCTTGGGGCAGACCACCCCAAAACTGTGGAGTCCAAGCAGAACCTGGCCGTACTGGCCTGGCAGAGAAACGAGATAGATACGGCTAAAATCTATTTTTCAGAGGTGTTAGAGTCGAGCCTCGGGTTTATCAATGAGTTTTTCCCATCGCTAAGTGAGGTGGAGAAGACCAAGTACTGGTCTCAGTTAAAGCCCAGATTCTTTACCTTTTACAATTTTGTAGCGGATCAGGCGATGCAGCATCCAGATTTGGTTAAAGACATGCTCAATTACCGGATCCAGACAAAAGGGTTGTTACTCAATGCCAGCACCAAGATTAGAAACACCATTTTGTCAAGTGGGGATGACGAGCTGATCGCACTTTATGAGCAGTGGCAGGACCAAAAGCGAATGCTCTCCACCTACTACAGCTTTTCCAAAGAGGAAATCACGGAGCAAAAAATCAACATTGATTCCATTGAATCAGCTGCCAACCAGTCTGAAAGAGCACTGAGTAAGCAGTCTGCAGCTTTTGCCAATGCGTTCGTTTCTAACGAAATCGATTATCAGCAAATAGTCAATGGGTTGAAGTCCGATGAAGCACTGGTAGAAGTTGTTCATTATCCAATTTTTGATGGAGCATTGACCGGCAATAAGACCTATGCCGCTATTTATGCTGATCAACAAGAAGTTCGTTTGATCAAATTTGATCAGGGTGATGAACTGGATACGCGGTATTACAAACTGTATAGCAACCTGATCAAGCAGAAATTGGCTGATGAGTATTCATATGATATTTTTTGGCAGCCTATAGCAGATCAACTAAATGGTAAGACGACCCTTTATTTATCTCCTGATGGAGCATACAATCAGGTGAACCTGAATACACTGAAGTCCTCAGCGGGGCAATATGTGCTGGAGCAAGTAAATCTTAACTATGTGGGTAACCCCAAAGACTTGCTGAGCCAGACAAGTGTAGGAATAAAAGGAACGGCCTTTTTGGTTGGTTTTCCAAAATACGGGTCAGCCGATATTGTTCCACTGCCGGGCACCAAAAAAGAAGTGGAAATGATCAAAAGTGCGATGAGTGCAAGCAGTGTCACTGCCAGTGTTTTGACCGAAAGCGATGCGTCCGAGTCAGCCATTAAGCAAGTGAACAATCCGGAGTACATGCACATTGCGACACACGGGTTCTTTTTAGAGGACAAATCAGCCACCAACAAGGTATTTGGAGTACAGGTGGACTATGCCAATGACAATCCACTGTTGCGATCAGGGCTAATGCTTGCTGGGGCTTCAGAAGAGGTGCAAGGTCAGTCGTTCGATGGAGAGGATAACGGCATTCTGACAGCCTACGAAGCGCTCAACTTACCGCTTTCAAAAACGCAGCTCGTGGTACTCTCTGCATGTGAAACAGGCAAAGGAGAAATACAATCTGGAGAAGGGGTTTATGGTCTGCAGCGAGCATTTATGGTAGCTGGTGCCAAAACGATGGTCATGAGTTTGTGGAAAGTAGACGATGCGGCTACCCAAGAGCTGATGAGTACATTTTATGCCAACATGATGGTCAAAAAACAGCCACTGCGAACAGCATTCCGAAATGCTCAGCTGGAAACCATGAAATCTTATGAGCACCCATACTACTGGGG
>JAMWZA010000061.1 GCA_024305105.1 Marinoscillum sp.
AAAGCCGCTTCCACCAGGTCATTGCTGTGCGCTTCCACATAGTACACACCCGTTGGGAGTTGTACTTCTGGAGGAGCACTAGAGAATGGGTCGATGAACAGATATTCCGAGCCATCAGCCCGGAAAATCGTGACTTTGAAGTCATCAGTATTTACTGCCGATATACGGCCAGAAGCGGGTTCAGACTCTACTTTCACCGTGATCCCTAAAGTGAGATGGCCAAAGTCTTCCGGTGTTGCGGGTTCGTCTTGCTGGCAGGCCCAGAAAAAGGAGGACAGCATGATAAGTGATAATTTGAGTTTTTTCATGATAAGCGGAGTTTTCGTTAAAACCCCATCTTAATCATAATTTAACTCCCAACTCATGTCTACTTTGTAAACGACCAATTTAGTTTGTAAAGGACTGATCCATCTGGTCCGCTATTCTTATTAGACATCCTGAACTCATCCATTTTCAAGCATCTTTTTCATCTTCTCCAGACGCTTCCTATAGCGCATATGAATGAATCGATGTTCGAAAATGGATAGCACAATAGTTACCACAAATAAAAGTGCTATGCCTACCAGAAATATCGTTGACTCATTGTCCTTATAAGCCGACCAAAAAATCAAGGCAAAAAGCGGTGTCGCATAGAAAAAAGCCGAAAGGGAAAGCCGCTCCCTATACTGAGCATTTCTGATGGCATGATCCAAATCACCTGTAATGGATCTATCAAAGTGGTTTTCTCCAGCGAGTCGCTGTTTTCTGCGCCAAAAGATATAACCAGATGCTACAATCAGCAGACCCGTCATCGCGTAGAGATAAGGATTATGCAGGTCTTTGAGAATGTTTTTACCTAAAATTACCGCACCAGCCAGTACATTTACTGCCATAAGGAACCACTCCATTTTATTAACAGTTCTTTTCGAGCCTTTTTTCTTAGCCAGTATGCGCTGGTACATTGCATCTTCATCAATCGCATAAGCAAATTGCTGGCTGTCAGCATTCCATATTTTTTGCATGTCTTCAAATTCCATTTTTAACCCTTTTTTTGAGACTGTTCTTGCAAGTACTTTTTGATGCGATGGATTTTTACTGCCACATTGCTTTCTGATATCCCGACAATCTGAGCCATTTCTTTATAGCTAAAACCATCTAGTAATAACAGGCAGAGTGATCGATCGGTCTCTGCCAATTGAGCGATCCGCTCATACAACCAGGACAAGCGCTCGTCCTGGTACTCTGGCACCGCTTCAAGTATAGGCGCCATGTCCATTGACTGCCTGCCTTCCTTGTGTTTCTTCTCTTTGCTGTGCCAGCGAATCGCTGTATTGAATGCAATGCGATAGATCCACGTAGTTTCAGCCGACTCTCTTCTGAAATTGGGTATCGAACGCCATACCTGAAGTGTAATCTCCTGGAAAAGGTCATCCCGATCTTCCTCATTGCGAGCATACGCCCTTACAACTTTGAAGAACAGACCCTTGTGGCGGTTTAACCAATCATGAAGTATGTCCTGCTGCTTTTCTTCCGTCATCAATCGAACATTTGGTCAACTAGTACCATGGACGTGACTAATCCTTACAAGATGCGGAAAAAAATTAAAAGAAAGTGATGACTAAATGTCAAGCGTAATACTTCTTCTTCAGCCAAAAGGCCACTCTCACTAGCAGAATCAATGCAGGCACTTCTACCAGCGGTCCAATCACACCGGCAAAAGCCTGACCTGAATTTAAACCAAATACAGCAATGGCTACTGCGATGGCCAGCTCAAAGTTATTCCCTGCGGCCGTAAAGGCAATCGACGCATTCTTATCATATTCTGCACCCATTGCTTTGCTGAAGAAAAACCCAATGAGAAACATCAAAGTAAAATAGATGAGCAGTGGGATGCCTATTCGGATAACATCCATTGGAATTTGAACAATCAACTCCCCTTTCAGCGAGAACATCACCAAAATAGTGAAGAGTAAAGCGATCAAGGTCATTGGAGAAATAGCAGGTATGAACTTGTTATTGTACCAATCCTCTCCTTTTAGCCTGACCAAAACCACCCTACTGAGTATCCCAAGTAGAAAAGGTATGCCCAAATAAATAGCTACACTCTCAGCTATTGTAGCGATAGAAATGTCTACAATGGCGCCTTCAAAACCAAAGTAAGGAGGCAATACGGTAATGAATATCCAGGCATAAAAACTATAAGCAAATACCTGAAAGATGCTATTGAGTGCTACCAAACCGGCTCCATACTCCGCGCTTCCTTCGGCCAGATCATTCCACACCAACACCATGGCGATACATCGGGCCAATCCAATCAGAATAAGCCCTACCATGTACTCTGGATAGTCTTGAAGGAACGTAATTGCCAGCGCAAACATTAACACAGGTCCAATAACCCAATTAAGTACCAGCGAGATGGACAAGACCTTCACATTCCGAAAGACCTGTGGCAACAATTTGTAATTTACTTTGGCTAATGGTGGATACATCATGAGTATCAATCCAATGGCAATGGGAATGTTGGTGCTCCCGCTACTAAACGAGTTAATAAACCCTGATGATGATGGAAAATAATACCCAATGGATACTCCAACAGCCATAGCCAGGAATATCCAAAGAGTGAGATTACGATCTAAAAAGCTTAATTTTTTCTTTGACACGTTATCGCTTTGTTACTTCAATTTTCAAAATAAGTTCTTTCTTAATGTAGTCAGCCAAATAAAACATTTCACGTGCAATCTCGCGAGTTGACTGGTCATATTTCAGGTCCTGCGCAGGTGTATTGTCGTAATACCTGGGATCCTGATATGGCAGAGCAAACCTTCCTTCAGCTCCAGGTACCAATGGGCATGATTTATCTGCATCAGAACATACCATTACAGCTGCGAACTTACTCTTTGGGTTTACTTCATGCGAATAGACCTTGGACTGCATTCGCCACACAGGAAACTTTGCCGGACTAATTGATACCACTGGATTGTCTACGCTGCTGTTGTGGCTAGTAGTAAAGCCTGCCCGATCCAGTGCTGCAATCGTATTAGGATGAAATCCAGTGGCTTCCAATCCTCCCGAATAAGATTTTAAGTTATCAACTCCATAAAACATCAAGGCATATTTGAACCAGGTATCTGATAAATGGCTTCTTCTGGAATTATGCGTGCAAACAAACAAGGCATTATAAATTTCTTCCTTTTGAAGTTTGGAGGCTAAAAAGTCTCCTATTTCGTTTAGCTGCTCCTTTCTAGTATCTGGAATTCGATCAAGTTCGGTTACAAGACTCCTGGTGTAGGCTTCCAGATCCTTATTGAACTCAATTTTCATTTGAGCGTGTACCTGAATCGACACTGCAATTAATACCAACATGGACAACATAACTTTAGTGGTTTTCATCGTATGGTTAGTTCAGTGTTGAGAATACATAAATCATTTCTCTGGCAATGTCCCTACACCGCTCGTCGTACTTGGCTTCTTGCTGCGGAGTATCATCAAATGCCTTAGGATCATCAAAAGGAAGTGAAATTCGCTTAGCGGCAGTAGGGATAAACGGACAATTCTCGTCAGCCTGAGTACACGTCATTATTGCCGCAAATCCGCTCTGAGCATTAAAACTATCGTTATAGGTTTTTGAGAACCCAATAACTGCTGGTTCGTCTGGGTGATACTTCAAACTGTATACCGGGTTGTTCCCTTCGGCTAGTTTAGTCACTTGCAATCCGGCTTTCGCCAAAGCTTTAGCTGCCATTGGATACATGGCGGTAGCTTCAGTTCCTCCCGAATAGGCATGGACGTTTTTAAGTCCATAATGATAAGCGGCCACTTGTGCCCATACCTGAGACAGGTGACTCCTCCGTGAGTTGTGTGTACAGATGAGAATGAGATCTGCCTTACTCCTATCATGTAAACTAGATTGGATATAGGAAGCTATCTGATCCAGTATCTCCTTTCGGTCATTCGGAATTTGATCAAACTCTGATTCAACTTCCTTTATGTATTGCTCGAGTTGTTCTGTTTTCATTTTGATTTTATTCAGCGAGAAACGGGGCTATTTCCTCTGTTTTTTTGATAATCATTCGTTTTGGATTTGAAAATACCCTCTGCGATGAAGTAAACCAACTGTTACAAGCTTAGCAACAACCAGATCCAGGCTCACAACATGCTTCATCACTGGTCTGTATCGGTGATTTCTTAATCCCGCCTGGTTTCTGTCCGAATACCGTAATGCTGAAAATACCAGTCCCACCTTGATTGAAATCAGCGATTTCAGTCTCTGACAAGTATTTGCCTAAAATATCATCTGGAATCGTTATCGGTTTTTCTTTCTGAATGGCAACCTGCTCAAATCCGGCATCAACGATGTACTGTAAATAGTCTTGTTTTTGAATCGCACCGGCAACACAACCCGCGTACATTTCAGCATCTGCCCTTAGCGCATCTGGCAGCTCACCTACCAAAACGATATCAGAAATACTGAAATGACCACCAGGTTTTAATGTCCGAAATAGTTCATTGATCACTTTGTGCTTGTCTGGAACCAGATTTAAAACACAATTGCTCACGATGACATCTGCTGTATCATCGTTTACAGGCATGTTGTCTATATCGCCTTCTCTAAACTCCACATTGTTAAGACCTAATTTTTCGGCATTTGCCCGGGCTTTGTGAATCATCGCCGGTGTAAAATCCACGCCAATTACTTTTCCCTCTGCACCCGTCTCATGTCGTGCCACAAAACAGTCATTACCAGCACCAGACCCCAGGTCTATGACGGTATCACCTTTCTCGATCATGGCAAACTGCGTAGGTAATCCACAGCCCAAGCCCAGATCAGCATCTTCGAGATATCCTTCTGTTCCAAAATAGTCGTCCATCATAATGTTATACACTTTATTAGATGGAGTCGTTGCTCCACAGCAGGAAGCAGCATTTTCTACCTTACCTTGCTCAGCAATTCTGGCGTAACGCTCCTGCACATCGCTCTTTAATTCTCTTTCACTTTTCATACTTATATTATTGCAATATTACGATTTGATTAACTAAATTTTTTTTAACAACAGTCTTCTTCTCTGGAATCTAATTGATCAAAAATTCCATTAAACTGAGTTTGTATCTCAGACCACCTTACAGGATTAATACAATAACTGATTCTAGCTCCTTCTATGGTTCCCTGAATGATACCAATGTCTTTTAGCTCTCTTAAATGTTGACTTATGGTCGCCTGAGCCAACCCTAGTTCCTGCACTAAATCACCATTGATACACGCATTGGTTTTGAGTAAGTATTCAATAATGGCTACTCTGGCAGGATGTGAAAATGCCTTAGCGGCTACTGCTATAGCATTTTGTGATTCGGTAAAAAGGTCTGTTCTCGATACGCCCATAATGTTATTGCAATAATACGATTGGTTTGGCTAATAAAAAAGTATGATATTAAAAATCATACTTTTTTGTTCTTTTATCTTCTACGACTACTGCTTCGTCTGCCGTCTCTCCGCTTATCCGGACGTTTACGATCTTTGCTTCGTCCCTTTTTCTTGAATTTATCAAATCCACCACCAGATGGAGGTCCTCCCTGGTCATCCTTATTCATTCGAATTTCACGACCATCAATCTCGATTCCTTCGAACTTCATGCTGATCCCCTTATCCTTCGTTGAGTCCACATCTACATACGAGCGAGTCTTCTGCATGGTGATGTCTCCAAAGAATTTTCTATCCACATTGGTAATGTCAGATAGGTAGTGAATCAAGTCAGCCTTGGTTAACCCATCTACTGACCCTACATTCACGAAATAGCGATTAAACCCGCCACCTCTGGATCGCTTGTCTGGTGATCCTCCGTGTGTTTCATTCAGGTTGTCTTCGTCTTTCCCTCCAGAAGTCAGGTGATCTAACTGTGTTGTAATCAAACGCTTAAGCAGGTCTTCCTTGCTCAATGCATCAAAGTGATGTGCCACATCCTTAAGAATGTCATCGGACTGCTCATCCACTTTGGTGTTGACAATGATGTTTGCCCAGTTGTGAATTCTTTTGGTTTTCAATTCAGACATGGAAGGAACCTCTACCCGTTCAAACGAGACCTTCAGTTTCTTCTCCAGTTCCTGAATTTTTCGTCCTTCTCTCGGGTTGATAAAGACCATCGAGATGCCTTTCTTGCCAGCCCGGCCAGTTCTACCGCTTCGGTGTGTGTAGCTTTCTAACTGATCAGGAAGCGTGTGGTTAAACACATGGGTCAAATCATTCACATCAATACCTCTGGCAGCTACATCCGTAGCGACCAAAAGCTGCATAGACCGAGTTTTAAAGCGGTTCATCACGGCATCACGCTGAGATTGTGACAAGTCTCCGTGAATCGCTTCAGCTCCATATCCGAGTTGACCTAATTCATCTGCTATTTCCTGAGTTTGCCACTTGGTACGGCAAAACATCACTGCACGCATTTCTGGTTGCAAATCCATAAAACGTCTTATCGCTGCCAGTTTGTTATTGGTTTTGGTAATGACGTATTGATGTGTGATATCTGTATTGCCTTGCTGAACAGTATTTACCGCTACTTCCAGCGGGTTGTTCATGTATTTGCTCACAATCTTGCGAACCTCTTTCGGCATAGTTGCGGAAAACAACCAGGTTACCCGATCTTCATTGGTATAAGAAAGGATCTCATCGATCTCTTCTTTAAAACCCATGTTTAACATTTCGTCGGCTTCATCCAGCACGACGTACTGCACATGATCCAACTTTACGGCCTTCCTTTTGATCAAATCTTTTAATCGGCCTGGTGTAGCCACAATGATTTGCGTTGGTTTTTTTAAGGCTTTTATCTGATTGACGATGGCTGCTCCACCATATACGACTTCTATATTTACAGATTTGATGCCTCTGGCAAACTCGTCCAGTTGTT
This sequence comes from Marinoscillum sp., assembly GCA_024305105.1. Classification (GTDB taxonomy): domain Bacteria; phylum Bacteroidota; class Bacteroidia; order Cytophagales; family Cyclobacteriaceae; genus Marinoscillum. The sequence goes on from JAMWZA010000061.1 coordinate 6,876, forward strand.
TGGCGATCTGCTGGCCCAATTCACGTGTTGGCGCCATCACAAGCGCTTGTGTTCTCGCATCATCCTCCACCAAATCAATTAATGGCAAACCAAAAGCAGCAGTTTTACCTGTTCCTGTTTGTGCTAAACCAATAAAGTCTGTAGGATTTTGATTGAGTAAAAGTGGGATTGATTGCTCTTGTACTGGAGTTGGGGTTTCGAACCCCATTTTTTCAAGGTTGTCTACAATGATTTGAGACAAACCCAATTGACTAAACTTATTCAAAGAATGTGTATTAAATGAGCCACAAAGGTAGATATAAATTAAAGGAATCCAGTCTGGGCAGGAATTAATTGCACTTGAAAGCTAAAAATAAATGGTTTGAGTTGTCCAAAATACTTGAATCAAGTCGTCATAATCGAAAATGAATTAAATAAATCTAAGAATCATGAAAATCAAACTTTCACTTTTTATTGTGTTTTTTCAGCTAATCGGTTACTTCTCCTTTGGAGGTCCCATTACTAAAATGGACCGAAAGAAGGCCCTCGATTCCTTCAAAAGTTCTCAAAAAAAGTTAATACAAGCTGTTAACGGTTTATCGGAAGAACAGCTTCATTTTAAACCGGATGAAACTACCTGGTCTATTGCCGAGTGTGTGGAGCACATCGCCATTTCAGAGCAGAATCTCTTTGGGTTGTTGCAAATGACAGTAGCAGAACCGGCTGAATTAGATACAAAACCAGCCATGTCTGACGAACAACTTATGCAAGCCATCTCTTCAAGAAATCAGAAAGTAAAGACACGTAAGGAGTTCGAACCAACCAATAAATTTGGATCTTTCAAGGCATCTCTTAAATCATTTAAGGAATTCCGGTCCAACAACATCAACTTCACTAAATCAACTGACCTGGCCTTGAGATCTCATTTCTATGAGTTTCCTTTTGGTCCTGCAGATGCTTATCAAATCTTGTTGTTTATTTCGGCACATACAGAAAGGCATATCGCTCAACTCAACGAACTTAAAGAAATGAATGAATACCCTGAATCTTAAATAATTGTGAAGGTGGTCCTAATCGGACCACCTCACTCCTTTCACGTTCATTTTCAAGGTAAATACTGAGTTCATAGCAGTAATGAAAAGTATGTCTTGATCCGGGCCGCCAAAGGTGATATTGGCAGTCCAGCTTCGGTCAATTGGAATGTGATGAATTTTAACTCCCGTACTGTCATACACATCTACTCCATCGCCTGTGGTGTACACATTTCCTCGGTTGTCAATCGTCATTCCATCAGATCCTGTTTCAGCAAAGAGCATTTTATTACTAAGACTACCATCCACACCAATCTCATACTTAAATAGCTTCTTTCCTGTATTATCAGCAACGTACAGGTACTTCTGATCTGGAGTACCGATAATGCCATTAGGACGAATCAGCGTGGTGTCCTGAACTATCGGTTGATTGGAACCTGCAGGCAAATAAAACACTTTACAACTGGACTGATCCACGGTGGTGTCTGTCCAATAAACACGCTTGTACAAAGGATCTGTAAAGTAAATCCCGCCATTAGCATCCAACCACATGTCATTAGGTCCATTGTATTTCATGCCATTCCAATTATCTAAAAGCACTTCATGTGTTTTGTCCTTGGTGTCTATTCTCCACAGTTCGTTATTCAAATCAGCTGCCGCCAACAAGTAACCCTCATCATCTACATAGAGTCCATTGGATCGTCCGGAGCTATCCATAAACAAAGTCAAGCCACCATCCGGCGACCACTTCCAAATAGCATCGTTTGGCTGATCTGTAAAATAAATATCACCAGATTGATCACTGGCAGGGCCTTCGGTAAACTTGAATTGATCAGAAACGAGCTGCAACTCTGCTCCTTCCTGCACAAGAGGCTTCATTTCTTCTGTTGGACTGGAGCAACCAGCAAATGTGACAACTCCCGCTAAAACGATAGATCTCAATAGATTAGGCATAAATGACTTTAGGTTTGTTTTTATGTAAATAGGTTTGAATGATAGCAATTTTATCTGAAGAGTTTTGATCTGGGTTTATGCGTTCTTTAAGCATATGAAAGTCCCCAACACCCTCTTCTTGAGTGTCAATCAATCCGTACCCAATGTATTGGTCATCTTCAACCAAAACAAAGGGCTGATCATGATTGACGGATTGGCGGTGATCAAGAATAACAAAACTCGATTTATCGAAATTACGGCTTATCAATGCCGCTTCCACGCGTTCATTGTATGTCTTTGAACCTTCTGTTTGCCTGCACGCTCCGAGGCATGCTCCTTCACAAGCCGACCCCAATCCCACCAATGGCTTGCACAGATGATACTGTTCACTAATTTTTTCCAGAAACACTAAAGCTTCCTTTTTAGAAGCGTATGTCTGTCCTGAAGTGCTGTCACCGGGAATGATGGTCAGGTTCAAATAGCCAAATAAGTCAGGATGCGTAGCAATCTGCCATTTGGATTTTGATTTATTGGTGAAATTGAAGTGAGGTTCCAGCCGTTCTCGCTCTTCCTGCAAACGCAGCTGCGCGATCAATTCACTTCCTGTGAGTTCAAAATCAACGTCAGCGATCAGCGAATTGATTTGCTTAGAGCGCTTGGACTTGCTCATTAGCTGCTTAGCCACAGCCTTAAATAAGTTCTTAGAAGCACCTACGTACAATGGATTTCCAGAGTCATCGTACACATAGAATAGCCCCGGCTCTTCTGGCAACCGGTCTATTTGTTCACGCTTCATGTGCACAGGTAGTGACTTGAGCCATTTCTCGTTTTCCATGGTCGGATGACCTTCAGACTGTTCATAAATCAAATGAAACAGCTTAACGGTGGCTTCAGCATCTCCTCTCGCTCTATGCCGTCCAACAATTGGAATGCCTAAATCGGCACAGATATTTCCCAATCCATAACTACGATGACCCGGTAGGAACTTTCGGGCAAGCCGAACGGTGCAAAGTTTCTTTCGATCATAGGAATATCTCAGCGAGGCAAACTCGTGCAGTAGCATGCCATAATCGAAGTTGACATTATGCGCAACGAACACGGCATTCTCGGTGATTTCAACTATTCGTTTGGCTATCTCTTCAAACCGGGGAGCTCCGGCAACCATTTCATCATCAATACCCGTAAGCTGTGTGATAAAAGGAGGAATGGGAATACCCGGATTAATCAATGACGAGAACTCATCCAAAACCTGTACTCCGTCCGTAATGAAAATTGAAATATCGGTCAATCGGGAAAATCGAGGTGTACCACCGGTGGTCTCCGTATCAATTACTGCATAAAGGGTTTTGGGAGCTTCAGACATGCTTTTGCAAGATAGTTATTAGTCGACAGTTAATAGCCAAGTGGCAAAAGTCTACAGGCAACTTTTAGTTTATGATTGCTTTAAAGAGTGGTCTATTGACTAGAAACTACCTCGCAATAAGTTTAAGTTATCCAGAGCAAATTATCTTCGCATCTGATCGGAACAAATCAATCGTCAATCGATTTATACATAAAGCATTCAATACAAGCCATGATAGCAATTGTTTCCCCAGCAAAGACATTAGATTTTGATACGCACATTGAACTGGAGCGCTCGAAAGCACGGTTCTTCACTGATTCCAAAGTTTTATTAGAGACATTAAAAGACAAGTCTGAAGTCGACTTACAGGAAATGATGAGTATTAGTGATAACCTGGCTTCTCTAAACGTAGAGCGTTTTCAGGCTTTTTCATCCAGGCATACGGAGAAGAACTCAAAACAAGCCATGTATGCTTTTCAAGGTGATGTATATCAGGGATTGGATGCAGATTCCCTTACGGAAAAAGATGTTGAATTTGCACAAAGTCATTTCCGTATTTTGTCCGGGCTCTATGGATTGCTCAGACCTCTTGACGCGATTCAGCCATACCGACTGGAAATGGGCACTTCGCTTCGTGTGAATGGATCCAAAAACCTCTATGAATTCTGGGGCGATAAGATTGCTAAAAAGCTGCGTCGTGACCTTAAAGATCAAGGTGACAACACGCTGATCAATCTGGCTTCACAGGAATACTTCAAAGCGGTTGATTTAAAAGCACTTAAAGCCAATGTAATCGACGTAGACTTTAAAGATTTCAAGAATGGCGAGTACAAGATCATCTCCTTTTTTGCTAAAAAAGCACGTGGTTTAATGTCTCGTTACATCATCAAAAATCAAATCACTGATATTGAGGACCTTAAAGGTTTCAACTATGATGATTACTATTTTGATGAAAAGAATTCCAGTGATCAGCTTCTAGCATTCAAGCGTGGTTAATTGAAGTGGTTCAATTAAAATGAAAGAAGAGACTTTGTCAAAAAACAGAAAAAATGTAATGTTATCATACGAGATAACTTTTGTTATTTCGTCAATCGATAAATCAATACTGCCGCACGTTTCGTTTGCTTAGGCAAAGCATCCAAATAGCCGACTTCATTTACGGAATGATCATTGGCACCACTTAATCCCATGCCATCTATTCCCATTTCGATGTAATCTGAGGTAAACGAAATATCTGCGGCGCCCGCATCAGCCGGATTGACGGCTGTCACTTCACCAAACCCAAGATCAACACTTACCTTACTAAATTTTCTCATGAGCTCATAATTACCCTCAGTAGGTGCGAATGGCGGATATCCTTCATTAAACACGATACTTGACTCAGTAAGTGGTAGGTTTTTCGCTACCACGGCCTGCATGATTTCCATAGCACGCTCCAACTGCTCGCTACTCAGGCATCTGATGTCTCCTGTGACAATGGTTGATTGCGCTACGACGTTGTTCTTTCCAAATGCCGTTCCTGACTTGGTCTTTTCATCATAAGTAACATCTGTTCCGCCTAGAATAACACCTGGATTAAATGTTAAAAACTCCTCTCCGGATAACTCTTCATAAAACTGGTGAAGAATTCTTGAGGCCTCATAAATAGATCCAGTACCTACACTTGGTTTGAATACCTGTGAAGAGTGAGCCGCTTTTCCGGACACTTCTAATTTCCAACTGGAAGAGCTTCTTCTGGCAACGTTGACAGTGGCAGGATTGCCATCCGCATTTTCAAAACCAAGAGCGATATCCGCCCATTGAGCAGCGTTTATTAATTCTTTCTTGGAAGCAGACAGAGGACTACCGCTTAACTCCTCATCACCTGTCATGACTACCGTGATATTCATCTCCTGCAATAACCCCTGTGCATGAAGCGCCGATAACGCCTGCAGAATGATTACGTCCCCACCTTTCATATCTGCTATGCCAGGCCCTTTAACTGTGTTGTCATCCACCTTTTCCCATTGCTGAAATGGACTGCTGGGCTCGAAGACCGTGTCCAGGTGTCCAATCATTAAGATCTTTGGACCTTTACCTCCTTCGATTTTGGCAAATAAATGACCAGCGCGATTGAAACGACTTCCATCTGTGAACCTGACCTCCATTCCCAAAGCTTCGAATTTCGGCATTAGCACATCAGCTACCGCTCTTACTCCTTCGAAGTTCATTGTTCCAGAGTTGATATTGACCAATTCCTCCAAAAGGAATAGCGCTTCTTCATTGTGTTGATCAATCCATTTGACCAGTTTCTTTTCGACTCTCTCCTCCTGAGCGATTGATGGAAACACGAATAATAAGGTGAATAATACAGCTAGTATTGCTTTCATCGATGGGTTTATTGGTTGTTTGGAAAACCCAAACATAGGAAATCCCTGGCTATCTCTCCCCCCTACATCAATCAAATTGAGAAAGTCTTATCTTTATGAACCAAACCCATTTCATCAATGAAACACCTAACCCTCATTATGTTGTGTCTGTTAATGGCTTGCAACCCTGAGAAGCCAAAAGAAGTGCAAGAAATCCCAGGTGAAACCCAGATAAAACTTCGAACCACCAAGGGTGAAATAGTTCTTAAACTCTATAATGAAACCCCTCAGCATCGCGACAATTTCATCAGGATTGTTGAAAATGGCGTGTTGGATAGCGTACTCTTTCATCGGGTTATTGAGGAATTCATGATACAGGGTGGCGATCCTGATAGTAAGTATGCCAAGGCTGGTGATACCCTTGGAGTTGGAGGCCTTGACTACACCGTGCCTGCTGAGTTTCTCCCGGATCTATTTCATAAAAAAGGAGTGTTAGCAGCTGCCAGAGATAATAATCCGGAGAAAGCTTCGAGTAGCACCCAATTTTACATTGTGCAGGGCAAAGTCTTTAACGACAGCCTTCTGAATAAAGCACAAGATCGCATCAATGGATGGTTGGCCGAGAGCTTCCTGAAAAAGGATAGTACTTATGCTCCTTATATCGATACTATGAATGTAGCCATGCAAAACCTGGACCGTGAGACTTACATGCGCCTGGCTAACTTTTTTAAAGAGGAAGCCGAAAAAAAGGAGGATTTTGAAAAATACATCATTCCTGATGCGCACCGCGAAGTGTATAAAACTGTGGGTGGAACGCCCCACCTGGATCAGAATTATACCGTTTTTGGAGAGGTGATTTCTGGATTAGCAGTGGTCGATTCAATCGCAGCAGTACCTACCAGTTCGCTGGACAGACCATTAGAAGATGTCAGAATAATTAAAGCTCAAATTTTAAAAAACGACTGAATAATCTATAAAACAAACCAATGAAAAAGCTTATCCTACTACTTGCCATAACTTGCTCCATTAGTCTAATGGGCCAATCACCGATTGGTGCCTGGGAACGAACCTTTACAAATGAGGAAGGCAAACTCGTCAAATCAGTAGTCATTTTCGCGGATGGCTATCAGTCTGTTGCCAATTATGAAGCTGAGGCTGGAGCATTCGTCAGCTCCAATGGTGGTACCTGGAGCCTTGATGGAAATAAGATGACTGAACAGATTGAATTTGATACCGACAATCCTGAACGCGTGGGAACTGAAGTTACCTTCGAAGTAAGCATCGCGGATCAAACGTTGGACATTGTGGGTTATGACATGCAGATGACACGTATCGATGATGGTACACCTGGGGCGCTTAACGGAGCCTGGCTGATGTCTGGTCGGGTGCGAGATGGTGAAACACAAACTAGGGACACTTCCCGACCTAGAAAAACCATGAAAATTCTTTCAGGAACTCGTTTCCAGTGGATTGCTTACAATACTGAAACCAAGCAATTTATGGGTACAGGTGGTGGTGCTTATTCGACAACAGATGGAAAGTATACAGAGAATATCAAGTTCTTTTCTCGTGACGATTCACGGGTCGGTGCAAGCCTGGAGTTTAATTATAAGCTCAAAGAGGGCGACTGGCACCACACTGGTTTTTCCAGCAAAGGAGATCCAATGTATGAAATCTGGAGTGTGAGGGAGTGACTTTAAAAGCATGAATTTGGAAATAAGAAATGTCCTTAGCAGGTTTTTATCCCTCCGTTGGCAATTAGGAGCTGGTTTGGTTTTATTGATCTGTATACCAAGGTTTTACCTGGTTCTGAAAGCAAACGAATTCGGCAATTATTCAGCTATCGGACTAATAATGGTTCTCTCAGCACTGATTCCCTTGATTATTCTCAATAGAAATGGTCGCAGAAACATTGGTTTGGTGTTGCCGAATGGTATTTTTAGTCTGATTGTTGCTCTGTTAATAGGAGTACTTTTTAGTTTAATGCTTTATTATGTAGGGAGTGAGTTGTATGGAACTAGTCTTGAAAATTGGTTCGTGTATATCGGAAAATCCTATAACATCCCCTCACAAATAGCTCCAGCTGACAAACAGACATTATTCATTGTTATGGCGATCACTGGAATGATCTTTAGTCCTGTTGGAGAAGAGTTCTTCTTTAGAGGCATCGTGCACCGATCATTTAACATTTCCTTTGGACCAACAGTCGCCACTCTGTTGGATTCTACAGCATTTGCCGTTACGCACTTAGCTCATTTTGGCATAGTCTTTATTGACGGAAAATGGGATTTGTACTTAGTTCCAGCTAGTATATGGGTGATTTCCATGTTTTTGGTGAGTCTACTTTTTAACCAAATGAAGACCCTATGCCAGTCGATTTGGGGTGCTGTCGTATGTCATTCAGGGTTCAACCTTGGAATGACCTATTGCATTTTCTATTTACTCTGATAAAGGGACGTTTTCCATAGTTAAACACACATTTCGCTGACATTAAAAAGATGCATTTACTAAAGCAACTTAGCCTACCCCCAATAATCAAACAACTCTCCTATCTTCCCAGACACCTTCTCCGCACTCGGAAGCATGGTTTCTTCCAAAACACTATTGAGCGGAATGGCCGGCATGTTTTCTGAACCCATTGTGACCACTGGCACATCCAGATGCTTAAAACAATGCTCCTGAATATTTCCTGACAAGCTCATGGCAAATGAATTGTTCCTCGGCTCTTCGGTCAGCACCATGCATCGGTTCGTCCGCTGGACAGATTGGTAAATGGTCTGGTAATCGATTGGATTCAAGGTGCGTAAATCAATGATTTCAATACGTCCTTCAAAATCCTTCGAAGCATTTAAGGCCCAGTGTACACCCATTCCATACGTAACTATGGTCATGGCCTCATTTGCCTCCAGTGATTCATCGGAAGCGGCCTGGAACACATTGGCCTTTCCAAATGGCAGCACATAGTCTTCCGATGGTTCGTGTGTCTTCGCAGCGAGTGTTCCCGGTACTTTGGACCAATAAAGTCCTTTGTGTTCAAAGATGATGACCGGATTCGGATCTTTGTGAGCGGCTTTCATCAAACCTTTCAAATCTGCACCAGTACTCGGGTAAGCAATCTTCACGCCTCGGATGTTTGTCACCACCGACTCCACACTAGAGGAATGGTAAGGACCACCACTGCCATAGGCACCTATCGGAACTCGAAGGATCATGCTCACCGGCCATTTACCATCACTCAAGTAGCATGAACGACTTACTTCTGTAAACAGCTGATTCAAACCGGGCCAGATATAGTCAGCGAACTGCACCTCCACTATCGGTTTCAAACCGACAGCTGACATTCCTACAGTGGAACCGATAATAAACGCTTCCTGAATTGGGGTGTTGAAAACACGATCCTTACCAAACTTCTGAGAAAGTGTGGCAGCTTCACGAAACACTCCTCCGAGACGATGCCCCACATCCTGTCCGTAAAGCAAACATTTAGGGTCAGCCTTCATCATTTCTTCTACTGCATGAAGTGCACTATCCACCATCACGGACTTCTCAGCGCCTTTGGGTTTTCGTTCACCCTGTTCTTCAGTAACAGGAGTTGGTGCATAATCATGAGTAAACAGGTCTTGGGCGGTTGGGTCTTCCGCTTTTAAAGCTTGCTCATAATCAGCAGCGACAAGATCCCTTGCCTGCTTTTCTAATTTCTTGATTTCTTTTAGGCTCACGCCAGCTTCCTCCAGCTGTTCGATCAGCATCGGATAAGGATCATGGATGCGGTGTTCATCCAGATCATCCCGATACCACTCCATACGAACACCAGAGGTGTGGTGGTTCAGCAAGGGAACAGAAGCATGTACCAGAAATGGCCGACGCTCATTCCTGATGGTCTTAATCACTTTCTCCAGAGTCTCATAACTCTCTATAAAGTCATTTCCCTCTACATGTACCGCCTCCAGTCCTTTAAACCCTTTGGCATAATGAAAGGCGTTATTGGAGCGTATTTCATCAGCACTAGCCGAAATATCCCAGCCATTGTCCTGAACCAGGAATAAGATCGGCAACTGCTTTAAGGCAGCCATCTGGAATGCTTCGGCTACTTCCCCTTCCGTAACACAGGCATCACCCAGGCTACACAGCACTAGAGGTTGGTCTTGATCATCAATTCCTTGAAGTTCTTTGTACTGCATGCCCATTGCAGCGCCAGTTGCAGGAATCGCCTGCATGCCAGTCGCAGAAGACTGATGTGGAATCTTTGGCTTGTCTGGGTCGTTCAAGCTGGGGTGTGCGTAATAAGTCCGTCCACCAGAAAATGGATCGTCCTTCTTTGCTAAAAGCTGAAGCATGAGATCATAAGGCTTCATCCCTATCCCCAAAAGCATCGAATCGTCTCGATAGTAAGGATAAGCATAATCCTGGGGTTTGAGCTGCATGGACGCTGCGAGCTGAATGGCCTCATGCCCTCTGGAAGTTGCATGAACATACTTGGAAACCACTTTAAAGTTCTCCTCATATAGCTCTGTCATGGCTTTGGCTGTTGCCATCTTAAGGAATGCTTCTTTGAGGACTTTTTTACTAACTCGGGGTTTTGTCAGCGTTTCCATTTTTCTAGCAATTCGTTTTGGGTATCACTTGATGTTTACACTATAAAACTAACTATTTATGTTCTTATTTTATTTATTGACACGTATTTAGGGTTTATATTCTATATGAAGTTTAATTGATAGAATATTCGTATTTTTACACATCTAATAAGGTCAATAAAAGAATATTATTCCAGCCAATTAGTTGAAGCAAAGTTTGGATTAGAAATAACTGCTTATGAAACCGATCATTGAACTCAAGAAATTGGACGAAACAGACATTAAGATTCTTCAGCTTCTTCGGGAAAATGCCCGTATTACTGTGAAGGAAATGTCTACACAGTTAAACCTGTCTACCACTCCTGTTTTCGAACGAATCAAAAAACTGGAGCAAGCAGGCATTATCGATCATTATACTGCCGTAATCAACCATGAACTTTTAGGGCAGAAGTTTACGGCTTTCGCTCATATATCCTTTAAAGACCATTCCAAAGAACTCATTAAGGAATTTGAAGACCGAATTTTAGCACTACCGGAAGTCCTGGAGTGCCACTATGTAACTGGAGCGGCTGATTTTATTATCAAGATACGGCTCAGAGATATGGAGGAGTACAAGGAATTTGTCACTGAAAAGCTTTTTGGAATCCCTAACATAGCCAGAATCGAATCCTTTCTTTCGCTAGACGTAAAGCGTGGGCGAAATAAGCAATTGAAAATCTAACAGCAATGCGTATTTTAGTGTTGGATTAACTTCGTAATGCCATCATCAAGAAACACTGTATTTACATGCTCAAAGCAGGTTTGATTGCTTTCTTTTTCAGTTTATGTCTCATTATATCAGCGCAAAATCCGGATGATGATCCACTGCTCATTACGCTGGATTCATTGATTAATTCTGGTTCTGACACTGCCACTATTTCTTTTCAAAACAAAATTCTAAATCAGGCCGAATCAAGAAATGATCCCAGTTTACTAGCGAAAGTTCTACAGCGCCTTGCAGGCTATCAACTTATTAACAATCGTTATAACCTTGCAGACAAAACCATAAAGAAGCTAACCAACCTCTCTCTTTCAAGTGGTGATTCATCGTTTTTATCAGAAGCATACCTGTTGCGCGGCAGATGGCACTTTAATCAGGGTGATCCAAATGCTGCACTGGATTTTTACTACAAAAGTATTGACGTCAGTCCAAAAACTACTGATAGTCACTACGTAACCTACGGGTACATCGCTCGGATACTTCAAAACAACCGGGATAGTGAAAACGCCATTAAGTATCACAAGCTCGCACTGGAAGGCTCAGAATCCAATGAAGACTGGAACAGCTACACTCGCACGTGCATTAACTTATGCATCCTTTTTAATGGCAAGGCAACACTCAATCTGGACTCTTCCGCTCATTATGGCTTGCGTGCTTTGGAGGTAGCCGAGCAAAACAATCTGGATTACATGGCAGCAGTAGCTAAAAACATAGTAACAGCTCCCCTCATCCGGCTCGGAGAGCATGAGAAAGGGTTGCGATTTTCTAAAGAAAGCATGCAACTCGCCGAAAAGTATAGAATGCCTGCTCGATCTGAGTACATTCAATACATCAATCAAGCTTATGCCTACATGGGTTTAGGACACCTTGACTCGGCTAGAATTGTAGGCGGGATTGCTCGTGAGATGTGGTCTGAGTCCATTGAAAACTGGCGCCTCGACTACAACATCCACAAAGAGTCTGGAGATTTCCAAAAGGCACTCATAGCAATGGAAACCTACCATGAGAAAAGCGACTCAGTGACAGAAGCAAATACACGTATGAAGTTCTCTGAAAACCAATCCCGTCTAGAGGCTAATCAAAAAGAAAAGGAAGTGGCCTTACTGGAGCAGCAAGCACGAGTTACGGAGCTGGAAATCAATCAACAGCGATTCATGCTTATTGGATTAGGTGCATTAATCGTTTTGATCATTGCTTTTGGTGTACTATACGTTCGTCAGCAACGCCTCAAAAAGGAACAACAGTTCTCTGAGATGGAGCAGCGCCTACTTCGCTCGCAGATGAATCCACACTTTATTTTCAATTCCATGACGGCCATTCAGCACTACATGATAACTAAAGGAGCTGAAGAAGCCAGTCATTACATGGGTACCTTCTCCCAACTCATGCGCCAGATCCTGGACCATTCCCGAGCAGAGTTTATTAGTTTGGGCGAAGAAATCGACACACTTAAAAATTACATGGAGCTACAAAAGATGCGATTCAATGATCAATTTACCTATAAAATTGAAGTGGATGAAGAGCTGGACGAAGACTACCACTTCTTACCTCCTATGTTTGCGCAACCTTTTATTGAAAATGCACTGGAGCATGGTTTATTTAAGAAGGAAGGCTCAGAAAATCACATCCAAATTGTCTTTAATGCAGATGCCAATGACCAGATCAAGCTTCAAATAACAGATACGGGTACAGGTATGGTATTGGAAGAATCAAAAGGACAACACAAATCGCTAGCTACTCAGATAACCAAAGAACGATTGACTATTTTCCAAAAGTCACTTAATAGCAAATCCGAATTGCACATTGAAAATATTCCAGGTGAAGGTGGAAAAGTGGAAGGACTGCTCGTATCTTTAGCACTTCCCAGCAAAGTAATGGTACCAGCTTAAAACCTATGAAAGTATTTCTACTCGATGATGAGGACAATGCTCGATCCACAGTAAAATCTTACCTACTCAATTCATCCATAGAAGTTAGTGAATTGAAAGAAGCCAATTCGGTCGCTACGGCTCTGGAGGTACTCAGTAGTTTTAAGCCCGATCTGGCTTTTCTTGACATCAACTTACCCGACGGACTGAGCTTTGATATTTTGGCGAGAATAGGCTTGGATAACATCAACTTTAAGATCATTTTCATTTCAGCATATGACACCTATGCAATCAAAGCTTTCAAATTCAACGCCATAGATTACATTCTTAAACCTGTTGACCCTCAAGAGTTTACACTATCCATCCAAAGAGCTTCTCATAACCTCCAAAGCCATGAGCAACTTCAAAACCTTAAGGAGGATTTCACCAATGAAGCTCAGGCACTCAATAAACTCGTACTCAAAGACAATCAAAGTATTCGCATAGTAGATATCCATGAAATCATTCGGTGCCAGTCAGAAAATAATTATACATTATTCAGCCTAAAGGATGGTGAGCAGATCTTGATTACGCGTACTCTCAAAGACTATGAAGATATTCTAAAAGGAAAACTTTTCTTTAGACCCCACAAGTCACACCTCATTAACCTGAAGCATTTAAAGAAATACGATAAAGCAGACGGTGGCCAGATTGAGATGTCAGATGGTTCTACAGTGCCGCTCTCTCGGTTTAAGAAAGACATTTTCATGAAAGTGTTGGATAAACTATAGTTCCTGGGTTTTAGGTTGGAGAATGAAGGTCCGCGATCTCATTTTGATGAAAAATAGAGTCATTTGAACAAGCCACATGAGAAAAAATCCTTACACAAGACTATTCATGTAGTTCCCTAGACCAAACCTGCAGTTCCCTAGATTGTAGATTTTGGGCATAGTACAAGAACATATTTTCGAGGTAACTAAATCTTGAAAACTATGAAATACGCCCTAACAAGTCTTCTTACCACCCTCCTGATGGTGGTAGAGGCACAAACACTCATACCCGATTGGGCCAACGCTCTGGGTAATGGAACCAATGTATACACTAAAGATCTAGAAATCGATGAAGCTGGCAACAGCTATCTCGTAGGATACTTTAGTGGTACAGATGTAGACTTTTCAATGAATAGCAATAGTTCGTCAGCTATTGATGCAATAGGTGCCGACGATGCTTTCTTGGCTAAATATAATACGAACGGTGAGTTGCTATGGGTTCACACCTTTGGCACAGCTGTGACGGAACGATTGAATGCCATTGTCTTAACGCATTCTGGAGACCTTCTAGTAGCAGGTTACCTTGGGGATGACAGTGGAGGTACGGGAATTGACCTGGATCCAGGATCCGGCACTGCTAGTGTAGTTGGTCAAAAAGACGCATTGGTGGCTAAATATGATACAGACGGAAACTATCTCGATCATTTTGTCATTGGAGGAGAGAATACAGCCATTCAGGAGTTTAATGATATCGCGGTAAATCATGGTGATACAATCTATGTAGCTGGATATTCCCAGAACCCTGGTGCTGATATGGATCCGGGAGCTGGAACTTCTCAGTTATACTCCAATACCGCTAATGCTGATGGGATTCTAGGGGTATATGAACCTGACTTTACCTTTATTTATGGACGAAGAACTCAATCCAACAAAGCATCTGAATTTTACAAATTAGGAACAGATACTAATGGTGATATCTACACCCTGATTCGTTGGGGGTATGCATCTGGCAACTTTGATGCAAGCATTATTTTCGAATACAACCCTACTTATGCTGCAGGTTTTGGGAGCTATACCACCATAGGGAGTGAAGATTTTATTTCTGGTGTAGGGTATCGAAGAGGTCGCGGTATAAACGTCTTAAAATTGACTAAATCTGGAGGGATTTCCTGGAACCAATCCATTGTAGGTGGTGATTCTGATGGTGCAAATAAAGTGAATGACATCATCGGTTTTGGAGACTACATTTATCTCGCAGGGCAGATTAGTAATAACTACTTCATTGGTAATAGCATGAAAAGCTTTGGCACCAATGGTACACATGGCTATGTACTGCGATTCAATATGTCCAATGGTGGAGGTGTATTGGATAAGTACCTCAAAACAACAACAACCACTGCTGATTATGTTCATTCAATCGATACTTCAGGTTCAAACATCATTGTCTCGGGCCAATGGAATGGTAACTCCACTATGGATTTAGATCCTGGGGCAGACAGTTACACCATTGCGCATTCGAATCCAGCCACATACTGGACTGAACTTGATGCTGACCTAAATTTTGTTCAGGGTGGTTTCCTGGCTTCTTCAGATGGAAACATCGGCATGATCGAGCCAAGACTAAAAAACCTTGGAAATAACTCCTATCTTTTTCTAGGTTATCATGACGATCAGGCCACTTATCAAGAATCCAACTTTGGACCAGATGTTTTTGCAAATGGTACGGCATTGGCAAAGCTCACATATACACCAAATCAAGCTCCAGTAATACTCACCAACCTTAGCGATACCTTAGTGGGTGATAACACGTATCAATTGAGCAATGTTGAAGATCTTTTTGAAGATCCTGAAGGAGAAGAACTGACAATTACTGTAAGTGCACCTTTTTCTGAGGACTTTGGAGTTAGTATAACCGGAGAGCACCCAAACTACACCGTCAGTGTTTCCTTCTTAAATTACGTAACTGCACCTATTACCATTACAGCAACAGATCCATTCGGTGAGAGTACCGACCTATCCTATCAGGTAACTTGGGTAAATCCTTCAGGAATTAGAAATTCGTATCCCAGGGATGGGCAGTCCTTTGTCCCACTTGACGCCACTATTGGATTCAGTTACGAAACACTCCTTGAAACCTCAGACCTTGAAAGTCTAATTAAGGTAAATAGCAATTTTAGAGGTGTTATTGACGGTGACTGGACGATTTCAACAGATTCAATCATATTTGATCCTGACACCACTTTCCTGCCTGGCGAAATGGTCACTGTATCTACCCTAAAGGGAGTGAAGTCCTCAGTAACTGGTGAGTTGGCTATTCCTCAGCGTTTTAGTTTCACTACTGCTACCACGGAAGCCGTGAATGATTTAAGCTACGAGGCATTTACTCTTGGCTTCACAGGACAAGAGGTAACGGATGCTATTTTTGCAGACCTGAATGCCGACGGATACCTGGATATCATTGCTTCTTCTCATTTTGATCGGGAGCTGATTTACATGCTCAGTGATAGTTTAGGTGGTTTTCATGATGCGGAGCATGTTACAGACTCAGATGCCTTATCGGATCTACATGCCATAGATGTAAATAATGACGGTCACCTGGATATTGTTGCTAACTCAAGTTCTACCGGAACCTACGTTTTTTATAATGATGGTAGTCTTACTTTTAATCGAATGCAAGTTTTTAATGGTGGTAGTCAAATCACAGGGTTTGATGCCGCTGATTACAATTTAGATGGATTGGTTGATTTCGTCAGGTCAGATAAGTACAACAAAAACATTCAGGTTCTCACTCAACAGAAGGACAGCACATTTGCATCGACAACCATAACGCCAACCACCACTATTTACGACATGAGAGATGTAATGTTTGGTGATTTTACCGGTGATGGTCTGGTGGATATTGCCTGGACGGATGGTTACGCTGTAAATCCTGGGGTTTACTTGCATAAGCAAAAATTAGATGGCTCATTTAATTACCAGGGTCAGGTATTGAGTAATTACAAAGCAACTAAGTTATATCCGACAGATATTGATCAGGATGGTGACCTGGATATTGCATACAGCAGAGACCAATCCTACGGTATAGGTGTTCTTCTCAACAATGGCTCTGGATCATTTACCAACAAAGGTATTAGCGATTCTGGAAACTTTGACACCAATAGAATAACCGCTGGAGATATTGATTCTGATGGAGATATTGACCTATTGGTTACAGGAGAATACACCAAAAAAGTCATCGTACATCTCAATGACGGAGAAGAGAACTTTATTAAAATGGAAATCCATACTACTACAGCTGTACCAAACACGCTTGGTCTGGGAGATGTAGATGGTGATTTGGATCTGGACATACTGGTCACTACAATAAATACAGGTACGGTCACAGTGCTGGAAAACCTGGTAGTAAAATTACTTCCTCCGACTGTTGAAAACTCTCTGGAAACCCTGGTAATCAATGAAGATCAATCAGATACCTTAATCACTGATCAGATTGACACCTTATTCTCAAATCCTGAAGGAGGCGAAATGACCTACAGTATAGCAAGTGCTATTGATTCTGTGACAGCTACTCTTGATGGTAATTCACTATCGCTAAGTGCCAGTTATGATTTTAATGGTAGTACGGAAATATACCTCTCCGCCACAAATGGTATTGGAACCACAACTGACACTATCGCGCTAACTGTTGTAGCCGTTGATGACTTTCCAATTGTAAGTGCTTCTTTCAATGACATTACTGCGGATGAAGACAACTTAAGTACAACATTGGATATGACGACCGCCTTTACTGAGGTTGATCGAGAGGATCTGGTCTTTGACTTTATTATAATAAGTGGTGAGAACCTAGTCTCAATTGAGATGATTGAATCGCAACTATCCATTATAGGGGCAGCAGACTCCTTTGGAACTGCAAAACTTGTTATTTATGCACAAGACCCACAGGAAAATCGAATTTCCGACACCCTCCTAATTACCATCAATGCAGTAAATGATGCTCCTTTATTTGAAATAGACCGATCTGAAATTACAGTGGGTCGTGACTTTACATCCACAGAAATCATTGCGGTTACGGACTTATCCTTGGCTAATGAAAGTGATCAGGAGATTAATTATAGCCTAAATCCAGCTTCAGTTAGCTTTGCTGATGTAACCATAGATGCGGCTACAGGTGAAGTGACTATTACTTCCATTGCCGAACAGTTTGGAACACAGGTGTTCACTATTATTGCCGATGATGGAGAATCAGTCAACAGCACTGCCAGTGAAGATTTCACCCTTACAGTTTTGGATAATGAGCCTCCTGTGGTTGAAACATCCATAGAAGATCAAGTTTTCAATGAAGATGCCACCGAAAGAGTATTGGCAGCCGACATCACCACACTCTTCAGTGACCCTGAAGGAGTTACATTGTCGATAACAGCCTCTAGTGACACGAGTGATATTATCTTGGAGATCACAGACAATAATAGCCTGACTTATGAGGCTACGCCAGACTACTTTGGAAGTGCTACGATCACCGTGACAGCTAATGATGGAAGTTCTACTACAGACATTACGTTCATTCTCACCATCACTGCTGTAAATGACGCACCTGTCGTTGCAAATGCAGTGGCCGATCAATTGGCAACCGAGGATCTTCCATTTAGCTTTTCCCTACCAGCAGGTCAGTTCTCTGACGTAGATGACGAGGATTTGAGCCTTACGGTTGATGGACTTCCTGATTGGGTGACATTTGACGGGCTAGCGTTAATCATGCATGGAACCCCAACCAATGAAGACGTAGGAACCAGCACAATTACCATCACTGCTGATGATGGGGAACTGACAGTGACTGATGAGTTTACCTTGACTGTGAATAACGTGAATGATGCTCCTGACTTCACAACAGTACTTCAGAACGTAACTCTAACAGAAGATGCTGGACAAGTGATACTAATGAATCTAGACACCGTAATTAATGATATTGATGGTGATGAACTCTATCTCTATGCAGAAGGTCAACAAGAAGTAGCTACAGTCAGCATCAGTGATAACAATGATTTGGTTGTCGATGTGCCTGCAAACGTCTTTGGATCAGAGACCATTTACTTGTATGCAGAAGATGCTGAGACCTTCATAGAAACCACGTTTTCATTGACTATTACTCCTGTAAACGACGCTCCTATGTTTAGTACCGATGTGAATGAGCTGGAATTTCAGGTTAACGACTCCCAAATCCAGATGATCAGTCTAATTCCAGAATCTCCCGTATTTGGTGAAGAAAATGAGGAGGTTACTTACACTATTCTTCAGGACGACAACTCCATTATTGACGTAACAGTAAATGGTCTGGAGGTGTCGGTTTTGCCAATAGGTGGCACAGGTATGGAATCGTTTACCATCCAGTCCAATGATGGGCAATTGGAGAACAACATCCATGAAGTAACCGTACAGGTGATCGTCACACAGGTTTTAGGGGAACAAGTTCAGGTTATTCAGGTATACCCTAACCCTACAACTGACAGATTAAAGGTCTCCAATATCGAAAATGGTCATTACGTAGTATTTGATCAGGCTGGAAGCGCCATACTCAATGGGGAGATTACTAGTCAGGGCATTGACGTGACACAACTTCCTAAAGGAACATACACACTAAGGCTGATGGGTGGTGAAGGCGGTAGTTCATTGGTTTCAAGGTTTATCAAAAACTAGGATTACACACCTCCTATCGAGACCGCCCTCAAATGAGGGCGGTTTTTTTATGCCTTAAATATCTTATCCTGAAAACCGATAAGAAAAAGGATTGTCACTTGATAATCTCTTCATACAGCACATTTTGAAAATTCTCAGCTTGCATTTGACTACCAATCCTTTTTGCATTTTCCTGATATTTAGAATTGCTGATCAGGTCTAGAATTTGCGTTTCAATTTTAGCACCCAAATGCGATATATCGGGTCCCAAAGGTCCTGCGCCTATTTCTTCGACTAGCCTATTCCAAACAAACTGGTCAATAATATGAGGAATGATCATGGTTGGTAATCCATGCTTTAGCCCCATGTGTGTCGTACCTGATCCACCATGATGAATAACTGCATGCACCTTTTTAAAAATCCAGTCATAGGGAATTTGATTCACAAAATGAAGGCGATTAGAATCGTAGGTTTTCGGCTCTACCAATCCTCCTGATGAAGTGTTAATCACTGCTGGGATCTGATGTCTGTTTAGAACGTCCAAAAGGATTTGGGTTTTCCGTTCCGGCTGTGGGTTGATCATACTTCCAAAGGAAATGAAAAGGACTTTCTGATGACCGGACAAAAAATCCTCAAGCTCTGGTGTTGGTTGCCAGTTAACCGTTTTATCACGCTCATGAAAACCAACCACTTTCGGATTACCATTCCAGCTATCCGATGGAGCAAATAGTGAAGGGGAAATACTGTATAACGTAGTATTCTCTGACATAATCTGCTTTATCTCAGAGCCGGATAGCTGATTGCCTGTATTCTTCGCACTGCTTTGGATGGTCTTGATCAAACCAAAGTCTGCAAGCTTATAGCTAAGCCTGTTGAGAAATGTGCCCATATTGATCGCTTTGAAACCAAGATGACTATGACCGGGAACATAGTGAAGGTATGGAACTGGTGAAACCATAATCGCTTTCCCAGGATTCGACTTACTCCAAATAACCGGATATACGGCTTTGCTATGATAGACGATTCTGTCCGGTTGCACCTGATCAATCACCGCCTGTTGTCGTCGAACCAATTCTTTGTTGACTCCCTTGAATTTGATAGCTAGCTTGATCATCGCCCAGGCTTTTACAAAAAAGTTGGAGCTTCCGCCCATCGCTGCTTTGCCTTCTTTGGTGTTCAACAAGTCCATAAATTTGGAATCCAGCGTTTTAAAATCAAACCCAGACTCCTCAGCAAGGTGTCGAAACTGCTCTGGAAAAAGACAACATACGTCCTCACCTCGGTGCTTCAGTAGCTCAGCTATTGCTAAAAAGGGCTCCATGTCCCCTCTTGTTCCAATAGCTATTAAAAGTATTTTCATGGTTTACCACAATGTTCCTGAAAGTATACGGACCAATCCTTTTTGAGACTAAAATAGCTAACAATCTTTTAAATGAGAATCGGCATCCATCGGGTATTCACACCAAACCATTCAGATGCTATCTTATTTACCCCTCACTAATCGGTTTATAATCCACCTCAATCTTGCGCTTCAAACGTTCCTCATTTGCCTCAGTTAGTGGTTCAACTTCCTTCAGGGTTTTGTAGCATTCCATTGGAAGTTTTTGATAGATTCGAGTGCCTTCTGTTTTCCAGGCGATCATTTCGTCTGACACTTCTTTGATGATTTTAGCCGGGTTTCCAACAACCAAGCTTCTTTGTGGTATTACTTCCCCTGCTTTGATAAAAGCCAATGCTCCGATGATGCACGTCGCACCTATCTCTACATTGTCCATAATTACTGCATTCATTCCAACCAGACTATTGCGGCCGATGTTCGCTCCATGCACGATGGCTCCATGCCCGATGTGTGCAGATTCATGCAATGTCACCGTTTTATTAGGGAACATGTGAATGGTGCAGTTTTCCTGCACATTGCATCCGTCTTCCAGAATAATTCGCCCCCAATCTCCTCTGATCACAGCACCCGGACCGATGTAACAGTCCTTTCCAATAATCACATCACCCGTAACAACTGCCATTGGGTGAACAAATGAACTTGGATCCACCACAGGAACGAAACCATTAAATTCATAAATCATTTGTACTTGGCTAAAGCCTTTTTAGTGAATTCGGACAAGACCAGTTGACCACTTTCTTCGGCCCGCTTTGCGAGTAGTTCGTCCCAATTTTCACAGCCTTCCCAGAAGATTTTTTTCAGGCCTGATCTGGCTTGTGGATTTGTATCTGCAAGGTAATTTGCCAACTTATCAACAGCTTCATCCATGGCCGCTACATCATCAAATACAGCAGCATATAACCCTCTTTCATAAGCCCAGCTGGCCGATTTAAAATCATCAGCAGCTATAGTTAACTGACTCATGGCAGACATTCCAATTTTTCGTTCTACGGCTGGCCCTACGACAAACGGACCTATTCCTACGTTGAGTTCACTGAGTTTAATAGAGGCGTACTGCGTAGCAAAACAATAGTCCACTGCCGAAGCAACACCTACTCCTCCACCAACTGCCTTTCCCTGTACTCGGCCGATAATCAGTTTCGGACATTTACGACAGGCATTGATCACATTAGCAAAACCTGAAAAGAAACTTTTACCAGTTTCAAAATCATTAATATTGATCAACTCATCAAAACTAGCTCCAGCACAAAAAGTCCGATCACCGCCACTTCTTAAAATGATCAAATTGACAGACTCATCATTGCCTGCTGTTGTTATCGCCTGGGCTAGTTCCCCAAGTAATTCACTAGGTAATGAGTTGTGTTTTGGGTGAAAAAATTCGATGGTGGTGATGCCTTTTTGGCCGTCTGTTCTTTTTACGTAGGGTTGTTGCATTTCATAACTATGTTAATTTTCAAATTCGTCTTTTACCCTTCCCAGTAGGCATCCCTAAAGGGAAGACTCATAAATTAGTTTGCACCCTTTAGGGCTGGGGTAATCAAATTGATTTAATTCTACTACACAATTCCAAACTGCCTAAAATGATGATCAAAGTGCTTTCTGTTCAACAGATCCCACAGATCCTTATCCAACATTCCAAATACAGTGTTAGGTGTTTCTGCCTCTGGGTTTTCCTTGAAATAAACTTCGAAGTTATCATAGGCCTCCAGTAATTTCTCTTTGGCCTCAGCCAGACTTTCATACCTCAAGTCCTCTGTTTCACCTTTTCTTAAAAGTGGATGATCAAATTTCCTGACCATCGGCTCGTAGGTATACAGGCTCTCCTGCAC
>JAMWZA010000062.1 GCA_024305105.1 Marinoscillum sp.
GATTTAGAAACCTTGAGTACTGACTCTACTGGTGCTGCAGGATTTAATTTCCTTGATAGCTTGATTTCGACAGATATCATCCAGACCAGTGATGAAGAACCTACTTACGTAATACTTGGCCACTCATCGGTGGCAAGTAGACGATATGCAGGTGATTCAAGGCCTGCAGGAGATTATCAGATTTATCTGGGCAAGCATGATGATGATGACAGTATCTATTGGGAGAAAAGTCGAGGTTTTGCCGGCGCAGAGACCTCATTGGCTGTATTTGAAGTATCAAACAGAAACTTACTTGTGATTGGATCCACTCGGGCACCTAAAGATGGTTACGCCGGGCAAAATTTATATGTGTATCAGGCCAATGAATTCGGGACACCAGCTGGAAGTGCATTAAATACGGGGATTCCTGGTGCGGATGTTGATGGCGATGAAATTCCCTATGCTGTTAAGAAATCTTCATTGGGGTATTCGATCGTAGGTTCTACGGAGAGCTCTGGACTCCGCGGGTTTCATTTGGCAGTGTCCGAGTCTGGTCAGTTGGTCAATAATAGTATCAGTATTTTGGAAAACGATTTTGGATTAGGATCGCGGGCATTAACCTTTACACGAACACTCAGGAATGAGCTCATGGTGCTCGGCAGTATTCCAAACTTCACCATAGCTCAGGGTGATGCGAATACATCAATTACCAAACTAGAAGAAATTTTGGTGATGAAAGTGTCTCCAATTTCTGGTCATATAGAAGGGTTTGATCAAAACTATGGCACCACAGTAGGAAATGACCGAGCAAATGCCGCATTGACTTTACCAGATGGCGATATACTGGTAGCTGCGACGATAGATTTTGGTAGTGGAACGACCATGGTCGGATTGCTTCGCTTAAATAGCAACGGAGAACTTAGAGATTAAAATAGAACGGAGGGTAGGGCAAAAGGACGTCTACTCCGTTATAGAAATATTTGAAGAAATTATAGAATACTTTTGGTTTATTAAACCACCGCAGATATGAGACGAATTTTACTTAGTCAGTTATTGATAGTCATTTGTATTGGTATACTGAATGCTCAGACTACCGAGTCTTTCGAATCGGTGAATATAGGAGCGAGTACTTTTACAAGCAACTTACAAAACTTTACAATTGTATCTAATGAGGCAGGAGTGAATTATGATGTCGACGACTTTACAAATGGAGGTAATACGGGTAACCGTTATGTTGATAATACAGGTTTAACAATTGATGGGCCCGATGATAATAATGGAGCGAATTTTACAATTGAGACAACTGATGGAACAGATATTACGATAAAGAGCTTTTATTTATGGGTATCTGACTCGGATCTTGCAGCTACTAACTCGGACATGAATTTGACCGGTAAACGTGATGGGGCTACTGTATATACGATTACAAAAAGTTTCAACACTGCATCTTATGTGTTGGTTGATTTCAGTACAGAAGGAGGAGCAGATAACAGTCAAACAAATGTCGATGAAATTGTTATTACAACCACATCTGATGGTGATTATATAGCTTTAGATGATTTTACCTGGGGAGCAGCAGTTGCGTCTAACACAGATCCTACAGTGGATACCAATGCAGGGCTAACTCTTAATGAAGGTGCTACAGCTAGTATTACGACTTCTGAGTTATCTTCATCTGATTCAGAAGAAGGTGCATCTTCATTGACTTTTACAGTTCAGGCAAGTGGTACAGTACAAAATGGAGTACTTTTCTTAGATGGGGATGGAGATAACGTGTGGGATGGAGGAGCCCCAGATACAGATCTATCAGGAAGTGGGAGTACATTCACACAGCAGAATATTGCTGACGGAAATATTTTATATGAACATAATGGTGGTGAAACGACGGCTGACGATTTCGATTTCATTGTTGACGATGGGGCTGGAGGAAGTACTTCTAATGCTACTTTTTCGATCACAATCAATGCAGTAAATGATATTCCAGCATTCGCCAATTTGGATGGCAACCCAACCTTTGTAGAGGATGCAACTGCAGTAGTACTTGATGCTAATGTCACCATAGCGGACCCAGAGTTAGATGCCGCTGACGATTATAATGGAGCGTCTCTGACTATAGAAAGAACAGGAGCAGGTGTGGCAGAAGATGACTTTGGTTTTGTAGATGGTGGTGGCATTACCCTTGGTACCAACGAGCTAATCAAGAATGCTCAATCAATAGCAGGCTTTAATGTTAGCTCAGGTACTCTCACTGTCCTATTTACAAATGCGAATGGTGAAACACCAATTGCAACAGATGTTGACTTGGTTTTACAGCAGATCACTTATCAGAATACCAGCAACAACCCTCCAGCCAGTGTTACATTAGACTGGTCATTTAATGATGGCACAGATCCATCCACTGGAACGAATCAAACCGTAGTGGACATTACATCGACCAATGACGCTCCAGTATTTACCATAGGCAATAACATAACCCTGGCTCAGGACGCGGCTGGTGTACAAACCTATAATGGTTTTATTACCGGAATAGATGACGGAGATGGTACGTCACAAAGTTTAACTTTTAATGTTGCGGATGATAACAACGGCTTATTTAGTGCTGGTCCTGCGATCGACGCTAGTGGTAATTTGACTTTCACTTTGGATGGTTCTGTCTGGGGGCAAGCTACTGTCACTGTTTCTCTGTCGGATGATGGAACTCCTAACGAAACATCAGCAGATCAAGAGTTTGAGATCTATGTGACTCCTACAGGTATTGTGATTAATGAAATAGACGCAGTACCAGGTGCTGCAACTGAGTTCATTGAAATTTATGATGGTGGAACAGGATCTACTAATTTATCAGGTTTAGTTCTCGTTATTATCAATGGATCAGATGATTTCATCGATTACAATTTTAATGTAACGGGATCTACTTCTGGAGGAGGTTATTATGTTATTGGTGATGCAGGAACAACAAATTTAGACCAAGATTGGGGGGCTGCAGGTCTTCAAGATGGTGCCGACGCTGTAGCTCTATATGTCGGAGATGATTCAGATTTCGTCAATGATGTGTTGCCAAATACTGATGGATTAGTTGATTTCATCATTTACGATACCGATGATGTTGATGATACCGAGCTTTTAGGAATATTTGGTGGTGTTCAGTACAACGAAAATGAAAATGGAAATTCCTCTACAGAGTCTTTATCCAGAGTTCCTGACGGTGCCAGCACTTTCATTGCTAGAACACCTACGCCCGGAGTTGCAAATAATGCCATTCCGACCAGTTCAAGCTTTAATACGTTCACTTCCATTACTACGGTTACCACATTTAGTGTAGCAGACTTTAATTATTCAGATGGTGATGGAGATGGATTCGAAAGTATTGAGGTGAGCAATCTGGATGTCACCGATGGAGCATTGTTTCTTGACGATGGCGCTTCACCAAATGACGGTATTCAGGATGGAGATGAACCTTCCATCGCAAACAGTGAAACGATAACCGTAGCTCAAATTCCAGACCTTACCTATGTAGGTGCTACAGCTGTGGATACAGAGTCATTTGATTTTACGGTGAATGATGGTTTTGAGAATTCTTCTAGTTATACTGCTTCGCTTTATACTGTAGAAAATGCTTTGGATTTTGATGGGTCGGACGACAATGTCTCTGGTTCTGAGTATGGCTTAACATATACGGTACTGAGTATTGAGATGTGGGTAAAGGCAAATTCAACGAAGACTACAACTTCTATGATTTATCAGGAAGGAGCTACAGGAATAAAAATAAATCAGTTTACTCAAGGTAAAGTATTTGTGTTTTTTGACGGTTCTTCTGCCGGTAATTCTGCTGCTGATGAGAGCATAACTGATATTTTAGATGATGGGTGGCATCATATCGCTGCTACTAATGACGGAACGACAACACGCCTCTACATAGATGGTGTGTTGGAAAATGAATATGCAGAGGCTATTTCCAATGCGACGACAGCTTTAAATATTGGATCAAATAATGGAAGTTCGGAATATTTTCAAGGTGCTATTGATGAATTGCGCGTTTGGGATGACGTTCGTTTGGCTTCTGAAATTCGAACGAATGCTGCTAGTCGGTTGACTGGTAGTGAAAGTAATCTTGTTGCGTATTATAACTTTAATAATGGTATTGCTTCAGGTAATAATACAGGTTTAATGTCTCTTTCTGATGCCATCAGTGGGTTTGACGGAACTCTGAATAATTTTGATGTCACAGGAGGTACAGGAGGAGGTGCCACCTCCAACTGGGTAGCTTCGGCTGCTTTCGGTGCAGCAGCTCCAGAAATAAGAGTAACTGATGGAAGTATAAATGAAATAGTTGATGGAGGGACATTTACTTTCGGGGCGTTCAATGTGCGAGATGGTGCTACAGAATCAGAAACGTTTACCATTTATAATGATGGTTTGGCTGATTTGACCATAACTGGTTCTGGAGACATAGCCGTGAGTAATACCGCTTTCACTGTTGATCAAACCGGGTTAACATTTCCACTAGTTCTTACGCCAGGAACAAATGCAACCTTTGATATCGACTGGACGGCTGTCGCAGAAACGGTCGTTAGCGAATCTGAAACGTTAACGATTAACAGTGACGACACAGATGAAGCTGTTTTTGATTATGCTGTTACTGGATATGTGGTCGAAAATGGGTTGGATTTTGATGGGACAGATGATTATGTAAGTGTTGGCAATCAGACGGGTATAAGTTTCGAAAATACTGACGCCTTTACTATTGAGTTCTGGGCAAATACAACTTCTACAAATCAGCAAACAATCATTGATAAGTATGCAAGCGAGGGGTATATTGTTCAATTGCAATCGGGTGGGTATTACAGATTATATCTTGCAGGGGGTGCTAATCAAATGTCTGCTCAGACTACAATAGCAGTTGGAACCTCGGAGTGGCATCATATAGCGCTTACTTATGACGGTAGTAATTCCCAAGGTGGGCTTAAAATATTCATAGATGGGGCAGAAGTTCCTGTTAATTTGTCGGGTGCAGCCTCATTACCTGGTACAATGATAACAACTGAGGGCTTGGATATAGGTTATCAAAGTGCAGGAGCAGGTC
The DNA here is from genome assembly GCA_024305105.1 of Marinoscillum sp. Taxonomy (GTDB): domain Bacteria; phylum Bacteroidota; class Bacteroidia; order Cytophagales; family Cyclobacteriaceae; genus Marinoscillum. The sequence goes on from JAMWZA010000062.1 coordinate 5,063, forward strand.
AACAATACTTTGAGGGCTCATTAGATGAGCTCATGATATGGAGTGAAGAGCGAACTCCAGCACAAATTAGAGCCAATGCGGCATCAAGGTTTGGTAACCCGTCTGGTGAAGCAACACTGGAGCTTTATTATGATTTCAACCATGGAATTCCTTCAGGTGATAATTCTGGATTGACTACATTGACAGACTTGTCCTCTAATGGGTACGATGGAACATTGACCAATTTCGATGTGGATGGTTCGAATACATCTGGTACCGTTTCCAATTGGATAGCGTCGGATGCCTTTGCTTCTACTGCTGCCACTACTCCGAATATTGTAGTATATCAAGGATCTGTGGCTTATCCATCTGGTGGTACTGCTTATGGTTTCACAGATACTGGCTATGGCGCTACGAGAGACATTGTCTTTACGGTTACCAATGAAGGGTTAGCTGATTTGGATTTGGATGGTGTTTTGGCGGTTGATGATGCCACGAACTATGCCTTTGTAACACCATATACGCCGACTGAAACAGTCGGGCCTGGATTAACACAAGACTTCACAGTGCGGTTCCAACCGCAAACGGTAGGAACATTTCCTGCGAGTGTAACTATTCCCAACGATGACCCTGATGGGGATTATGACCTGAATATAACAGGTGATGGAGTTGATTTGACACCTCCGGTATTCCAAAATTCAACTCCAGCAATATCTGCCGTGACCACAGTTGGTTTTACCATTGAAACGGATATAGATGAAGATGGGGTTGTGTATTATGTGGTAGTACCAGCCAATGCCACAGCACCTGATTTGATGGAAATACAAGCAGGTCAAGAATCTGGTGGTGGAGCCGCAGATGCAGCAGGTAATTTTGATGTGAGTACGGAAACGGATAACATCTATGACTTTGTAGTTACTGGATTGTCAACCTTAACAACTTATGATGTCTACGTATTTGCAGAAGATGATGAAACAACACCGAATGAGCAAGCGAGTGCTACTTTAATTGAGGATGTTACCACAGCGGGTAATAATTCCACACTTGCTGCCGTGGCAAGCAGCGAGTCTGAGTTTTTTAATTCCGGTGATTATGATGCTGATGGCTCTGGTAGCTCATTCGATAATACCAACTCCGTTCAGGTTCTCCAGTTTACCATTACGGATGAGACAGGTGATGGACTGCCCACAATAATTGACGATTTTGATATAACGATTTCTTCCTCAACAGATCCTACTCAGGTGAAAGCGATTGGTTTATCTACCGATGGTGGTACCTCTTTTATCACAGAGACGGTTGTATCTTCCGCTACTGAAACACTTACTGTTAGTGGAGGGCTAACGGTAGCTGATAATACGGTTACGACGGTTTCTGTTTTTGTATCATATGATGCTAGCCCGGCTGAGGAGCAATATCAGTTTACGGTTAGCGATTATACACAACCTGCTGATGGTACATCGGTTATAAGCACAGCATCTGTTGCTTCGTCCGTTTCAGGAGATGAAAATACAGTGGATAATACACCACCCACGGTCGTCAATCTTGAAATCTTCGATACAGACAATAACGGATTTATTGATGCGATAGATATCATTTTTGATGAGCCGATTGATACAGATGATAGTTCACTGCCAACTATTGCTGATATTGGAACTTTGAAGCTGCCTGATAATTCAGATGTAGTCACAACTAATAGTACACCGTCAATCTCTGACCCGGCATTTGGATCCAGTACCGTGTCAGTTACCGGTATTGATGTATTAGATCATATTTCTGAGCTTGAAAATACAGCCAATGGTTCCACCTCGATTGATGGCCTAACTGGCCGTTGGGTGGACAGAGCAGGCAATGCCATAGAGGCATCAGGGGATGATTCTGAAGGAGTGATAGATAGTGCTTTGCCAGTGCTTATTAGCTCCCAACCTACAGATAATAGTTTGAGTTTTTCACCTTCTGCGGACTTTGAATTTGAATTTTCAGAGGACATAGCAATCGGAGCATCCGGAACAAGAACCGTAACCGTGAATGAAATCACAGGAGGCCCTACATTACATGAGACAATAGACATATCAGGAGAAACACCTACAGGAGCAACATTGACATTAACACCATCAGTTGCTTTAACATTGACTAACGAATACGCTATTCAGATTTCTGCCGATGCAATTGATGACCTGACAGGAAACTCATACTCTGGCATTAACAACAATGATGATCTAGACTTTATTGTTAACAATACAGCTCCGGAGTTTGATTGTGGACACACTTATGCAGTGGGATCTGAGGATACCGATGGTAACTTAAGTCCGTCATCTTGTAATACCGACGCAACTGAAATTCAAAGTACTGTCAATACACAAACAGGTGCAGCTACCGTATTGTACTTCAATCTTCTTAATGGTTCAGATGGTCATGAAAATGTGTCTGAGGTAATCGTTCGAAATGAGAACTCTCTGGACTGGACAAAAGTGATTGAAGGGGCTCAGATAATCAATCATTTGGGGGCGGTCAATACCGCTAGTCCAACGATAGACGCTGACAAAATCACTTTTCCGATGGGTACTGGTAATGGAGAGGTCGGAGATCTGGTCGGTAACGATGATGCCTCTTATGGTTTGGAGTATGGCATTCGGATTTGGTTAAAAACCGACATGACCACTTTAAACAATACCATCGATGGAGAATTAATGTCTTTTAGTGTCAACCATGGAGATATGGTGAAAGTAGATAAGGTTCTTAATGCAGCAGGAACTGCCTTTGAAACCAATACTGCTACGTTGATCTCTAACTCTGTTACAATAGTTGTTGATCCTACCCATTACGGTTTTGAAGAACAACCGACAGATACTGAAGCCAGACAAGTTATGTCACCTGCTGTAACGGTGGAAGCTCAGGATGTAAATGGTAATAGAGATGAAGATTATGCTGGTACGGAGATTTTAACGATTGGAACCTCTGGTAACAATTTGGACGGAACTCCAACCACAACTGGGGCCTTTGTTGCTGGACTCGCTACTGTAGACGACATTCTTTTCACTGTCGAGACAGGTAATACAGGAATTACCCTTAATGTAGTCGATAATGCCAACGATGTTCTTAATGTGGCTAATACGAGTGATGCGTTCACAATAACGGCTGATGTAACAGATCCTGTCGTCACGGCTGGAGCGATATCGCTTACCTCCACTGGAACTGGTACTGGAGGATATTACATAGTAGGAGATCAGGTAGACGCCGAATGGAATAACAACACAGATGGCAATGTGGACATAGCTAGCGTTATTTTTGATTTTTCTGAATTTGGAGGGGGAGATGTCGCCGGTACGGAATCAGCCGGAGTATGGTCCGCTAGTTATACAGTAGCTGCTGGTTCAATAGAAAACACCAATCGAAACGTATTTGTAGAAGCAACAGATGATGCCACAACGCCAAATACAAATGCTCCTGTAGAGGGTACGGATAACGTAAGTGTGGACAACCAAAAGCCTTCTGTAAACACCTATGATCCAGCGAATCTAGCAAATAGCGTCACCACAGATGCTGATTTAATACTAACGTTTGATGAAGATGTGGTCGCTAGTTTTGGGGAGATTGATATTGTAGATCAAACGAATGGAACGCAAACACAGACATTTGTAGCGAATAACACCTCATATGTTAATGTTTCCAATAATGTGGTCACCATTACCGCGCCAAATGCCTTTGTTGGTAACAATGATTATTATGTATTAATTGATGCCACGGCGTTTACTGACTCAGAAGGGAATCCATACGATGGAATAGCAGTTAGTTCTACCTGGGGTTTTCAAACTGCGGCAGATTTAGAGGCTCCAAACCTAACCCTTAGTTATACTTTATCAGGAGGTGGTGATGAAAACCTTACCAATAGTAGTGACATTGTTATTGGCGTAGAGTGGAATGAAGAGGTTTCTAATTTCGATAAGAATGACATATCCATTTCTGCATCAGGGGTTACTTATAGTTTCGCTTTTAGGCAAACTGGAACTAAGAACTATGAAATTGGATTAAGTTCCATTACGGGAGACGGAGATCTGGATTTTGAAGTCGTTGATAACGGAGCTTTTCCTGCTACTAAAATTCAAGACTTATCTGGGAATGCGTTTGATGATGCTGCGAACGCAGACGAGCAAACGATAACCATAGACAATACCGATCCGGTGCTCACATTACCTTCTGTCTCAACCAATGATGCTACACCAGCCATCAATGGTACAGTGGACGAAAACATAGCGGTTACTGTACGGGTAAATGGTGTAACAGATTATACAGGAACCTCCAATTCAGTGAACGGAACTATATACGACTGGGAGCTTCCGGATGATATCGTTTCCACCTTGACTGAAGGCAATGTGCCCTTGCTGGCATTTGCGACTGATGATGCTGGAAACTTAGGCCAGATCGCCAGTACTATTAAAATAGATTTAACTAAACCTGAGCTTTTATCGGGTTACTACTACGATACCAATGGAGATGGAAATATTGATCGGATCAATATAAATACGACCGAACAAATAAACGTCGGTACAATTGATGCATCTGACTTTATTATTGATGGGGGAAATGGAACTGCAACACTTAACGGATCTACTACTGCTCAAACTATCAGACTGGATATCTCAGGAGTTAGTGGTACCGGATTAGTGGATGTGGATTATACTCCGGCAGGCACGGGTATTTTAGATTTGGTAGGTAATGAAATGGATCCACAGACATCAATTGGAGAAATTGATGTAGCTAAGCCAATAATTCTGCAAGCATACTATTATGACAATAATCAGGACGGAACAATAGAAGAAATCGTGGTTGAATTTTCAGAAGATATGTCGTTTTCTTCGGCATTATCTTCAGAGTTCACACTTGATCCATCTGGAGCAGCAATTAACCCAACCATAGTTTCTCACAATGATCGTTCTAATCCACTAGATCTTGAAAGTACAGACGAATACATTACATTAGGAGTATCTATTTCCGGTACCTCCACACAAACGTCTTTAGCAGATCTTGATTTTACAGCTTCGAGTTTTAGAGACTTGAATAGTCAACTTGCAGTCACTCAATCATCCATTACAAAAGTGGATAGGGCGGATCCGGTAATTATCAATGTTACTTCCTCTTCAACTAATTCTACAGGACTGGCTACAGCTTATGAGGCTGGATCGGTAATCCCAATAACAGTAGAATTTAGTGAGGACATCACGGTCGGAGGAACCGGTACGCCTACATTCGGTATGAATGCTAGCGTTACTTCAACTGCCAATTTTTTATCCCAGGCGGCTAATCTTGATAGTTTAAACTTTGATTATACTGTAGCTGTGGATGATGAAAGCAATGATCTTGATTACGATGATGGAGAAAGTGTAACGCTTAATGGACGCACTCTTCAGGACTGGACAGGTAATGATGCTTTGTTAACATTACCGACAGCTGGAGCTTCGGGTTCTCTCGGCTTTAATAAGGACCTGATTATTGATGGAATTGCACCTCAGATTCTTAACGCATACATGTATGATCATGATGATGATGGTACGCTTGATGAGGTTGTTGTAGAATTTGATGAAGGTATGGACTATGCTACGGTTGCTTCTACTGACTTTAATATAAATAGCTCCACTGTAGGACACACATTGATTAATTCAGCTTCTGCGGTGAATAGTGAGGATGCCGCAGATGATGATGAGTTTGTAACGTTTACTGTTAATATAGCATCTTCATCAGTAGTTCCTGTTACCTATACACAGGGTACGATTAAGGATTTGGCTGGAAACCTTTCACCAACAGACACTGATATTACAGAAGTTGATGAAGCTTTACCTGTATTTTTAAATGCGTATTATTATGATACCGATGGAAGTGGTAGTATTGATGAAATTGTCCTTGAGTTTTCGGAAGAGATTGACGAGTCAACTATAACTACAGCCAATTATGCTTTAACAGGAGGCTCCATATCATCCCTTTCTACATTCGGCAGTGGTAACATTGACAATGGGCAAGACCTGTCAGATGCTGATGAGTTTGCTACATTTGAAGTGAGCCTGACGGGTACTGCTACAGCAAACCTGTCCTATACAAAGGGAACTACGGCTGACGTGTCAGGAAACCTGGCGGAAACATTTGGACCAATCAACGCTGTAGATGAAGCAATTCCTATTTTTCTTAATGCCTATCAGTATGACTTAGCCATAAGCGGAGTGGGTGGAGCAGATGGAGATATAGATGAAATTGTTATTCAGTTAAGTGAAGCAATTGATATCAGTACTTTTGAGACTTCTGATTTTACTCTTGGAAGTGGTACAATTACAGCATTTTATAACCATGTTAGTAATTCTGCAGATATTGATAATTCACTTGATGTAGATGATAATGATTCTTACTACACATTGGAAGTATCAACAACCACTACTGCTGATGTTACAGTTGATTATGAACAATCCTCTGCCGTAGACCTGGCTGATGCAGCGGGTAACCTCGTAGTTGATGCGTCATTAACCACCGTAGATGAGGCGCTTCCGGTATTCCTTAATGCGTACTATTACGATACTGATGGTAATGGCAATATTGATGAAATAACTATTCAGTTTAGTGAGCCTGTGGTTGAAACTACAGTGGAAAGTAATGATTTCACGCTTACAAATGGATCTGTTACATCCACAGCCACTCATGGTGGTAGTGGAGGGATTGCCAATTCACTCGATATTGATGATGACGATAGCTATGTGACGCTAGAGGTCTCCCTAACAGGTACTGCAACAACCAATTTAGCGTATAACCGGACTTTCGGTGGAGCAAGTGCTACACAGGATGATGTTGGAAACGAAGCTGGTAACAATTCAATAATAACAACAACAGACGAAGCATTGCCTGTTTTCCTTAATGCATATTACTACGATACGGATGATTCAGGAAACATTGATGAAATAGTTCTTGAATTTAGCGAAGAAATAGATGAGACGACTATAGTTGCAGGTGAATATTCATTGGCAGGAGGGGGTGCTGTTAGTTCCGTTTCTACTGTAGCAAACGCTGGAGTCATTGATAATTCACTAGACGCGTCCGATACAGATGAGTATGCAACATTAGAGGTTGCTCTTTCAGGTACAGCAACCGCACAGTTAGGGTATACTGCCGGGTCAACCCAAGATTTGGTGGCAAACAATGCGAATAGTAATGCTGACATTACAAGAGTGGATGAAGCGTTCCCGATTTTTCTAAATGCCTATCAGTATGATTTGAGTGCTGGAGCAGGGGCCGATGGTACAATTGATGAGATCGTTGTACAGCTTAGTGAGCCAATCAATATTGCTACAGTTCAAGCGTCTGACTTTACACTGGGAAGTGGTACTGTGTCTGCATTTTACAGACATTCAACAGGTGCCGCTAACATTGACAATTCGCTTGATGCCAATGATACAGACGCTTACTATACGCTAGAAGTTTCTACCAACACTACTGCAGCTGTATCTGTGAGCTATGCGCAATCATCTGTTACAGACCTTGCTGATAGTGAGGGGAATTTGATTGCCAATACATCTATAAATACAACCGATTTGGCTATTCCGGTATTTATTAACGCTCACTATTTCGATACTGACGATAATGGTGACATTGATGAGGTCGTACTTGAGTTCAGTGAAGAAATCAATGAAAGTACAGTAGCATTCGGTGACTATACGCTTTCAGGAGGCTCAGTTGATGCTTCGTCAACCGTAGCAAGCACCAATGTTGACAACAGTCTTGATGCCAATGACTCGGATAAGTATGCTACATTAGAAGTAACATTAACTGGAACTGCGACGAATACCTTAGGCTATACACAGGGAACCACGGCCGACATGGTAGGTAATCTGGCTGCTACTCTAGCTTCCATTGATGAAGTAGATGAGGCAACACCAATTTTCTTGAACGCCTATCAGTATGATTTGAGTGCTGGAGCAGGGGCTGATGGTACAATTGATGAGATCGTTGTACAGCTTAGTGAGCCAATCAATATTGCTACAGTTCAAGCGTCTGACTTTACACTGGGAAGTGGTACTGTGTCTGCATTTTACAGACATTCAACAGGTGCCGCTAACATTGACAATTCGCTTGATGCCAATGATACAGACGCTTACTATACGCTAGAAGTTTCTACCAACACTACTGCAGCTGTATCTGTGAGCTATGCCCAATCATCTGTTACCGATATCTCCGATGCTACTGGAAACCTGGCGGTAAATGGATCTGTTAATACAGTGGATTTGGCAGCACCTGTCGCGTTAACTGCTTTCCAGTATGATCAGTCTGCTAACGGGGATATCGATGAAATTGTGATATCGTTCAGTGAAGCAGTTGATCCATCAGATGGAGAAAATGCAGATTTCACAGTGGCATCCACACAGTTGAATGGAACTAATGGACAGGTGGTCAATGCAGGTACTGCCAGTAATAGCAAAGATGTAAATGATACCGATGAGTTTTTAACGCTTAGTGTTACAGATGCCATAGTAACAGGTACCGCTACCGTACAGGTAGGGTATAATGGGGCTGGAGGTGCAACTTCCCAGATTCAGGATAATGCTGCTTCACCGAATAATGCGGTGGACGTTGCTAGTATTACACAAGATGATCAGGCAGTCCCACGGGTGATCAATGTTTCATCAAGTGATACCGATGGGCTTTACCAGAATGGTGAATCACTTAACATACAGGTGATTTATAGTGAGGCTGTTACCGTCACCACGACAGGAGGAACACCAACGATTAGACTAGAAACTGGTAGTACCGATCAAACGGTAAATTACGACAATAACACAGTGGCCAATACGCTGGAATTTACCTATACAATACAGGTTGGGGATGAAAGTGCAGATCTCGATTATCAATCAACGTCAGCTCTAACACTCAATGGAGGAACGATATTAGACCAGTCAGCTAATGCGAATAGTGCGAATAATACACTTTTCGCACCGGGTGGAGGAAGCCTTGGTGAAGGGTCACTTTTTGTGAATAAAGATCTGGAAGTAGATGGTGTTTTACCTGAAATTCTAAAAGCATGGCAATATGACACTGATGGTAATGGTACAATCGATGAGATTGTCATCGAGTTGAGCGAAGAAGTTGACGAAACCACTGCTGCAATCGGAGATTTTGGTATAAGTAGTGGAACCATTACCCAAATATCCACTAACTCTGGATCCGATGATGTTCAAAATAGCAAAGATGCAAATGATAGTGATGAGTTCGTAACTCTAGAAGTCAATATAACAGGGACTTCTACTGTCTCTGTTTCTTATACACAGGGTAGTTTGGCAGATATTGCCGGTAACCTTACACCATCTGATGTCTCTATCACAGTAGATGATCAGGCGGCTCCGGTAATTACAAATGTGACCTCCTCGGTTGCGAACACGGCTTATAATGAAAATGATGTGATCCCAATCCAGGTTACATTTAGTGAGTTTGTGAATGTAACTGGTACTCCTGTCTTAACACTGGCTACTACCGGAATTACGGATCAAGATGTGAACTTCTCAAGTGGTTCTGGATCGGCAACTTTGACTTTTGAATACACCGTAGTAGATGGAGATGAGTCAACAGATTTGGCTTATTTGAGTACGACAGCTCTTGGAATTACAGGAGCGGCCATTCAGGATCAATCAGCAAATACAAATGATGCTGTTGTAACACTTCCAGCTCTTGGCGCAACAGGTTCACTTAATCTGAATAAGAATATTGTGATCGATACCCAGGAGCCAGGAATCGATGTGCTGACAATTTCATCGGATAATGCAACGACCACTTTGGCCAAAGGTATAGATCCTAATCTCACAGGTGATACAGCGGATGAAGTGACCATCACTATGGATTTTGATGATGAGTTGCAAAGTGCACCTACCGTTCAGGTGAGGAGTGGTGGTTCTTTTGTTACAGATCAGCCTACAGTTAATGTCATTTCTGCTCCTCTTGGTCAATACACTGCCACATTTACTGTTGATAGAAGTGACGCGGATGGACGAGTGTCTTTTACCATTAATTATACGGATAAAGCTGGTAATTCAGGAGTACAACTGGACACAACCGATATTTCATCGGGAACCACAATAACTGTTGATAACACAAGCCCTACAGTTGATTTTTCGGTGACTGATAGTAACAATCCGAATAGTGACAATCCATTCAATATTACGGCCGATTTCAATGAGACGGTAGTTGGATTGGTAGTTGGCGACTTTGCGTCTTCTGATGGTACACTGACAAACTTACTGAACCCATCTGGAAATCAATATACGTTTGATGTGACGCCTACTGCCGACCAGACTTCTACCATTACAGTGGAGATGATTGATGAAGGTGTCACAGATCAAACAGGAAACACCATTGTCAGAACTACATTTGATGTAGACTTTGATGACCAGGCACCTAATATTACCTCTTCTGTAGAAGTTTTTGGTCAGGATTTAACGGCTACTCTCAGTATTGACGAGGTTGGAGTTCTTTATTATGCTCTAGTTCCAAATGGTACGTCGGCAACTGCCGCTGAGGTGAAGGCACAAACAATAACGGGTGCTACTTCCGAAGGAGTTTTGTCTTATTCTGTTGCTAACATTGATCAGGTATTAGAGCTTTCTCTTGATGATCCAAGAACTGATTACGATTTGTTGTTAGTTTCTGAGGACAAAGTGAACCCAACTCCATATAATCTGTCTGGTGTAACTACCATAGATGTCAAGTCAGGAGGAGTCGTTGTTAACAACCCTGATCTGGATGATTTCTGTTTAGAAGGTGAGTATTATACTCTAAATGATATTACAATAACAGAAACTATAGCTACAGACTTTGTAAGTTCCACAGCAAATAGGACATTAAGGCTGGTTTTACCAGATGTTTCTGGAGACGGTATCGCTGATTTTGAGTTCAATACTGATACAGGTGGAGAGACAATTAGTGTTACAGGTGGAGATTTAGCTAGTCCTTCGTTGACATTTACTAGTTCATCTATTCTAACGATAACTTATCAGGTGCCAACTGTGGCCAATTTAGATGTCATGACCATTTCGGGACTTGAGGTTAAGGCTACTGGGTCTACCACATCAAATGCAACCATTGAGCGATCAGGAGGAAATGGTAATATATACCTGGCGAATGATGGTGATGATGTGGATTTCGCTACGTTAAATACGGTAGCACCTTATGCTGCCCCATCAACTCCTGCAACAGAGCCTTCAGCTGGGTTTACTACGCCATATCTATATGAAATATCAAGTGAGGTGCTAGAAGATGATATGGGTGATGGGGTGACTGTTTATGAAAAGGGAGATGTGGTAACTACCTTGACTCCATTTAGAGCAGGACTTCCTTCCACTGGAGATGTACTTACGATTTATTCGGATGCAGCATTGACCACTCAGGAAGCGACATATACCGCAACGACTAATGAAGATACGTATTCGCCAACACTTGCAGATCTTGGGCTAAATGATACAGACGTAGGAGTTAATACATTTTACATTACCTCAACTGATGGATTGAGTTGTGAGAGTGCAGCGACCAAGTATTCTGTGGCTATCATTAGAGTTGAAAATAGTCAGGGAAAGACTGGATACGCAGTATCAGACGGTACAGGAACTACACTGAAGTATTCTTTTCCTACTGGACATACCCGATTAAATATAGGTAATGGGTTGACAGGTTATAACACGGATAATGATTTTACATCACCAGTCGAAGATGGTAGTTCTGTACGGTTCATTCCATCTGCTGCAGGTCAGGGCACACACGTTATAACCTATCAGTTGACGAACTCCACATCCAATGTAACTGCTAATTATGGAATTGAATTCTTGATTATTGAGTCTGATAAGGTACTATCCACTACAGGTAATCAAGCGATTGATTATTGTCAATACGATAATGCAGTTACGTTAAATATGGTGAGTCCGACTGGTATCGATTACAAGGATGACCCTGATGGTGATGAGCTCTCAACTCCAGATTTTAAAACCGTAAGGGTCTTTTTGTATGATTCAGATGAAGAACAGGTGGCTGATAGACGAGGAAGCGAAGTTACCTCAGATGTGTTTTCTTCTTTTCCTACAAAGGTTGCAGATCAACCAAATGACACTACAGGTTGGGTTTTTGAGCCTGGTGGTGTTGATTCCCAGTTAACAGGTTCAGTTTATAGTCAAGAGCTTTTGTTCGTGTATGTGATTAGTGAGGATGGAGATGACTCAGAAGAAACAGAACTGTCTCAGCAGGTTATCACTGTTTTTAGAGAGCCTACGGTGACTTTCACTAATATGAACGAATACTACTGTAACGATGATGGAGATTTTGATATTACTTCTCAAATTGTTTCTGCTACAGGGACCGAAACGCTGACCTTAGCCGGTTATACTATTTATAAAGGAACGGTTTCAGGAACTGATACGACCTATGCCGTTTATGGAGAAAATTCAGGTGTAAGAACAAGTGCTAGTTTTGATCCTGCAGATCCTGATAATGACGGAACTGCCTATCCTGATGAGGAAGAGTTTGGATTGTATCGTATTGAATACACTTCACCAAACAGAACCAACGCAGAATGTAGCACTACCATTACTTACGATTTTGAGATTTTAGAAATTCCAGCTTTACCTTCACTGGTAACAGATGATTTTGATGGCCACTCGGACGGTGATGAAGGTAGTTATACCATCGAATACTGTGCAGGGGAAACTGTAAGTAGTCTTACCATGGATTTGAGCTCTTACACTGCTGCTGATAGTATAAAGATCAACTGGTACACGGACGCCAACCTTACATCCTCAATAGCTGCCAGTAATATCAGTGGTGCTAATTCTGAAGTACTGAATTTGGCTTCTGCCTTCTTTGGAGGAAATAATCAACCTACAGGACGTCAGAATGTAACATTCTACTACACGATTACAGACAATATCAATGTAGGTGGTGGCGGATATTCGGGTTGTGAATCGGAGGCTAAAACAATATCTCTACAAGTTTATCCGATTCCTGGACAGCCAGTTGCAGAGAGTTTGGTTTCTTCATCTACTACCAATACGTTTAACTCCAAAGATGTTACCGGTGAGTACTTTTATGAGTATTGTATTGCAGATGGCGAAACAGCTAGCCTGGAAACAGTGGATTTAGATGAGACTCTGAATACAGAAGATGCATCAGAATCTTTCTTTGTACTGTACGATGAAGACGCCAATGAAATGGTTAGATTCCAGGATCCAGATACTTTAACAGATGCTGTCATCAAAGACATCTTCTCTTATAGCGCGGCAGATAGTACTTCTCTGGTATTCTATGTGTCTCAGAAGAATTTCGATAACAACTATCCTTCTGGTACCTCTGAGTTTGACGGTTGTGAAGGAGAAACAAGAAAATTCACCATCGATATCAATGCCATTCCGGATACACCAGCATCCGCGGACTTCAATGGTTATGACAATGAAGGGGTGGTTGAGTATTACCTGTGTTCTGGTGATAACCTTGAAAACATTCTTACTCCCCAAGTAGAAGGAGCCAAGTATAACTGGTATCAGGATGATAGTGGATCTCCTTCATCTTCGGTCATTAGTGTTTCGTCATTCAATGACAACTTTGTAAGACAGTCCGAATTGACTGCAGTTGGATTTACCAATTCAGTCTCAACTGAAACAACGTTTACGTATTGGGTGACTCAGACGGTGGAAGCGAATACTGCTTCAGGCTTTAAAGGGTGTGAAAGTGATACACTAAGAGTGAATATTACGGTGTTTCCTGATCCTAGCACGCCAATTATTGATGCTGATGGCCAAACCGGGTTGAGTTCTTATGAGGCCAGCTTCTGTGAAGGTAGCGTAGACTTTAGTTATGATATTGTAGGTAGGCAAGATAATTCTGAAGATGTTACTTTCAATATCTATAGTTTTAATAATGGAAATATCAGTACTAGTCCCGTTTACACCATAAATGATGGCGATGGACAAATTACCATTACACAAACAGAACTTAGACTAGCTCAGGCTGAGCAAGGAGTATATGAGTTTAGGGTAGCGCAAGTCAACACAACCGTAACACCTGACGGTGCCATTGTCTTTGAAGGGTGTGAAACAGAGGTGGCAGAAATGACACCATTAACCTTCTACATTTACGATGTGCCAGGAGCTCCAATAATTGGGACAGATCCCACTGGTGGTTCTAATGATTTCATTTACTACAATCAGGGGGATGTTATTGAAGATATTACGGTTGCAGGTGAGTCGAACTCTGTTATTTATCGTTGGTATAATGCTTCTACAACCGAGTTGATTTTGGAAGATACTATTGCTATTGGTTCTTCTTCAGCTTCTGCCTCCCAACTGGGCATTAGCGGTCCGGGAGTATATGAGTTCACTGTTAATCAAACAGCAGATTTTGGCCAGGGGGTAATTGGTTTCCAAGGGTGTACTGGAGCATCAGAGTCGTTTACCGTTACTGTATTTGAACTTCCATCTGCTCCGATCACTACTGATCCTGCTCCTCAATGTAATGAACAACTTACTCCTACCTCCACCAGGGTTGCATACTCAGGGGTAGCAACATCATCTGATAGTGAGACACGTTTCTATTTCTATGATGATACCCAATCTGAGCAGCAAAACATTTTATCTCAAAATCCTGAAATTGAGACATTCTTAACTGTAAGTGGAGTAGATGCAAATTATCGCAATACTCAGGCAAATATTGATACAACTATATATATCCAGCAGGTAACCAATGTTATTCCTGGAGAGTTTGATGGTAGTCCGAGTGAATTGTCAGAGGTGAGCATTGTCGTTGCTCCGAAACCAGTGGTTGGAGATTATGGACCAGAAAATAGATTCCAAATTATTGAAGCTTGTAGCAATGCGTTAGTTACTTTAGACGTAAAACTGGTTAATGTTTTAGTAGATGATGCCACTTTTGATTGGTCTGCTGGTAACACGGAAACACTAAACGAACCAATAAACCCAGTCTCTTCTACAAAGTTAAACGATTATGAAATGCGCTTTGAGTTTGATCCGGCGGGTCTTGGGGCTGGTGATAAATATTTTGAAGTAGAAATCACGGATACCAATCGACCTACAGGTTTGAATGGCTGTACCGAAACGGCATTTATGAACTTTGAAATTGGCACTAGCCCAGTACCTAAAGTTAGATGGGAGGGAATTACGGAAGGAAGAAATACAACCTTGGTGTTTGGTGATGACAATACAAGTCAGTCTGCTAATTATTGGGTAGACAGCATTTATGTAGAAATACCTGATATCGGGTATGTCAATGGACAGTTTTTTGGCAAACCATCAGGAGCAATAGATCGGAACAATTTGTGGGTGATAGATTCGGCGATATTTGACAACTCGGGTGTTTATGACATTGAAGTAACTTATTTCTCTGGTTCTGCATGTATAGGTACATTGACTCGTTCTATTACCATATTGGATCATTTTGTGGTTACCGATAACATCGCCTTCGGATTTGACGGAGCTGATCTTGGAGAGTGGTTTGCAGAATATTCCAATGGGTTTACTAGTTTGGATGCACTGAGTTGGGAGATTGGCACATCTAACTTTGATGACCAGCCAAGAGATGGTAACTACTGGGTGACTGGTGATAATTCACAATATGGTGCATTAGGTTCCTCTTGGGTGTATTCTCCATCGTTTGATTTATCAGGAATGTCGAATCCTACCATTGGTTTTGATCACGCCCGTGATCTCAACTTTACAGATGGTGTGGTATTCCAGCAATCGCTGGATGATGGACGCACATGGCAAACTGTGGGCTCCTTTTCAAATGGACTTGGATCTGGAAAGAACTGGTACACGACAGAGGCTGTAAATGGAGCGCCGGGTGGAACTTCGTCAAACCCAAGCGCGTTTGCATGGTCACGACAAGAGTCATGGGCTACCACAGCACATAGAATGGATTCCTTATATACTCAGGTGAGGTTCCGTTTTGCCTTGGGAAATACAGGAGGAACTAAAGTCGATACAGACGGTACCCCTCAAGATGGTTTTGCTTTTGATGACTTTAGTATCTATAACAAGGATAAGTTTATCTTAATCGAGCAGTTCTCGAATCTTGGAAATTCAAGTAGTCTTGAATCTGATACAGCTGTAATAAACATTGTGAGAGATGAGTTATCATCCGACGCGATCCTGTTGACATATATAAGTGGAGACAATGATCTGACCTTTAGAAATGATTCAGACCCCTCTTCAAGAGCAAGTTATTATGCGATCGAGAATCCGCCACAATCGATCCTTTCGGGTCGCGTGCCAGGGGAAGAAGATGAAGAGTTGGATTTTAGAGGAGAAATTAAAGGATGGAATAAAAATTATTACAGTAGTGTAGCGCTAGACGAAGCCTTGTTTCAGATTGGTGATATGACCTTTGGTGATGATCCAGGTGTGATTGATCTCAGTGCAAGTTTCACATATACTGGTGGCATTACATTACCAGCTGAAACTGAGCTTTCCTTTAGGTTTGCGGTTGTCGAGAAGCAGATTAATGACCCTGATATTGTGGCCTTGAATGGTGGAGTAGCACCAAGAAATGTTCTGCGAAAAATGCTGCCAAGCTCAGGAGGGTTAACGTATAAAGGTAGAGTTACTTCTAACCAGGAGGTGTTCTTTAATGGTACTAGTGAGGTCAGCTTGAGTTGGGGTATTTCTGAAATCTATGATGCTTCTGAGTTAATGGTGATTGCCTTTGTGCAGGTAGATAACCTGCCGCCTTCATTCATTAAAAGCAATCCTTCCTTTACTAACCGTTTGATCCTTCAGGCCAAGGCTATGGATGTAGATGGTAAGATAGTACCGGAAGTAACTGGTGTAGAGAAAATTCCAGGAATAGATCAATTTGAAATCTATCCGAACCCGGCTAATAAATCATTCAAGGTACAACTTGAATCATCACCTGGCTCGGAAATGAACTGGGTAGTCTATGATCAGGTTGGAAGAAGAGTGGTGGTCGGAGCTGTTAAGCCTGGAGAGCTGGAAATAGAAGTGGACTCTCGTGAGTTGCCGAGTGGTGTATATATGATCCACTTCTTCAATAGCGAGGAGAAATGGTTACCAAAGCGACTAATTATCCTCCACTAGTAGGGCACAGGTAAGATGAAATAAAAAAGGGTAGTCATTGGTTTGACTACCCTTTTTTATTTGCCTGCTATCACCTGCTCAGGTGATTTAGGAATACAATATTATTCGATATGTAAATGATGAACGTGTTTTCTGATCACATCCACACGTTTTGTAATGTGCTTAATGTACTTGTTTAGCTCTACTTCAGTAATGTAAATCTGACCATCATAAGAATTTTCACCGATATCATTTCTTGACTCAGCAGCGTTTTTTTCGATTTCATTTTTAATGTTACACTCTTTATGAAGGAAATGAATCAAGTCCTTCATGCTATAGTTTTTTTCGAATTTTCTGATGTCCTTGATGGTTTTCTCAATTTCCTTGTCATCATTAAATCGTTGTACTTTCACCAACCTTTGGTACAGTACTGAATCGAAATGATGGATTTCATTGAGTAATTCGATTACCTGGAATCGGTAGTCCTTGTCATCGCAGAATTTTATAAGCCCATCATATGTACTCAACAATTGGGCTTCTACGTCCCATTTGTATGTCAACTCATCCATTGCTTGACCTAAAGTAAGGGTGTTATTCTGAGCGCTTACTGATAGGATCAAACAAGCTAACCCTAAGCTTATGCATATTTTTTTCATCACTATTTTATTCATTATCTACACCTGTGTACAAAATCCACTCCAAGTTGAGTAAAACGGATGACTTTATGAAAAAGGTTCTGTTGAGTAGCCGCTTTCTTTGATAAACCTGAATAATTAGGCGATGAGCTTAAATTATTGTGATTTTTTAATTTCTTTTATGATGTATTCAAGACCATTAAGTCTTATTTCATACATTGTGCTTAGCAGCATCCCCAGTTTTCCAGATGGAAACCCCTTACTATGATACCAAACAAGGTAATGTTCCGGGATGTCGCAAATGAAACGCCCTTTGTATTTTCCATAAGGCATTTTGAATGTTGTCAGACTCAATAGTATCTTAGGATCCATCATGTGCTTAAATTACGATCGTGAATTTAGGCTCGGTTTTTGTAAAATCGTACCTTGATCAAATAGTATTGTCTATTCATGAGAAAATATATCATTTACTTAGTTGCATCAATCACCTGCTTATTCACGAATGCACAACAGGGAGTTCCATTTCCTTTAGGTGAAAAGATTACATTCAAAATCTATTATAGCTGGTTTGCACTGGGCGAGGCTACAATGAGTTTGTCGGATTCTTTGTCTTTAGAGAATGGTCGTCATTATTATCAGACCAATATTGAGGCTGGAACGGTAGGGCTATTTAGTTGGCTGGCGGGTATCAATAATCGATATACTGGTGTGGTGTCTGTAGACGATTTTAAAGCCATCCGATCTGAGAAACATCTGGATGAACGTGACGGGAAATCGGATCAGTGGAATACGTTTGATTACAATACTATGCAAACCAGAGTAAAGCGAATCGAACATGAAAAAGACAAAGGACTTGAGTCTTATACGGTTGATTTAACACAAAATACATATGATATTCATGGAACTTACATGTATTTGAGAAGTCAACTTGGTAAGAAATACAAAAAGGGAGACTCTATCATGTTCAAGACCTATTGGGTGAAAAAACTGTATGATTTTGGCATGGAGTATGGGGGAGAAGAAAGAATAAAGTTTAATGGTGACAAGGTAAAAGTTAAGAAGTTCTATGGCTTGTTCCCTGTGTCAAGAACGTTTCCAGAGGAGAAAGCGGTTACCGTTTATATCCTCGAAAAAGATGGTTTAGGAATACCTCTGTTAATCGAAGCTCAAATGAAAATAGGGAAGGTACGGTGTGAACTGAAGTCTTATGAAGTGAAAGGTCAGTCATTACTCACATTAGAATGAGCAGATAGTCCCTTTATTGATTTTCTGATATGCACCATATAATTTAACTCTGGATGCCGTTTTTTCAGCGCAAAACATACCGCCACGTTTGCTTAATTGTTTACACTTAAAATTATTTTTATTGAGTTTGTTGGCCCAAAATGGAACCAGGGCGGCATGCGAAGAACCTGTTGCCGGGTCTTCTAATTGCTGAACATGTGGAATAATAGTGCGGCTTACAAAATCAATTTCTTCAGAACTGGAGGGAGCTGTTACAATGTACCCAAACATTTCCATAGTCCTTAGTTTCTGAAAATCTGGCGTCATAGATTTTACCGATTCTTCCGTATCAGTTAGGACAATGCTCTTGTTGGCCGTCTCATAAAACCCTTTGATAGGTATTTTTAGCCCTTCTTTCAGGGCCTTGGGAATGGCTAGCTCCCGGGTTACTTCAAATCCTTCAAGCTCAATAAAGCATTGGTTATCGTTGTATTTACCTCCTTTAACCTTGTGCTTGGAAGCATGAAGAGTATATTCTTTTTCGTCAGATTCAAAGTTGTCATGAATGAAAGCCATGGCGGCTAATGATCCATGACCACAAAGTAATATTTCTGCATCAGGAGCAAACCAACGTACTTTCCACTTACCGTTTTCTTTCCAGAGAAAAGTGGTAGCTGGTTGCCAAAAATCGGCCGCTATTCGCTGCATTCGACTGACTTCCACAGACCCATGGAGTAGGACCACACTGCTCGTGTTTCCATAAAACTCTTCCTTTAGATTAGTGAAAACCCGGTATGTTTCAAAATCATACTCTCTCATTTTTACTTCAGTTTTCCTCTTTGATTGTACTCCTTGATTTTTTCATTCAGAAGCTTAAAGTCTAGCTTTCCCTGCATTTCTGTCAGGTGATCAATAATTGCCAAGGCTTTGTTAATTCGACTATTCGTATTCTTTACCTTATTAACAAGGTAAATGAGATTTCGTTGTTTCCCCGGGGTAAGTAAATCGAAGAACTCCATAGCAAGCGGATCCTGATCTAATGCGGCCTGTAGCTCTTCGGGCATATCTACACCATACTTTGAAGCTTCTAAACTCATTAATACAGCCACTTCATCTCCAATCTGAATTTGAAGTTTCTTTTGCAGCTCTTGATTGATGAGGAGATACCAATAGTCTTTATAAGCCATTAAACCGGTGGTGATGGTCTCCTGATTATTTAACTCACAGCGAACACGCTTGTTGTTTTTGTTAATAAATTCTTTGGCAACATCTTCTGGTATTGGAAGGTGTAGGCTGTAAACTCTGGAATCTCTTTTAGAAAATTTTGCCAAATACGTCTGAAACCTCATAAAATCTGCTAACGGCTGGCAAATCTAGTAAAAGAATTCATCCGGTCATCACTAAAAGTTCATTGAAAACAAGACCCAATATTACGCTTTTTGAAAGGATGGCAATAAGGTGGATTGGAAATGCGTTTGTTTTAGTAGTGAATCAAAAATAATGTTATGCAAATGAAAGATCTGAAAAAATCTAGAGAATCTGAACGAGAAGGGGTGACTACATTTCTTTTGAAATGGATGCATAAGCACTTCGGAATTCAAAAACCATTTTAATGACACAAGGGCAGTATTAAAACTGCCCTAAATCTTCGCACGTCAGGCAGGCATTGGCAAATCGGTCGTATGCTTCATAGGAAGGGCCAGGCTTTCCAAATAGCGTGATTATTTTATCAAGTCGTATTTTAAGTTCACTAATCTCCAGATATTCTACATGCTTTTCCCTGAAAATGGCCGTTGCAGTTCCTTTTACGTCCTCGATAGTTTGTTGCGGTGAGAAGTAGTGAACCTTACCAGACTTCTTTTCAATGCAGTATTTTTTTGCCACATCAATAAAATCTGGATCAACAGGAAGGTATTTATCTTGATATTCCATATTTTTCATGAAATTTAATAAGCCTTCAGAAAAAACCACTAGTTTTCATGGTAAATTTAATAGGCCAGTAGTTTATGATATCGGATATACAGAAGAAGAAGGTCGTTCATTTTTTTGAATTGTTGGATTCACATAAGAACGAGCATTTACAAGCAGATGATTTCTCAGAAATAGCAGAGAGAATTCGGTTGGGATTGGGCTATGAAGCCGGAGGTGAAAAGCACGTGTTTCTTGCCAAAAAAACGGCAAAGTTTTTTCATACGCTTCTCAATGCTATATCGCATGAAAACAAGCAAGTCATTACCAAGCAGGAATGGATCGGTTTTATCGATCAAAAAATCGTCAATAGTAAAGACGAGGAATTTAAGGAAGAGTTTGAGGAGTTCATCATAGGCTTCCTGTTTGATTTATTTGATGATAATCATGATGGCTACATTTCTACAGACGAATATGTAGACATGTTTGTGGTTTATGGAATTGATATTAAGTACTCAGCCAAAGCTTTTCTAAAACTAGACCTCAATAAGGACGATAAGTTGTCTAGGAACGAATTGATTCATGCTTTTGAGGTGTTTTTATTTTCGGATGATTCAAACCAACCTGGAAACTGGATTTTTGGAAATTGGGAAGACTAATGCATCACTTTTCTGCTGGAGAAAAAAGAGGAGCCAATTTCTCCAAATAGTTGGTTTCCCACTGAACTCTCGTCATCACTTTGGAAAAATTCCCGGGTAGCGTTAAGTAGTTCTTCTTTGCTGATATGTCCGTCTGCGTTTGAATCTATCGCCTGAAAGCACTTATTAGCAAACCTAATTTCAACCCTAAAGGAAACGAAGATGCTCATAAATTCTAGTTTGGAGATGAGTACATCTTGATTCTTGTCAAAAACCTGCTGAGCAATATCGACTATTCGATTGATTTTTCGATCTACTTCATCTTTTGCAGGCGTGTAAAAAGTCGCTTCCATAAAATCTAGCCATTGATCCAATTGAATGGAGTCAATATCTGCATTTTGATGATGCGTTGCTATTAGATTCCAGACTTCTTCCGCATACTTTTTAAGATTGATTTGATGTTCATTACGATCTATGACACCAGCGAAAACGGATATGTTTTCAGCAATACTTTGTAAATCGGACTTTTGTAAAAGGCCGTTATGGTCAAAATCAATGATCGAAAAGAGGTGACCTAGTTTGTGTTTTTGTAGGACGGTTAACATACGGTAAGCTACGAAAAACCAGCTTAGGTATCAAATGCTTTTTTTAGTCGTGGAAACAATTTAAATATCCGGTCCATAACAAAACTGTTTCGAGCACCCAATTCAAAAGAGTCACCGTCCTCGTCTTTCCATTTGATCATCACCTGAACTTTGTTGATTTCGATGGGACGGGTGATTTTTTTCACGATGATGTAGTCCTGAATAATACTTTCCTCCTGATCTTCTGCTTTTTGGGCATATCCATGGTCCAGCTGTATGTACTTGACCTTGTTTTTGACAAATACGCGAAGGTAATGATGTGTGGTTTGACCAAAATACCCTTTCTTCACTCGTACCTTATAGTATCCTGGTTCGATCTTCATTAGCTAACATTATTAGTAATACTAAATATAATAGCAAATCTACTTTTTAGTGACTGAGATTCCTAATGATTTTCCTATCTTTCCTGTGACATTTTAATACGCTGGAGAAATGTGCTACGACGTAAGTTATTTGACTAAAAAGCATAAAAAGTATGCTGAACATATCGGAGAGAACTCATCTGAGATGGATAAGCTCGAAAAGCAACTGGAGGTGTTTGTTAAGTCTGAAGGGCCAGTTTATCATACGACTGCCTTTGATCACCGCAAGCTACCTGTTCTCACAAGTCTGAATCCTAAAGAGTTTGAATTTTATTACTGGGGGTTGATTCCAGGTTTTGTGAAAGACCTGGATCAATACAATCAGCGTTATACAGCGCGGTATCTCAATTCAAGAATTGAGACAGTCTTTGATGAAAAGATGTTTAATGCGAAACTCAACCGGGACCTGGATAACCCATTTTACAAGTCTGCACTCGAAAGGCGCTGTATAGTCATGCTAGATGGCTATTTTGATTGGCACTGGCAAGGGAAGAAGTCGTATAACTTTCACATTCGTCGCACAGATGATGAGCCTATGTTCATTGCGGCGATCTGGCGAAGTTGGCAAAGTAAAGGTGGATCAGAGAGGCGCGATACAGTGAGCCTGATTACTACGGATGCTAATCCGCTTTGTCATAAAGTACATAATCGACCTAAAGCCAGTGAAGGACCAAGGCAGTTAGCCATGCTTGACCGGGCAATGAAGGAAGCTTGGTTGGACGTGGATTTGACCCCTGAACAATTACAAAAGGCAGTTAAAGTATTTCCAGAAACACAACTGGAAGCATTTCCTGTGAAGAAGCTCTTCGAGCAGCATGGACGATCACGAGTACCACTCAATGACCCAGAATGCTTAATAGAAGTAAACCATCCAGAATTGTCTTTCGAAAAACCCGATGAAAGTTCTCAAACAAGTTTATTTTAACTTTATGGCCACTTCAAGTAGACTCGGAGAGCTGAAACCTTTCTAATCAATTGCCTGGCGCAGCTAAGCAATGATGATCACTTTGCCATTAATCATGAGCCTTGCTGCTGTACGAAAAACTGGCACTGATCTTTTCCGCCGGCATATAAAATGCCTTGGTCTTTTTTGATTACTACGTAGCTGTTCATGTCCGGGCTGAATTTTACCGTGTACTTTGATTTGCTAGTGAGGAGTTTGAATAATCTGTTCATGTGAATCTTGTTTATAGCTGATTGTTAGATTAAAGCTAGATTTAATTGTATTAAAATAATAACATAT
>JAMWZA010000063.1 GCA_024305105.1 Marinoscillum sp.
GATTAAACCAGCTTTTTACCCGCTGAACAAGTCATTTGGTCGGATGAATGCCTTATGAAACTTCTTTGGCAAAGAGTTTCCTGTCCATGTAGAATGTTCCAAATGGAATAAGGGATGCGATAAGCGCCATGGAAGCGTTCTTTGCACTCCAGCCATATACAGCGATGCACTGGATACATAAAACGACATATAGAATAAACAGCCATCCGTGAGTCATGCCTACGTACAGGTTAGGTTCTTTGATTCCCAATCCATACTTCAGAGGCATGGTGATTGCAAACAATAGAAAGCTGATGCCTTCAGCGATTGCTAATATTCTGAGTCTACCAATCGGTGTTTTAAGTGTCATAGCCGTACAAATATAAATTGTCAATTAGCCCAGGAGTGTTAACAGTTCTTCTTTTTCCAGAAGTTTTCCATTATCGCTGATCAGTGTGGAGGAAAGCGCCTTTTTGGTGTTTTGTAACTCAAGCATCTTTTCTTCCAGCGTATCTGGACAGATGAGCCGGATGGCGGTAATGTGCTTTTCCTGACCTATTCGATGCAATCGGTCGATGGCTTGGTTCTCCACTGCAGGGTTCCACCAGGGGTCTACCAGATAGACATAGTCTGCTTCTATCAGATTTAGACCAGTTCCACCAGCTTTAAGGCTAATGAGCGCTAATCTAACTTCGGATTCATTTCTAAATGAGCTGACAACAGCCTCTCTGTTGGTAGTCACTCCGGTTAGTTTTACATACCCAATATTTAGCTCGTCGAGTTCAGTTTGGATAAGTTCGAGCATACTCACAAACTGCGAAAAGATGACCATTTTATGATTGGGCGCATTCATCTCAATTTGGACTTTGAGTACTTCTAGCTTTGAAGAAGTCTGCTGGCCTACAACTTCATCACTTTTCAAGAGTTTGGTCGAATTGCAGATCTGGCGGAGTTTGGTCAGTCCTCGCAGTACATGCATGGAGTTTTTCTTCAATTCCTCTACTTCAGTAGCTGAGATAAAGTCCCGAAACTCCTTTTCATAAGCCTGATAGGTGTCTCGCTGTTCCTTGGCCATCGGGCAGTACAAAATGGTTTCCGTTTTTGGAGGAAGTTCCTGAGCCACTTGTTCTTTGGTACGTCTTAGCAAAAAAGGCTTGATTTTGTCTTGCAATTCCCGGGCTCGGCGCTTGTCCTTAAACTGATCAATGGGAACCGAATACAATTCCTTGAAGTGTTGTTTGGTTCGAAAAAGGCCTGGGCAAGCAAACGAGAACTGAGCATAGAGGTCAATTGTGTTGTTCTCAATAGGTGTGCCAGTTATGGCTACCCGGTTACGCGCCTGAAGCATTTTAACGGCTTTGTATCGCTGGGACTCTGGATTCTTAATTTGTTGAGATTCATCTAGAAAGATATATTCGAAAGGAAACTTTCGTAAGTAATTGATGTCCAGCAGAAGTGTGCTATAGGTGGTGAGTATCACATCATACTTATCTAGTCCTTTGGTATTTTTGATGCGTTCAGCACCGTGAAGCGTGTATATATTGAGTTTAGGTGCGAATTTCTTGATTTCTGCTTGCCAATTGAAGACGAGGGTTGTAGGGACTACCAATAGGTTGGTAGCGCATTTCTTTCGTTTTTCCTTTAGTAACAAGACGAATGAAATGATCTGTATTGACTTACCCAGGCCCATGTCATCTGCGAGGCAGCCACCAAAATTGAAGTCGTCTAGAAAGTTGAGCCACTTGAGTCCTTCCAACTGATAGGGGCGTAGAGTGCCTTGAAGGTTGTTTGACACAGTCACAGGGCTCATATCAGTAAAATCATTCACCTTCCGTCGGAATTCTTTGATCTCCTGTTGAACCTGGCTTTCAAGTTCTTCATCATCAAACAGTTGCTCTACTTCAGAGAAATTGATTTTTGGTATACTCAGTAAATCATCATCCGTGAGGTCGCCGGCAGTGAAAAAGACTTCAAAGCGTTGGAGCCATTCTTTTGGTAGCACACCCAATGTGCCTCGCCAAGTTCCACATACTTGCTTTTGTTTTTAACAGCTACCTGTACCTTTTTAAGTGAGGCTTTTTTGGCTCCAAACTTTACCACAATGCTGGCATTGAACCAGTTGAGACCGCTATGAACCTTAATATCCACCTGAGCTTTGCCTGGATTTATTTTGTTGCCTTCCAGTTCGTTAAAGCCAAAAATTCGAATGTGATGGTTTCCCCATTCTTCAAAAACAGGAAGGAACCAATCCTCGTCCAAAAACTTGCGTTTGTGCAGGTAGAAATGGTCCAGAGGGTTCTCTAGCTGTTCGTATAGGTCTGGGTGCTGCTTAATGAGTAGGGAGATGAGTTCTGTTTCAGCTTCCATGTCTCTGTTGACCAGAAATTCCTGACCTTTCAAATCTCGTCCGTAAACTTGCCGGTTGGATCGAACGGATATCTCTACATCACTGTAGCGCATGACCGGTATGAGCATGACATGACTGCCATGGTCCGTTAGGTAGATGATCTTTTCCATGTCCTCCAGATAGTCACTTACTGCGAGCTGCCTGGTCGAAGCTTTTTTAATGAAGGTATAGGTGATCGGCATGTGGTTTTCCAGACTATCAAGAAATTGCTTTCTAAATTCCCCGAAAGCACTTTCCGCGATGATCATTTTACCGGATTGCTTGGTTAGCGTTCTGATTATATGTATGACAGGAAGTTTTTCTACTAAATACCAGGAGCTTCCAATTTCCAAAAAGCAGCCATAATGTATCTGAAGATCGTTTAGGTTATGGGTCTTTTCATGCAGTTCCAGCTGTGCACTGATTTCATAAGTCTCTTTGTATTTGCTGACTTGCAGTGTGATTTCTGTTGGTAAAAGCCTTGTTTCAATAGGAGAGAGGTGACTCGCAGAAAGACTGTCTGATTTATTGGTATAATAAATAGGGTAGTTTAAAGGGTTTCGGATAATGGTGCGTAAAGCTTCTATATCCAGTTGGCTCAGTTCTTCAGTGGCTCTATTTTTAAAGCGGTCAAGTCCAATGTGAAACTTCATGGAAGCAAGCTCACTGGCTTCCCAGAGGTGTTGTTGTAAATCAGCTGTAGCGATGGGATTTTTAGGCTTGTGCTGTTTAGTCGTTTTTGCTGAACACAGGTCTAACTGAAAGGTGTTGAAGTACTTGTGTCTGCTAATCACTACGAATAAGCTGTCTTCTGAATTGAAGTTCGTTGGTTTTTCGGGAGTAATCGAAGCCTTCAATGTCGAAAGGTGTTCCTGGGTGACGGGAGTTAGTGCAGGGTTTTTTGGAGTAATGTTTAGTCTGTTTTGCTCATAGCTGAGTATGAAGTGGTCATCAAGTTCCTGAACATCTTCCAAGCCATAGTCAAACGCCTTTTGTTTGAGTTTTTGCACTCTCATTTCCTTATTGAAAAACAACATGAGGTTGGTGTCTTTGATCAGCTGAAGCAGTGTTTGAGACTGGTGAGGACATAGTCTTTTTTGCTCGTAATCACAGTCACAGATGATCGTGGTTTGTGCGTCAATCTGATTGATTGTGACCTGTTGGATAGTGTTTTGGGTTGCTGATTCGAACACCACTGTATCAAGGTCTATTTGCAGCAGTTCGATAGAAGAACTTATCGTTTCACCGCTTGAGAGTTCGTAAATCTTGCTATAGCCGACCTCTGATACGGGTGACTCTATGGTGATATGGTGTGTTTTATTCTGAGACAATAGAAGAAGGAAAATAAAGGAGCCAAATATAAGGTGAATGAGCGGTAGTCATGTTCAGAAATTCTAGAGAAACCCACAAAATATTAAGTGAAGAATTTACTTTTGCTATTCATGAAAAGAGTTAGTGCTATACTCATTCTTTGTTACATTCTGGTGAATACCATGTCGCTTTCGCTACAGGTTGTTTACAAGAATTATTTTTGTCTGGATACCAAAGAGTATTTGACAATAGCTGGCCGTCAGATTACCGTTTGTGGTCAGACTTGCGACTTTGAAGTCCAGCAAGATCAACAGGATGATTCCGGGTTTGTTTTTAATCACAGTGCACCACCGCTATTTTATCAGATTGCCATAAACGACCCGGCATTTTTATGTGATTATGGTCAGAATGAATGGCATTACATCAATCACTACAAGTTCACACCAATTCCTTCAAAAGATCAGCCACCACGAGGATAATACTTTCTATTTCTGAGGTTTTATGGCCTCATTTTTCTGCTTTGTTGACTGATCATGCTGGGATATTCTAGTGGTGACCAATGAGTTTTCTTTGATAAAAAAGTGCTTCCAACAGAGTAGACTAATCCTAAATTTTATTTGAACAAATAACTTGCCTGGATAGGTATGTTTCGTCCAGTCTGTTCATTCAATTTTTGAATTAAATCATTAAATGAAAGTATTTAAACAATATATTTTGCTCATTTCTGCTTTAGCTTTATTTGTAGCTTGTGAAGATGGTAATGAGGAAACCGAAGTGAAATCACAGGGATCAGTAGCTATTGAATTTGACAATATGGTTGGGACTTCACAAGTAAACCTTTCCGATGAAGGATCCTCAGATTATTCCTACACTACTTCAGGATCTCAACCGTTTAATTTGACCCGAGTGCAGTATTACATTAGTAATATCATTCTGACAGGTCCAGAGGTTTCTTATGAAGATGAACTTAATGTAAGTGCTAACGCCGATGAGGTGACGGGTTACTACTTTATTCAAGAAAGTGATAATGCAACCAAGTTAATCTCTCTCAATCGTGTGCCTGAAGGTGTCTATACACAAATAACCTTTACGCTGGGTATTGATGAGTCTGGGGTGCAGGAAGGTGCTGCTGGTGGAATACTAGATCCAGCAAACGGTGCACCTTTTTGGAACTGGAATGCCGGCTATATCGGAATGACTATTGAAGGTCGGACGAGTGTGTTGGAGGAAAATGCCTTTGCTATTCATGTTGGCGGGTGGAAAGATGTTGTTCCAGAAGATGGATCTGGTCAGAAGTTTTACAATAATGTAAAAACCATCACGCTTAATCTGGACGTGGACATGAAGGTGTCCGAGACATTGGAACCAGAAGTACACATCGTTACGGATATTCAGAAAATACTTGGAGAGGTAGATTTTACCGTTACGCCACAGGTGCATTCACCAGCTGTGGGTAGGACCTTTGCAGAGAATCTAACAGGTGCATTCGTAGTGGATCATGTACATCAGTAACCTAAAAAAGCAGCTCTCATATTGGGGGCTGCTTCTGTTTATTCTAAGCTGTAGTGAACGAGATGTACAAGTGGAAGAAGCTTATTCGTTCCAGCAGCCGGTTCATTTTCCAGCAGCGACTTACACGCTGGATAACAACCCTGTTTCGAAGAAGGGCTTTTTATTAGGAAAGAAGCTGTTTAATGACCCTATTCTGTCGAGAGATGGTAGTGTGTCTTGCAGTAGTTGTCATTTACAGGCCACGGCATTTGCAGATTCGCGACAGCATCCATTGAGCATAGGAGTAGATAATAGAAAAGGTGTTCGCAATGCGCCATCTCTTGCCAACCTTGCTTTTATGAAGGAGTTTTTCTGGGATGGAGGTGTTACACACCTGGATTTTACGCCACTCAATGCGATTGAGGCATCGTTTGAAATGGATGAAAAAGTGGAGAATGTTGTTGGCAGGTTAAATGCAAGTGAGGAGTACCAGCAGTTGTTTGGAAAAGCGTTTGGAATAGAAGAAGTCACTACGCCATACATGCTACATGCTTTATCGCAGTTTATGGTCATGATGGTTTCTGATAATTCACGATATGATCAATACCTGTTAGGTACCGGTGAGCTAACACCTGATGAGTTACATGGGCTGGTGCTTTTTGAGTCCAAATGCGGGGCCTGTCATTCCGGAGTGTTGCAATCAGACTTTAGCTATCGCAACAATGGATTGGATGAGAATCCCATCGATTCGGGTCGGACACGTATTACTGAAAACAGGTCAGATTGGGGGAAGTTCAGAGTTCCGAGCCTGAGAAATATTGCTCTTACAGCTCCATACATGCATGATGCACGGTTTGAGACTTTGGATGAAGTACTTATTCATTACCGAGAGGGCATACAGTATTCAGAGACCCTTGATCCACTGCTGGAGAATTCGCTTGGAATCACGATGACTGACGAGGAACAGGAGCAGATCATTCAGTTTTTAAAAACACTTACAGATCGGGAGCTAATTTCAGATTCTCGGTTTTTTACGACAGAATAATCCTACAATGAAGAGATTAATCGTTTTATCAATCATATGCCTAATTGGTTTTCAAAAGGCGAATTCATGTGATGTTTGTGGTTGCCGCTTAGGGGGACTTTCTTATGGAATCTTGCCACAGCATTACCAGCACATGATTGGACTGAAGTACAGTTATGCACATTTTCATGCAGAAATGGATCATGATAGCGAATACTTCAGTGATGAGTATTCGGACGATACGTACCAGCGTGTGGACTTGATCGGTCGTCTTGAGTTATTTCCAAATGTACAATTGAATGTACAAGTGCCTTATCTGAGCAATCAGATGAGCGGTAGCCATCAGTCAGTGGCTTCTCATGGATTAGGTGATCCGATGGCGTTGCTATATTTTACGCCTTTCAATACAGGTGAGTCTACGAGTGCCTGGCGGCATTCACTACGTATAGGAGGAGGTGTCAAGTTTCCTTTAGGTGATGACCAAAAGGAAGATGGAGGAGTTATCATTAATAGAAATTTTCAGTTAGGATCAGGCAGTTTAGATTATTTACTATCGACTAATTACACATTCAGTATGAATGACTGGGGTGTAAATGTGGAAACTTCCTATAAACTGAACTCGAGCAATTCGCAGGATTATCGGTTTGGCAATCAGTTCAATTCAAGTGCTTATGCGTTTCGCTACCTGGAGTCTTCTATTGTTGGGTTTTTACCTTTTGCTGGAATGTACTTTGAAAGCGCTCAACAGCACCGGGATGGAAAGGTTGATCAAGTCAATACAGGTGGAGAAGCCTTGTTTGCCACAATAGGAACGCAGATCTATTACAAGCGGATCAATCTGATGCTCGATTATCAATATCCCCTGAGTCAAAAGTATAACTCGGACAATGTAGCTACTATTACAGCAGCAAATCGGTTTTCTGTGGGACTGATCTACAGTATTGGCACTGCTGATTAATAGCATTACAAAAACCATACTTTCTGTATTTCTTTGTGGTCTATGAGTCAGGAGGAACAAGTCATTATAGTAGATGAGCAAAACCAGGAATTGGAGGTAGTACCACGCTCCGTCATGAGACGCGATGTATTGTTGCACCGCGCTACGTATGTGATTGTGGAAAACTCAAAAGGTGAAATTCTGATTCAGAAGCGATCAATGTCCAAAGATGTTTACCCGGGTTATTATGACCCCACTACAGGCGGTGTGGTGAAGGCGGGCGAAACCTATGAAGAAAATGTAGTAAGAGAGATTTACGAGGAAATAGGAGTTACGGGAGTTGACCCGAAGATGCTGTTTGATTTTCGAATGAATGCTCCATACTGCAACGTATGGGGGCGAGTTTACTGGATACAATACGATGGGCCGATAGAACTGGTAGATGGAGAAGTAGATGAATGCTTTTTTATACCTTTTGGCGTATACGAAGGTTTTGTCAATGATCATGAGGTGATGCCAGATGGTGATTATGTACTCAAGAGGTACTTTAAGGAAGGAAGAAAAAATGACTAAAAAACTGTATATCGCTTCGCCGTTTGGCTTTTCCGAAGCAGGAAGATCCTATATGTATGACACGGTTGTTCCAGTAATAGCTCAATTGGGGTATGAGGTATTGGACCCCTGGAAATTAACACCAGATGAGTTGATTACCGAGGTAAGTCAGATGTCCTATGGTGTGGCGAAAAGAAATAGGTGGAGAGAAATCAATAAGATAATTGGAGCTAATAATACGGAGGCTATTCGCCAGAGCGATGGCATATTCGCAATACTTGATGGAGTAGATGTAGATAGTGGTACGGCTTCAGAGATTGGGTTTGCAGCAGCTCTAGGTAAGCCAGTGGTTGGTTATCGAGGGGATTTCCGCCTGTCGGCAGATAATGAAGGAGGTAAAGTGAATGTCCAGGTGCAGTACTTTATAGAAATGCATGGTGGTCAGTTGGTGACAGAGTTATCTGATGTTCCAGAAGCTTTAAAACTGGTATTTCATTAAGTTGTAATTGATTCAGTAGGAGAATCCATTTCGATTTCTATTTTTGTGGAGCGCTAATGACCGAATCACTTTGAAGCGAAAAATCCTTCCCATCATATTTTTGTTCTGTATACAGGTAGTGATGGCCCAACAGACTCACAAAGAAGTGATGGCTGTACAGGGAGATGGTGTCTGGTCACTTTTGCGCAATAGTGGGTTGGATCCCAAAAAGTATGTAGCTCCCTTCATTGATCTGAACAAGGAGAATCTTAGCTCCGAAAACGGACTGTTTATTGGTCGAATTTACAAGCTTCCCAACACAGATGAGAAAGTAGAAACAGCGGATGAAGAGGTGGTCGTTCCGGATAGTATAGATGTGCGCACTGTGAAAGCCACAGCGGTTTTGGAAAAGCGACAGTATGCCATTTTTGGAAAAGATTATAGTACAGTTTTAGTGGAGAGCAGACAGCTGGAAGGTGCAACGTTCTACCTGATAGCCGGTCATGGTGGACCAGATCCGGGGGCTGTGGAGTATTACAATGGAACATTGATTACCGAAGATGAATACGCCTATGACGTGACCCTTCGGTTGGCCAGAAAACTGATTTCCAATGGGGCCCTCGTTTATCTCATTACCCGTGATAACAATGATGGCATACGGGATGAACGTATCCTGCCAGTAGATCACGATGAGCGTAACTACCCCAATCGCAAAATCCCAAGAAGCCAGGTGCTACGATTGAGGCAGCGTGTGGCTGCCACCAATGAGCTTTATGATCAGAACAGTCATAAGCCTTATCAACGGATCATTGAAACACATGTAGACAGTCGGTCGAAGGGAGAGAACATCGATGTTTTTTTCTATTATCATGAAAACAGCAAGTATGGTAAGCGGCTTGCAGATAATTTGCAAACTACTTTTAAAGAAAAGTATGCGCGTTATCAACCCAATCGCAAGTACTATGGGACTATCGAACCACGCAGTAGTTTGTATTCATTGAAATACTCGAAAGCTCCAGCTGTGTATGTGGAGATTGGTAATCTCAAGAATACGCGAGATCAGCGCCGGATTCTCGATTGGGAAAACCGGGATGCCATAGCCAAATGGATAGCTGATGGAGTAATCAGAGATTATAAAGAGGAAAAGTAGAAAAACGATGAAGTTCTATAGTAGAAAGTGGATCAAGCCAGAAGATCTCAATCCAAACGGAAGCCTATTCGGAGGGCAGCTACTAAGCTGGATAGATGAGGAAGCAGCGATATTTGCGATGTGTCAGCTGGGCAACAACAAACATATTGTCACCAAGTTTATCTCCGAAATTGACTTTAAAAGTTCTGCCCAGACTGGAGACATTATTGAGATGGGAATGGAAGTAGTGAAGTTTGGGAAATCTTCTTTAACATTGAAGTGCCTCGTAAGAAATAAGGTAACCAAAGAGGAGATCATTTCCATCGATCAAATTGTTTTTGTGAACCTCGACGCTAACGGTAAGGCGGTTCCTCACGGAGTAGATAGCGTGTCTAATGACTTACCTGAATAGGGGATACTCTTACATGTCTTTTCATGTTCTCTGAGTGATGTTTTGTCTGAATTAACCGATTTTTTTGATCCAATTCGGTCGGTTTAGTTTAAACTTCTACCCATTCAGCTAGGTAATCTACCCATTGAACGAATACACAAACCGATTATTCGCAGACCTTTAGACTTTTGTGATGGCCTAAATAGTTAACATCATTACAAAAGATGAAAACACATATCACCAAATCTAATTGGAATAAATTATCCAACTTATCGATCGGAAGAAAAATCAGTGGCAGTTTTCTAATTCTGATTCTCATTTCTTCACTGAGCGGTATCTATACATACTTCACCCTAAGCGATAGCATTGGTACTCTTACCCGTCTTCTTGATGAAACCAATCCCGCAATTCGGAAATTTGATGAGTTCAAAGAACTTGTGAAGGACAGCAGAACTTACACGATCAACTGGGTTTATGTAAGTAATTATCAAGACGACAAGGAACGATTGCGAGCAATTCATGAATCTGGTTTTGATAAGCTTCGATCTGAGCTTCAGGAAATCATAGATAAATCACCTGAAGGTCAACTCGACAATTTAGCAATCTTGCTTGATGAGTTTTCCATGGTCATGGAAAGCCAGCAGGAGGTGATGTCTTACCTTTCATCATTACAGGATTATGAGGACGCCATGGTGTTTTTTATGTGTGAAGACCTGGTGGAAAACACGATTATTCCATCCAGTGATCGTATCATCGATGAACTTACGGTAATCATTGACCAGGGACGTACTTATGCTGCAGATCAGCAAAATCAAATGAGGTCTTCATTTAATAGGTTGAGCATTACCGTTATTGGTTCAGGAGTAATTGCCATAATATTTGCATCACTTATTTCCTGGTTATTATCCATAAATATTACCAAGCCACTTCGCAAAGTGCACTACGGCATATTAGAAATGGGTAAAGGTATCATTCCTGAGCCCGTGAAGATGAGGAACCGTGATGAATTGGGAGAAATTGGTGATGGCATCAATTCCCTCATCAAGGGTTTTAAATCTTCTTCTGAATTTGCCAGGGAGATAGGAAATGGCAACCTCAATGTTGAATTTGAAGCTCTTAGTGATCAAGATGTTCTGGGACATTCATTGTTGTCCATGAGAGACAACCTTTCTTCTGCATTAAATGAAATTAATGAAGTAGTGAGACTAGCCGGAGAGGAAGGACAGCTTTCCGCCCGGTATAACCTTAGCAGCTCTGAAGGAGCATGGACAGAATTAGGTACTCGAATCAATAAGCTTCTGGAGGCAATAGCTCATCCCATTCTTCAGATTAGTGAAGTAATGCAGGCAATGGCTCAAGGCGATCTGTCCAGAAGGTTATCTGAAGACCTAAAAGGGGACTATTACACTTCAGTTTCCAGCTTAAATCAGGCCATGAATAATGTGAATGCTTTGATTGAGCAGATTACACTAAATGCTGACAGTCTGGAGGAGTATTCATCACATATGCTTGGCTCTAGTGAAGAAATGAAGGTAAGTACGTCAGAAATTGCTTCAGCTGTAGCTCAAATGAGTAGCGGTGCTCAGAATCAGGTGAACAAAGTAGATGAAGCTTCGAATTTTGTAGAAGCGATTCTCACCTCCACGAAGGAAATGGGTGTAAAGGCTAAGACCATCAATGAGGCTGCCAAATCAGGCGTGGACAGAAGTGAGAAAGGCCAAAGCATGGTAACCAATGTCGTCACCAGCATGAGCGAGATTTCTGAGTTCTCAAGTAAAACAGATAACTCGATAAGGGTACTGACTGAGCGTTCGTCTGAGATAACACGAATATTAAGTGTCATTACAGATATAGCCTCTCAGACCAACTTGTTGGCATTAAATGCGGCAATTGAAGCAGCGCAAGCTGGAGAGTTTGGGAGAGGGTTTGCAGTTGTTGCCGATGAAATTAGAAAACTGGCAGAAGATTCCAGGAAGTCTGCACAGGAAATAGAGACTCTGGTTGTAGACGTGCAAAATGACACACAGGAAGCAGCCAAAATCATCGGTCAAATGACAAAAAGTGTGAATGAAGGCGGCGAAGCATCACGCGTGGCTTCCGATGTTTTTGGTGAAATAGCATCAAGCACAAAGAAAACGCTTCAGCTTTCTGAAGAGATAGTTCGGGCTGCCGAAGATCAGGAACTGAACGTACAGAACATCGCCAAAAATACTGAGAGTATCGTGGTGATTGCAGAACAGACAGCCAGTGGTACCGAGGAAGCAGCGAGTTCTGCATCCGAACTTTCCAATGGGATGACTTCATTTAATGATGGCTTGCGAGAGCTGGCGACTATGGCCGTGTCACTTAAGAGTGGTACAGGCAAATTCTTACTATCTAACAAATGATAAGCCTAATATTTATTAAAGGCTAGTTACAAAAAGCATATTTAGACACATATCAATAAGATGAACAGACAATTATTCGTTTTCACGATCCTGGTATGCCTGGTGGTGAGTCCACTTATGGCGCAGGAAGCAAAGTTTAAGGCACTGTTTCTGGTGAAATTTTCAGACTATGTAGAGTGGCCTGCCGGCAACTCGGTAACGGTGCTGGGAGTAGTAGGAGACAGTGAAGTGCAGGAAGCTGCACAGGCATATGCAGCAAAGAAACCTGGATTGCAGGTTAAGAAGATAAGCTCACCTGCTGAAGCCGCCACATGTAGCATCGTATTTCTTTCCAAAAACGGACTAGGAGCTTTAAGTGGTTATGTTTCTGCAATAGATAAAGGGAGTACACTGCTGGTGATTGATGGCAAGGATAAAGTGAAACAAGGTGCCGATATCGGATTTTACCTGGAGGACAATAAGCTTCGCTACGTCATCAACATCGCCAATATTGAATCAAAAAATATGATTCCCAGCTCTAGGTTAATTCAGCTCGGAACAGTCATTTAAACATATCATCAATTTTTATTCCTATGAAATCAATTTTTAGATTTTTACTATCACTGATTGCTCTGGGTGCAGTGTCACAGACATTTGCTCAGGATGCAAGTGAGGACCTCTTCGATCTGTCTTTGGAGGACCTGATGGAAATGGAGATCACTTCCGTATCGAAAAAAGCTGAACGTCTTCAGGATGTTCCTTCTTCTATTTATGTATTGACTTCCGAAGATATCAGAAAGTCAGGTGCTACTACACTACATGAGGTGCTACGACTAATCCCAGGTTATTGGGGGGTGCAGGATCAGTATTCAAATGTAAGGTCATCAGTACGGCATTCACCAACACTCAACGCCATAGACGGTACCATGCTGTTTTTATTGGATGGCACGCCTATGCAGGATTTAATGAGTAGCACATTTTACTTTCAGAACTTTGATATTCCCTTAAGCGAAATTGATCGTATAGAATTGATTCGAGGGTCTGGCGGTACGGTGTACGGTGCTAACTCTGCCACTGGAGTAATCAATATTTTCACCAAAAGTCCTGAAAAATATGACGGAATCACAGCAGAGGCTGAAGGTGCAGCTCCTGGTTATGTAGCTACCTCATTGAGAGCTGGAGGGAAGATAGG
The DNA here is from genome assembly GCA_024305105.1 of Marinoscillum sp. Taxonomy (GTDB): domain Bacteria; phylum Bacteroidota; class Bacteroidia; order Cytophagales; family Cyclobacteriaceae; genus Marinoscillum. The sequence goes on from JAMWZA010000063.1 coordinate 13,237, forward strand.
TGAGAAATTTGCACTATCAGGATATAGTAAGTTTCGCTATTTCTCTGGGTTTGAATCGATGGCTGGGGTAGATGAAAATGGAAACGCTACAGTAGATGAGAGTGATTTTGACGAGAACTATGATGAGTCTATTTATTATAGTTTCGGTGCGAAGATGAATCTGGATTTGAGTGCATCATCTAAATTATCCGCACGACTTCACTACAATGGTCGAAACCAATATGAATATACCAACTCATACGAGCGAGATTTCGTTTTCACACGTGATGATAGAATTTATGGACAGGATGTGACCGCTTCAAGGCTCGTGGCTAACTTACGTTATGATCATACCATTAGCGAAAATCATAGCCTGTTTGTTCGTGCGTCTACTAACTATGAAAATGACTTATATGAAGCTGCAGGAGGGTTGATGGTCAATAATGGGATCATAGATTTCGAAATTCAGGATAACCTTTCATTTGGCATCAATGACTTAAGTTTTGGGTTAAATTACCGGATAGCTAACTTTGATATTCATGACATCAACGATCCGGAATACATTGGTTATGTAGATCCTAAGTCAACGGAGAGTTTAAAAGGTGCCTTTGTGCAGAATAAGTTTGGATTTTTAGATTCAAAACTAAACCTGACGCTAGGTGTGAAGGCTGAAAACTATTCATTGATAAACGATAAGTATTACTTTTCTCCGATGGCTAAATTGGCAGCAGTTATTAATGAGGACTTTACTGTGTGGGGAGGCTTTACAAGGTCCTATACCACTCCGGGTTTTAACACCACCAATATCGACTGGTTTCTTTTTCAAACACCAAACCCTGCAGAGTGGAGTGCGGCTCTGACGCCACAGATCACACCGCAGGTGGAACAAGCTGTCTATGCTCAAGCGTATCAAAATGCAGTAGATGCGGGAGCTGATGCAACTACTGCTGACCAGCAAGCGACCAGTTATGTGGCTTCTGATGAAGGTCAAGCTGTAATTCAAGCGGGAGTACAAGGTGAGATTCAAACGGTGATAGATAATACACCAAATATTGCAGTGAAAAACGGTTCTAAAACAGTTCCTACAGACTTTAGAACGTTTGAGTTAGGTTTTAAGCTGAATGTAAATAAGATGCTCCAACTAAACACAACTGTGTTTAGAACCCACATTGTAGACGGACTATCAGAAAACCCAGGAGGCACTATTTTACAGAATGAGGAGTCAGTTACTCAGCCAGGAAGGTATGCTGATTACTATCTTTATGGCAACTATGTGGAGGGCTATAGTCATGGGACCGAGACGTCTGTGCGTATGAGCCCGGTTGCGGGCTTGCAAATGGAGGTTTCTCATACGTGGTTGAAAACGGAGTGGGATTACCAGGAAAATGACGATTTCGATGTGAGCAGTATTACCAGCGAACCTACTCCAGATCCATCAGTTATGCCAAGCCATGTTTTCCGATTTAAGGGGAGTTATGAGATCACTCCTGGCTTCATTTTATCAGGAAGTTTGATTCATGCCACTACGTTTAAAACTAGCGAATTCTATGTGTTTGGAACCGAACGGTATGTAAGTATAGTTGAGGCTGAGGTTTTCCAAAATAGGGATGGGGCCACTATAGTTGCAGAGAATGATTCAAGAACCATCATTAACCTAAGACTGGAAAAGACGATGCTCGACAACCGTTTAGGTGTCTATGTATTTGGAAATGATATTTTCAATCAAGGCAATGTGGTTGGCACTAGAAGGTTACAAAACGTTACATTAAGCCAAATAGGAGCAATGTATGGCCTGGGCTTAAATTACAAACTCAAATAAGCTAAATCATCATAAGAACGAGGGCCTTATCAACGTATTCTGGTAAGGCCTTTTTTGTATATGATTGATTGCACTTAGATTTTAAGATCAGATTTGAAGGTTGGAAATTATCGCTGACTAAACAATCCGTGAATCTCTGCATCAATGCGCTCCACGATGAGTGCAAAATCCTCTCTTTGATTGACAAAGTCCAGGTCATTTACATCTACAACTAGAAGGTTTCCTTCGCGGTAATTCCCGATCCAGTCAGTATAGTGATCATTGAGGTTTTTGAGATAATCCATACGCATGCCATTCTCGTAATCGCGTCCTCTTTTCTGAATCTGGTTCACGAGCTTAGGGATATCCGCTTTTAAGTAAATGAGTAAGTCTGGTGCCTTGATGTGCTCCACCATTGAGTTGAACAGGTCCAAATACGTGTGGTAATCCCGATCATTTAGCATTTTGGACTTATATAGGTTCATTGCAAAGATGTAGGCATCTTCATAGATCGTTCGGTCTTGGATCGCTGATATTTGCTGGTCCTGAATGGCCTTGATTTGTGTAAATCGACTGTTTAAGAAATGAATCTGAAGATGAAAGGCCCATTTTTCCATATCACCATAGAAATCGGCTAAGTACGGATTGTTCTCCACACTCTCATACAGCACATTCATTCCATAATGATGTCCCAACTTCTCCGCAAGGCTGGTCTTGCCTGATCCTATATTTCCACAAATCGCCATGTACATGAGCGCAAAAATAGAAGAGCTGGTTTAGCTCTGGGACACAATTGGGAAAAAAGATTCAGTGAATTGACAATAAACCATCAAGCTCAAAATAGAGCTATGTAGTGACCGATCTGTCTGATAATTTTAATGCGATGGCAGATAAGGATTTGTGTTATTGATGGGTGATTTTGTGAGGAACGAATGATTGAAAAGTGACATGATTCAATCAGAGGTCTTCATGAAGTTACGCATTAGCAAGTTTTTGCTATGTCTTTTGTAAAAAGGTGATCCAGTGACTTTCCTATACTTCCTAAGTAACCTTCCAGAGGTCATCTTGTCGTTCTTATAACTAGCAATCACAGTAAATGTAATTGTCCTAATTTTTTAACAGCCTTGATGCTCGGTCAGAAACTATTTTTTAATTATTCTACCTATTACCCTTTCATCAATAGCTATTAAATAACAACCTGGATTCAAAGAACTAATATTTATCCACCCCTTATCAATACCACCTTTTTTAATAGCAATTCCTGCTACAGAGAATATGGTATATTCGGAGTGATTGGTGTTGAATCTTTTCAAGTATAATATGTCGTTAGCAGGATTGGGAAATAATATTAATCTGTTTTTACTAGCCGCTTTATTGGTTTTGAGTGCAAAGTTTTCTCGTTGGTGAAGAGGAACGAATGTAGTTTGGCTTTGAACGAGTAGATAGAGTCCAACACATACAGAATGTGTAGAGTACTTATTAAAATACCCAGTATTCCACATCGCCCACGCAGCAGATTCCCAATTTTGGTGGGGTTCATTCTCATATTGACTTAATTTCCAAATAGCAATAAGTAATGAATAAGTAATATCCCTAATACCAAGTTGATCAGGCGATACTATGCCTTTGTTTAATATTTCATTGGCTAAATTGTCAACCATCCCTAAAACATACGGTTTTAAATCACTTGCACGAGTTGAGTCCCCCTGATCTCTAAATGCAACGTATGCTTCAGTTAACGCCCACGTATTCATGGCGTGGTACCAGGGAAGTGAATTATGTCCATCCCACATCCGTCCTGGTTGTTGCGCGACAGCAGTAAGGGTGGAGAAACTGATGGGCGGGGAAGTGCCATCAACAACACCGCTATTTGTTGAATCCCAAAGTATTCCTGGTATCAAATTCTTATTTAGTTTGTAGTTTAATTCGTTTGCAAAGAGCTTCTCTCCAGTCCAGGCATACATTTCTGCAAGAAGCCAAATTAATTTTGCGGTGTAATTATGGTTTTTAACCGCGTACTCTGAGATACAATATTGAGCGGCAAGTCTTGCGGAATTTCTATACTTTTCCTTGAGCAAAGGATCATTTTGTTGGATGGAGGATTCAATCATTTGAACACCTATCCACCCATGGTCATAGGCAATACCTCCATCAAACCAATTGTGAGAATCATCTTGCCCACTGATCAGAAAATTTGATCCTGAAAATTGCCCTCCGGTATAGGTAACGCAATATGATGGCAATTCAGAGCATACAGTACTAACACTTGACCCAACCACACCTCCAGGGTAACAAGGATTTGTGACAGGAACATTTATGTATCCATAAACCCCCTCGTTCCTTAGGTCTGGGGAGTTAATATTCCATGACGCATATTGTTGATCATACATCATATCCGCAATTTCTGCTAGTTTTGAAGTGTCAGAATAATAACCAGCCAGCATTGCGTAATAAGCGCCCAAGGCCGAATTACTCTCATAGCGCCCAATTCTTGGACAGCTGATATCAAAATTTGAAATATAAGGTGCATGCTCAGAATTCCAAATACGAACTAGGTCCGATAAGAGGGGTTCGTTTGGATTGGCAGGTGTATATGAATACAAAGATTGTGAACAGCCCAGAGAGTTTGCCCGACTATTCTTGGCTTGATTAATAGCATTAACTGCATCTAAAATCGTTCCATAGCGCATTTGTAAAGCAATATTAGTCTCGTCTGCATCAGTCCCATAGTTAAGATCGCATGGTGGTTTTAATTGAGCCAACCCAGTAAATACCAGGCTGCTTGCTATTATATTTAATAGGAACTTTCTCATTGTCTAGAACAATATAATGTTTTAAGACTAATTCGGCCAAAAATGCACGAAGCGGTTTAATGTAGTATTTATTGGATCAATTATGCTACCGGATGCGGTTATTCCCGTGTTGTATGGAAGGTGCTTTCTTTCTATGGGGTTAAAGTGCTAGTCGCCGGTCTTCCCGTTATTTGTCGTTGGATTGAGGAAGTCATTGCTGTAAATGACATATATTCCTAGAAATAAAGAGAATGTGAATTAAATCCATGTGGTTAAACTCGCTCATTCACTCTACCTCAACCCGGTATTTGCGTAAAAAATAAATAATTAACAAAGAGGCGTTTTACACCTCAGAACTCCCAATGTGGTTTTACCTGGAGATATATGCCTTGATCTCTTTTTCAGAATATACGATGGCAGGCTTGTCCATATCTTCCTGGTATTTGCAATGGTACAGTTTACCTGTAGCACGAATAATGACCAATCGTTGATTAGGATTAGAGATTTCATGTACTTCTTCTCCGATTCTATATTTCTGCTCTTCCATGAAAGGATGTTTTATTACTATAAATGAAATGGATACAAATGAACTGGATGTTGTCGCATGACGATGTAGCTTCCAGTCTTTGTTGTATGTAAATGAAGCTGTAGCCGACTAGTGCTTGTCTGTCGTTTGCTACAGCTAGATTGTTGAATAGCTAGATGGATTTTAGTCCCGATTCTTTTTCTCGTTTCGTTTCGCTTCTTTAGCTGCCCGTTTTTCCTTTAGCGTTTTCGCCGGAGCCTTTTTTTCAGACCTTCCCTGTGCACTTTTTTCTTTTGACATGACTGGTGAGATGTTTTCGTTACTACAAAGGTCTATCCATTCTCTAAAGAATACCTTACACAATTAGCAACCAGTCTTACATAAATCACAGGTTTTCGTACCTATAAATTTTCCAGATTGGTAGTCCGCTTGTGCTTTAACTGTTTATAAAAGCTAGGAGTGAGTCCAGTGACCTTTTTGAATTGGTTGGATAAATGTGCTCCACTGCTGTAGTGAAGTTTGTATGCGATCTGGGTGAGATTCAACTCATCATAGAGTAGAAGTTCTTTCACTTTCTCGATCTTATGCAAGATGATGAACTGCTGGATGGTGGTTCCTTTTACTTCCGAAAAGACATTGGCCAGGTAGGTATAGTCATACCCGAGTTTTTGGCTGATGTAGTCGGAGTAAGTAACCTTTGGAAGTTCCTCCTTGTAGTGAATCATATCTATGATCAGGCTTTTTACCTTCTCAATAAGAATGCTACGCTTGTCGTCCAGCAGTTCCAATCCGTACTTGAGTAGGTTGGCTTTAAGCTCATCGTGCTGAGTCGGTGTAAGGTCTTCCATTGTTTCTACCATCCCCAGGTCCAGCGTGGTGTGTTGCAAACCCAGTTGATGCATCACGTCTTTGACGACCAGTTTGCACCGAAGGCTTACCATGTACTTAATATACAGCTTCATACGGCAAGAATTGTGCGAGCTATTGATAAGTGTTTCGAAGAGCTTGAGTTACTGCTTTCAGACATGTTCAAGGTTAACATACTTGGTGGACATTACGTGCTTCTATGTCTTTTTTATTTGCATAGAATGCGTATCCTTCATAAGCTCATTGGGCATAAAAATCCAAGTGAAGTGATTTCATAAACAGCCCAATTGATCAAACATACCACGCTTCTTGTTGTTGCATTACTAAACATAAACATTATGGATATCAAACAAGAACTAGAAAATAGAGTAAAAGCATTGGAAGATCTGATTGAAACAAAAGGAATCGGCTCCAAACAACTCAATAAAGTACGTAAGACACAGAAATACCTCAACATCACTGTGCTGGGTGTAACTGTTGTAGCAGCCATTGGTCTGGCAGCATGGATGAGCCTACACGACGATGAGGAGGATGAGTAGTCTCTACCAACCCTCCCTGAAACGTGACTTCAAATCAATTCATTTGTACCTGTCCCTCCCTTGTGAATGGAGGGAAAAGAAGATTTTAGTAGAGTTTTAGGTTCCTCAAAGTGTTATTCATTTCCAATATCGTCATTCCCGCGTAGGCGGGAATCTCATATAGTATTTATTTGCTGATCTTTGTTCCCTCTATGTAAATCATTCGCAGTTTACTATGCGGTTATACCAACCCTCCCTGAAACGTGACATCCAAGCAGCTCATTTATGCATTTCCCTCCCTTGTCAATGGAGGGATAGGAATATTTTAGTAGAGTTTTGGGTTCCTCAAGGTGTTATTCATTTCTCATAACGTCATTCCCGTGAAAACGGGAATCTCATCATACAGCCTCTTACTCTTAAGATGGCACGCTGACTTGTCGGCATGTACAAGCTTTGCTTTCTCAGTTTTCTCCGTGGTTAGTTACCATGAGTTTCTTATTTAGGACTTTCTTTACCCCTCGCCCTAAAGGGAGGAAAGTCCTATAGAGCACTTTTTTCTCTAGTTAAAATATCTGCTGACTCTTTTTCTTCTGTTCTCTGCGATTAGTTATTCTCTGTTCTCTCCGTGGTTCTATTCTCATAAAATCCAATGCGCATGGGAATGCCACGTGCATCCTTTTCCAATGGATCAGTGATATATGGTACCTGATCTGGTCCACAAAGCCTGTTGCTAATGCACAGGCACAAAGCATCGATTAAGTCATCTGCTTTCACATGTTTTCGCAAAGTACTTCGCAAAGCGTTTTCATAGATATTTTTTACATTAGGTTCATGTCGGACGAGTATGCTTAGGCGCTCTTCCTGACCTTGTTTGGTGGTTTTTCGTGACAAAACTACCTGACGTTCATTCAGATGTTTAAAGCATAGCTCGGGATGGCTCTCGATGCAATGGTCTATGGAATCATGTCTAGACAGAAACAGATCCAATTCACGAATCTTCTCCATGATGTTGTACGTCTGCTTCGATAGTTTTTTACCCTCGATGCGTTCATTGATTTGGGAAGCTTCTTCGTATGTAGCTGCATAGATGGCTTCTCGGACAGGAACATTGAACACCGTAGAGCTCCGGCCTTTTAGTTCACGGCGAATGAGACTTTCCAGCGTGCGGAGATGTCCAGCCGAACTCAAACCCATGGGCATGTCGATGAATGTGCGATCAATAACGGGAATTTCTTGATACAATTCTGTCAAAGTACGGAACACCCCACCAAAGTATAATCCTTTATCTGAATGGAGCATCAGCACCCAGCCTGATTTACATCCGTCTATACCTGCGTAGGTCATGCTTTTTCATTTATGTTGTGAAGATAAAAGGAAAATTCTCTGCAATCTGATAATGACTTTTCATTGACAGTTTTAGTTGAAATCTAAGCCTGGTGATTGTAATAGTTATATCGGTCGTACCAATGATCTGTATGGTCGAAAGTAACTCCCTATGACACACACATTTAAGTACATTTAAGGGTGGAATCAGCTGTGTTTATTTAATACCTGATGCCGACAGTTAACCTAAATAATTCCCCGATTGCGAAGTTTGTGTATTCGAATCGCCGCCCTGGCTTGTATGATTAGCTTACTACTTGTAGCACTTCATCTACTTTGGAATCAGGCGTATCGTCATTTCTTACCTACTGACTTTAAATCGGAATATTCTTCCGGTGACTACATTCCTATAGGGGAGTTTGGCATTACCACCGATAGAACGACCTATCTCCATTTTTTTGAAATGGGGTGCTTATATAGTCGAGTGAACCTGCGTCATATAACGACTATTATGAAACAATATCAAAGCACATGTGATTTCTATGTAGTCGTTTCTGGAGACGTTTCCATAGATGACTTACGTGATGAATATGCCATACCTAATACCGTGCGTATTATTGATATGGAGACTAAGGCGTTGAAAAGGTTAGGCGTATTTACGACACCCCATGCGCTGATCGTCGAAGCGAATGATCGACTCTATTTTCAAGGAAACTATACGCTAAATAACGGGCTTTGCGGTCCGACAAATATTGAATCATCTGCTCCGGCAACAGCACTCAGATTCATAACCCAAAATAAACCTAGTCCCTTTTTTCCAGCACAGCAGCTGAATAACTGGGGATGTCAATTTTAAACGATTAAGCCCATGATCAATCAGACAATCACCTTCAAACAACACCTGAAAGACACCGCCATTCAATCGGAGAGAATAGTCAGTTACATGATTGTTGGTCTTTTCCTGTTTGGTGTGGGTATTTCTTATCATTATGAGACATGGCTTCTGGGGTTAGGTGTAGGAGGGGCACTATTGGGTGTTTATTTCATATCAGCTCTTTTTTTTAGGGCTTCGTTGTTCTCCAGAATGATTGGCGGGTCGGTCATGGCATTTTATATGGTGCAATACCTGGCTCAGATGCATGGGCTTTACGAAATGCATTTCTGGTTCTTTATTATGCCCATGTTTCTGATTACCTATCAGGATTGGAAAGTGTACATACCATTTGCACTGATTATTGTGATTCATCACACCTTTATATTTGCGATGGTTATGAATGGTGAGCAGCAGTATTTGCAGTACTTCATCAATATGGATCAACTTACCCCGATGATATTTATTTATCACATGTTGTTGGCTGTTCTTGGGGTTTTATCTGCGATGTGGATGTCCTACCGCTTATACAGTCAGAATACGCAGCGCTTTTTGGCTAATTTGCAGTTGAATGAAAAGCTAGATGAAATGAATTCGGTGGCAGTAGAAATTAAGCAAGTGGCATCTAATATCATCAACACCGATCACCAGGAAGATGCCAGTGTTAGTGAAGCACTACGTAGCGTAAGTAATGGTTTTTCGACGATTGTGGAGGAGTTGGTATCTGAGATCAATGAAGTGACAACCGCCGTACAACATGACGGGGATCTTTCGCGAAGGATTCATGTCGTAGATAAATCGGGAGTTTGGCATCAAATGTCTAACTCCATTAATGGAATGCTCGAGTCTATTGCTAAGCCTATTCTTACCATTAAGAACATTGTGGATGAAATGGCTGATGGTAAACTTAGTGGTCAATACGTGACTGAGGCACAAGGCGATGTACGGGCATTGGCCGAAGCTCTGAATACAGCACTTTCTAAAATGAATCAGTTATTGACTCAAATTCATGAAGGAATTGATGAAGTAGAAGAAGCATCTGGTGTAATGCTGGCTTCAGGAGGTGAGATGAATTCCAGCACACAGGAGATCGCTTCGGCGATTGCGCAAATGAGTGATGGTGCTGCACGTCAAGTGGTGAGTATTGAAAACACGTCCAGAATTATTGAAGATATATTAAGAAAGGCACAGGATATCGAAACCAAGGTCCAGGCAATCAATGATACAGCCGAAACCGGTGTTTCACAGAGTGAAGTGGGTCTGATTAAGATCAACGGGATAGTAGAAAGTATTGAAAAAATTGCTTTATGGGCTTCACAGTCTCTAGATTCTGTTAATGTTTTAAAGCAACGTTCCAATGAGATTACAAAGGTCTTAGGAGTCATTACGGAGATATCCGGACAGACCAACCTGCTGGCACTCAATGCGGCAATCGAAGCAGCACAAGCAGGGGAAAATGGTCGGGGGTTTGCGGTGGTAGCTGATGAGATTCGCAAACTGGCAGAAGACTCCCGAAAATCTTCTCGAGAAATCGAAACGTTAATAGCTGATGTACAGAAAGACATTGCCTCTACGGTATCGCTGATTCAGCAAATGAGTCAAAGTGTGAATAGCAGTGTAGACTCATCGAAAGAAACAGTGGAGGTGTTCAATGAAATCTCAACAGGGTCTCGACATACGTATAAGCTTTCAGAAGAAATATTGACCAATACTTCTGAGCAAACGGTAAAGATTACGGAAGTGGTCACCAATATAGAGTCGATAGTCGTTATTGCTGAACAGACGGCCTCTGGAACCGAAGAAGTAGCTAGCTCTGCTAGTGAGCTTTCATCAGGAATGAACGATTTCGCCACTAAGTCAAAATCGCTGGTAACAATCAGTGATCAATTGAAAAAGAGCATTGGTCAATTTGAATTGACTAAATAAGAGGGGAAAACGCTTGAATTAGCTGGGTGAAAACCCCTAGGCTTGATCAACTTATACTTTTCATTTACCGGCAGCTTGCTCTATTTAATCAAGTTTAGTCGTGCTGAGGCTGCGAAGCACTCGAAGTATAGACAAGCCTATGGACGATCATTATTTCCCGGAGTGCTTGTGTGACTAAATAGATAAATTAAGGTGCATTCCAGAAGGGTTCGGTCTGCTCTTGCAATCAACCATCATTACGAACGAGTGAAGTAATCTTACCAGGTAAATCGGGTTTTTCTAAGTCACTTTCTTTTCTGTTGGAACCCTCAGTCCCATCAGCTAGACAGCTCCAACTCACTATATGACCTTGATTATGGGAGCAGAATTCGTTAAAAAAACGTTATTCCCACAAAACCAGATTGAAAAAAGACCTGTGATCATTTTTATATCCACAGTAGACCAACCGCCACAAACACTCATGAACAATGTGGATGGCTTCATTTCTAAATCACGGGTGCTTGATATGCACTCGCTGGAGGAGGGGATCAGGGAAGTGCTGAATCTTTAATTGTAATTTTAATGGGTTTTGGTCTGGTAGATCATCGCTTTAACCGATTGATCCGTTGATTATCCGCATTTTTCATGACTTTAACCATTAATTCCCATATTTTTAGGTATTTCATAATAATAACACACAAACACCGAGTTAATCGCTGCAAACCAGCCATTTACTGACCCTTTTCTGCACATTAAGAACCAGGACATTACTTCGAATAATCCATTTTTTCACGATGTAATTCAGCGATTGGATACCCTGGATGTTTCTCAATGTCTCCAACTGTCCGTGGAGGGAAATCGCTCCGATCTTAGTCAGTTCGAGCGAAATATAAAGGCAGGTGGACTGGAGTATTTAATCGATGATTCGGGAAGTTTTACTGATGGCCTTCCCATGGACAACCTGCACATTCTCTGTGATAATTCAGGAGTAGAGCTGTTCACGGATTTGGTGTTGGCTATGAAGTTGTTGTCTTTGTGTAAGACGATCACTTTGCATTTAAAAGAGCTGTCATTGCTCGTGTCAGATGCTACGCGGCAGGACCTGGCGCAGCTATTGGATTACCTTAGGAGTATTGGCGAAGATCATTTTGTGGATCAGGTGGATTCCAAGATCAGGGAGGGGCAGTTGAAGATCGAATCCGATTACTTCTGGAATGCCCCGGTTTTTTATGACCACTTACCGATCACCAATGAACCTAAAGATGTACTGATATCCAAAGGAGATGCCAACTACCGTCGGTTCTTTCATGACAAGAAATTCCCTGCGCATGTAACCGTGGAGTTAAATTCGATTGGTTTTGGTGAAGTATTTGCCTTGCGCACCTTAAAATCCGAGATCCAAACCGGTTTGGACCCCGACAAGTTATCGGAACTGCATCAGCAAGACCCGGACTGGATGTCAGGAGGTCAATATGCCGTCATTCAAGAGTTGAAATAAGGGAAAAGACTATTTAAGCTTTAAAAGAAAATCGACAGATAGTGCGAAACGATCCGCGGTATACCTGAAATACAAGTCAAATAATCAGGTTTTGCTTCCCCACGGCACTATGAGCCTTCCCCACGGGACTTATTACCCTTCCCGCGGCGTTTTTGACCTTTCCTGCGTGTACATGTGGGCTTCCTGCATGGTTTTTATTTGGCTCCACGTGGAGGGACAGAACAAGGTTTTGTGGGGAGAAGGTAAAGTCACGCGGGAAGCAATTTTATTTGGCAGGACGGACTAGTCCGTCAGAAACAAACCACCTTTTACCATCCACGAGCAACCGAAGTTGATCAGGGCAAACCACTCCAGATATAATACGATGCTAGATTCACAAAGGAACACGTCTGATGCCAATTGCTGTATCAGGAAAATGGATAGGATGGATACGATGATCAGAATACCATTGGCTATGTAAAGCTTATTGCGCTTCAGTTTGGCTTTGGTTGGAGCTGCGGATTTTTTAGTGAACTGAACCATACACATCACAGCAAGTGACCCGAACATCAACAAAGCGCTCAAGTAATGAATAGTGGAAACATCTAGGGCCTCCAGCTGCACCACTATACACCGGGTGGTGTCACAAGGAGGAGTGGTAGGAAACATGGCCACACCGATTCCCCCAGCACCAGCGAGTGTGGTGATCAGAAAGTCTCTGGTGTTCGGATAACCTTTGTAAATGATTAGGAGAATGGAAATGGTGGTTAGGATTCCGACGAAGACATTGCCCACTATGGTATAGTAGTAATGACTGATGGTTTCCTGGATGGTGGTGCACCACCCAGAGCCCAGAGAGAGTACTATCAATACTGCTGGGAATAAGAGTGCCGACCCGCCTATGATCTGTTGAATGGTATGGGTGGTCGTTAATTGTGGAGTGTTTTTGTTATTGGACATTGATCAAGGTAGTTGGTGATTTAATACCGAAGATCGCAAATACATCAATGTGAAGCAATACCTAAACGTTGGTAAAAGAGCTCTGAGATGACAAGTTAATATCCACTTCAAACAACTCCCAGGAGGAGGTTCTGATGAGATTCCCGCCCTGCCTTTGCCGGCAGGTGGAGATATCTGCCTGAATCGATAAGAAATCGTTGATTAATCAACCAGCTTTTGACTAAGAGTAAGATTTCTCCTAGGGTCGAAAAGACAGTTTTTGGGCTGTTTGAATTTGTTTTATCAATTGCTTTGTCGAACTCAGGTTAATAGGTCTGATTTAGGATAAGGTTTGAGAAAGGTTGATTAGCCTGGAGTGACCTTCGCACTAGCTTCTATAAACCTCGTTTTCTTGAGTACTTGATGATCCACTCTTTTATTTGTTCGTACTCTAGATCTCCTGTTGAGATGGCAATTACAAGTTGGTACTTTTGTTCCTCGGTTGCCTCCAAATCTTGGTGGTTATTTATCAGCATCAGCTTAGCCAATACGTATCCCGTTCGTTTGTTTCCGTCCAAGCACAGGTGGTTCTTAACTATGCTCTCTAGGATTGCAGCTGCTTTCTCTGTCCAATGTGGATACAACTCCTTTCCATCAAATGTTTGAAAAGGCCTTTCTATCGCGGACTCCAAAAGCCCATGATCTCTTATACCATTGGATCCCCGAATTTTTCAATAAGTATGGAATGAATTTCAAGAACTTCCTTCTTGGATATCACTGGGCAAGTCTTTTCAGTAGTTCTTTATCTTCGGATAAAACAGTTCTTAGGTTCTGTGCCATTGAAGACTCTTCCGATTTGCCCTGTACAGATTGCAAATAGTCATAGACCTCTTGAAGAACGTGCTCTGGAGTTTTATCCAGTAGTTGGTTAATAGCTGTTTTCACCTCTTCTCTGCTCATATAATCAAAGATATGAAATACCAATAAAACTGTTCTGTAGGGTATTCAAGGTAATGATTTTCTGCTATTGCAAGCCGGGAAGTTCAAGGCATAGGCACAGCACATCAAACCTATGCCTATCTGATGGGCAACTTATAGGCATAGCATTTATTTTTATGGGCATAGAAAAAAAATCCGATGCGCATAGGTTTTGGGGTGAATGTTGGTAGGTCCAAATTAGGTGTCTTTGCCACTTCAAGTTCCCTTCTCAGATTTGTTTTACCGCCAACATTTTGCTTGTGAGATGTTTAGATAGCACAAGCTGCAAGCTCGTACCAGCGGGGCAGATTGAGCAGACTTATATCAACAGGTTTGATCCATTTTGAAATGAATCATCCTAAACAATTAATCGTTAACTTTATGAGACTAATAGCAATCAAGATGGATTTACAGACGAGAAAGCTTCATTTTATTGAATCAATACTGTCAGTGGGTAGTGAAGAGATTATTGAAAAGTTGGAGGCTTTGCTTGAGAAAGAGCAGCGCAAGGAGAATAATCAGAGAGTTAGTATTGATCAGTATAATCAAGAAATAGAAGAAGCAAATAGTCGAATAGAGTCAGGAGAATTCACGTCTCAGGATGATGTGAAGAAAGAATCCGAGTCATGGCTAAAATGACCATTGTCTGGGATACACCAGCTATGACAGCCTTTAAAAAACAGATCTTACATATAGCTGAAGATTCTGATAAGAATGCCGAGCACGTAAGGAAAGGTATTTTATCCTTAATTGATCAACTATCAGAAAATCCAAAGAAATTCCCTTCTGACAAATTCAAAGCTGAAAATGATGGTTCATTCAGAGCTTTTGAAAAATACAGCCTTCGAATAGCCTACTTCGTAGGAGAAGGCCAAATTAGAATATTACGTGTCAGGCATGTAAAACAAGAGCCCAAATCCTATTAAATTTTCTGAAAGCAAATGAATCCTGCTACCGCGATCTGCTAGTGGAAAACCTGCAAGGTACCTGCTACAAACTCGCACCGGCTATGGACGTTATTTGTACTTCTTTTTCAAGAAATCCGTGATCTGCATTTCTAAGTTATGATAAGGGGATAAAACTGCACTTATGAGACCTACTAGTGCTGAAAAAATAAAATGTTAGGGCAACATGCATCAATCAAAATTTCGTTCTCATGGACGGTTTCCAACTATGGCAGATTTGGGCACAATAATGCTTTTTTGTGGTTTAGAGTCAAAAGTATAAACAGAGTTATTGGGCAATTGGCTCTTCAAAACCTCAATTAGTTCGTAGAAGTTAGGTAACTGTGTGGCTTGAACTATCATAGTTTTTGTGTTTCCTGATACATGGAAACACAAAAACTATGATAGTTCAAGCCACACAGT
>JAMWZA010000064.1 GCA_024305105.1 Marinoscillum sp.
ATGCGGCTTCATTGCTGGTACGACCAGAGGTATAAAAGACTGCTTCATCTGGATGACTTAGTGCTTTTAATTCACTGCCGATGATCTGGAAGGCTTTTTTCCATTCAATCGGTTGATAACGTGCGTCACCTGATCTCTTGATCATTGGCTGAGCCAAACGGCCTTGTTTACCCAACCAGTAATCACTTTTCCTTCTTAAGGAATTCACTGTATGCTGCTTAAAAAATGAAGCATCAACCAACTGTTGCTGTGCTTCTTCGGCAATGGCCTTCACGCCATTCTCACAAAACTCACCTAAACGAGATCTTTTCTTTGGGTCGGGCCAGGCACATCCCGGACAATCAATGCCATTATCCTGGTTTAGGCTCTTGAGTATTTTAAAGGCCTTCCAAGGCGGCATAGCCTCAAGAACCATTTTAGTGGCAATTCCAACAGCAGTTGGTCCCGCTGCTGATGAAGGTGTTTTTTTGACTTTGAGGTGCTGATGATTGGACATAGCTAATAAAGGTAAATAACCTAAATCACCCTTACGCTTAAAGATATCTTTATTCTGGGTGATTTTAAACTGTTCTCAGCAAGTTGTGTAATTTGCTGACTTTCCAATAAAGCGGAGCATTTGTTATCGGTAGTCAGATATGCTTGTAAGCATGTAGAAAAATTACTGAGTTATCTCAAGTAGCCATTGAATCTGTTCATCTGTAAAAACACAGATTCCATTGGAAATGAGGATAAATCTAGAATCCTTATAAATCAGTGATAGGATGATGAGATTTAAATGTAAATTTCTACTTCCACAGACCATAGGAAAAATAAACTCACACACATGAAAGAAGAAATAGACTCATTCCTTGGTAATTTGCTATCTGGTTTTACTGATTTTCTACCCAGATTGATCATGGCTGTTCTAGTCATTCTGGTTGGTTATCTGATAGGTAGACTTATCAAAAAACTTATTCACAGGCTTCTTCTTTTCTTAAACGATGGGCTGAACCAGCGACTTCAAAAAGGAAGGCTGAATGTAGATTTCAAAGGCTCATCCGTCTTTATTTCTGGAACATTTTTCTGGATAATCCTAATCATTGCTTTTCTGATTGCCATACGAATTCTGAGTCTTGATTTATTTAGTGGATGGTTTGATCTTATCATCAGTTATCTTCCCAACATTCTAGCTGCGGTAATTATTCTGTTTGCTGGTCTCATCACTGGAAGATTTCTTGGCGACATCATACTATCTGCTGCTTCGCGAACAGGGATCGCCAATGGTAAATTTTTAGGTCAGGCAGTTAGATACTTAACTGTGTTTATTGCAGTAGTGATTGCGGTAGACCAGCTAGGAGTGGATATTGCTTTTCTTACCAATCTTTTCATTATCATACTGGCCTCTTTGTTGTTTGGTGCTTCACTTGCATTCGGGTTGGGAGCAAAAACTTCAGTGAGCAACATTTTAGGAGCTTATTATGTGCGAAAATCTCACAGGTTGGGAACCACTGTTAGGTTGGGTGACCTTCAGGGCACCATCGTCAAAATTACGGATCATGCTATTTGTCTGGAGACAAGTGCTGGATTGGTCATGGTTCCGGCTAAAGAATTCAGTGAATCCAGTATTACTATTATCAAAGACCAGGCTAAATGAATAAAGACCAACTTCTGATCAATCAGTTTCTTTCGAGCCACCGGCAAATCGCCTTAGCTGCGATTGAAGAACTTGAAACTGAAGAAATCACCTTGTTGATTGATAGTTTATCGCTAGATCAATCCATGGTCATTTTATCACAATTAGCTCCTTACAAATCGGGTAAAGTACTGGAAATGGTAAAGCCCGAGCGAGCGATAGCCTGTATGGACCATCTGCCTCTTTCGAATGCAGAAGCTATATTGAGGATATGTGAGCAATCGATTGGTGCACAAGTGTTAAAGGGAGTGCATCCAGAACGGGCCAAATACCTAAAACGCGCCCTTACTTTCGATAAAGATCAAGTAGGTGCGCACCTTGAATCGTATGTTTTTACGCTACAGGAAAACATTAAAATAGAAAAAGCCTTACTGCTAATAAAAAATAGTGGAGCAGTGGTTAAACCACATATCTTCATACTTGATGATGTGAAAAAGCTCGTTGGATATCTGGAAGTGAATGATTTGATCACAAATGATCCGCAGAAAACGATTCACTCAATCATGAAAACGGTTTCACGTACAGTCTTTGCAGATATGAATGCACATGACTTACTGGAACATTGGGATTATGCCTTCATAGACTTGCCTGTAGTTAAAGTAAATGGAGAATTTATTGGGACTGTTTCGAGAGTCTCATTAGCTGAGGTGCAGTCGGGTAAAGTGACAATCGACAACTCAGTGATAAAAGCAGGTAATGCTTTAGGTGAATTATTTACCATCGGCCTGACCAGCTTATTGGGTAGTGCAGAATCTAACCGGAAACCTTAATTGTAAAGACCTATGGAACTAAAAGAGATCAGAAGCGGGCTAATCGACAAATACATTAAATTATTTCCAGCAGAGGTAGCCGTAACATTCAACAGTTTCACTGCGGGTGAAATTGTTGAGTTTATTGAGAATCAGCCTGTAGATGTTGCAGAGGAGATACTCACGAATCTAAGTCCGGATGTAGTAGCCACTGTTATAGAACGAATGGATGAACCCATTTATCTATCAATTTTCGAAGCGATCGATCCATATACAGCAGCCAAACTTTTATCACGCACTAAAAAATCACTTTTAGATAGAGCATTAAAATTACTTTCAGAACGAAAGTCTAATAGTATTCGAGAAATGCTTTCATACCCACCCGAAGCAGCAGGTTATCTCATGGATACTCGGATAACCACTTTTAATGCACAAAACACAGTGGATCAGGTATTGAATAAACTTCGATCTATCGGAGACAAGAAAATGGTAAACCTTTATGTGACTGATAGTAAAGGAAGACTACTCGGGAAAGTGTTCATACAAACCATCGCTATATCCACACCGGAAACAACATTGGCTGAATTGGTGATTCCCTGCGAAAGCATCTCCGTAATGTCCCCCGCGGAAGAAGCTGTCAAGCTCTTTGAAGAAGGCAGGTTTATCAACCTTCCTGTTGTTGATATGGACCATCACATATTGGGGATTATTCGAAACAGTGCCTTAGTGGCAGCGACACAAAAGGATGCATCTGAAGATGTGTTAGCCATGTTCGGTGCTGGTAGAGAGGAGCGAGCACTGTCAACTCCATTGTTTGCCGTTAAAAAAAGGCTGCCATGGTTACAGATTAATTTGGCAACCGCATTTTTAGCAGCTTCGATAGTTGGCGCTTTTGAGGAGACCATTGCTCAGGTTACTGTGTTGGCTGTGTTCCTTCCTGTTGTGGCTGGACAGTCCGGTAATACCGGATCTCAGGCGCTGGCAGTGACCATGCGAGGACTTGCTTTAAGAGAAATACAAACGAGTCAATGGTGGAAGGTGGCTCGTAAAGAAGTAGCGGTGGGGTTCATAAATGGAGTAGCAGTAGCCCTCACTACCGCTATCATAGCGTATTTCTGGGCATCTTCATTTGGCATTGCTTTAGTCATCGGCACATCAATGGTACTATCCATGGTCATCGCCGGATTCTCAGGAGCTGTGGTGCCTATAGTGCTAAAGGCATTTGGTCAGGACCCTGCTCAGTCTTCTTCTATTGTCCTTACCACGGTGACAGACATCATGGGATTCTTGAGTTTCCTGGGCTTAGCAACATTACTCGGGTCCGCACTTGGAATATTTTAGTAATTCATACCAGTTAAATAAATCCAGATACAATGAAAATAGCAGTTCTTTCCAGAAATACGAAACTCTATTCTACAAGACGATTAATAGAAGCAATCGAACAAAAAGGGCATGAATCACTGGTGATAGATCATCTGAAGTGCGATATAGTTATGGACGATTCCGGACCGGTTATCTATTACAAAGGAGATAAACTGGATACGATTGATGCCGTAATCCCTAGAATAGGCGCTTCAGTGACTTTCTATGGAACTGCTGTAGTGAGACAGTTTGAAATGATGAACGTTTTTACAGCAGTAGAGTCACAAGCTATCACCAGATCAAGAGATAAGTTAAGAAGTCTTCAAATCTTATCACGATCAGGTGTGAGAATGCCAAAAACAGCGTTTACCAACAGTAGCAAGGAAGAAAATAATATCATGAATCATATAGGACAAGCTCCTGTGGTTATAAAGCTTCTAGAAGGAACGCAAGGTTTAGGAGTAATGCTGGCGGAAACAGAAAAGGCGGCAAAGTCTGTGGTAGAGGCTTTCGATAGCCTTAAGACACGAGTCATTTTACAAGAATTCATCAAGGAAGCAGGAGGTGCTGATATCCGAGTGTTTATAGTGAATGGAGAAATAGTAGGGGCAATGAAAAGACAAGGCAAGGAAGGTGAGTTTAGATCCAATCTTCATAGAGGTGGCCATGCGAACCTGATTGAGCTGAATGCCAGGGAGAAAGAGACAGCTCTCAAAGCAGCCGAATGTATGGGACTGGCAATTGCCGGTGTGGATATGTTGCAATCGGAGCGTGGGCCTTTAGTATTGGAAGTTAATTCCTCGCCTGGTTTGGAAGGAATAGAAAATGCAACCGGAGTTGATATTGCCGGAAAAATAGTTGAATACATTGAGCAGAAGGTGACTAAATGACGTCAGAGACCGTGATAGATGACTTCATCAGAGAAGGCCTTAAGCCCGAAACGAGAAACAAATCAAGGCTTATACATCTTGATTGCCAATTAGTACTCCACGCAGTATGCAATAATCTGGTTGTTAATTGTGAGGAGATGCCTTAGTGTATAAAGGCAGGGAATTTCATAAGCAATTAAAAATCATTGAACAATTAGTAGAATGGAAACAGAACCTAACTATGCAATGGACGGGATCAAAATTGGTTTGACCGTCATTTTTATTATACTAAATGGCTTTTTCGTAGCAGCGGAATTTGCATTAGTCAAGCTTACCAAAAGTAAGATCAAGAAAATGATCAGTGAGAAACAACCCTTTGCAGCCACTGCAATGTGGCTTTTCAAAAGACAGAATCTGGCACTCTCTGCCTGCCAACTTGGTATCACTATGGCATCATTAGCCCTGGGTTGGATTGGTGAACCCGCCATTGCTCACCTGATCACACCATTAATACACGACTTGGGTATCACATCTGAAAACGTGGTACATGGCATTGCTTTTACGATCGCTTTTACCACCATTACGGCATTTCACATTGTGATAGGAGAGCAGGTTCCCAAGATTTATGCCATTAGGAAACCTGGACCAGTCTTTCTCGGGTCCGCACTTTTGCTGAAAGGGTTTTATATCGTTTTATACCCTTTCATGTACGTGCTTAACAGTATTACTAACCTATTTCTTAAATGGCTGGGAATAGAAGAGTCAGATGAACACGATACACCACTTTCTGAAGAAGAGATTCAGGCCTCATTGAGTATAGCTTACGCCAAGGGTGAACTAACTAAGAATGAGCATCGGCTACTGAATGCCGTTTTCCGTTTCGATGACACAGTAGCTAAGCAGATCATGAAGCCCAGGAATGAAGTCGAATTTCTTAATGCTAATGACTCATTCCTTAAAAATCTAGCGTTTGCGAAAGCTTCCAAACATACCCGCTTCCCACTTTGTGATGACTCCTTAGACAATGTCTTCGGAGTGGTTCATATCAAAGACATGGTGGGATACAGTGAAAAGGACCAGGTAGACTTAATGGCTGCTGTCAGACCTGCGATGATGGTTCCTGAAAACATTCTTCTTAGTAAATTATTACAGGAATTCAGAAATGCCCGACAGCACCTTTCCTTTGTTCAAGATGAATATGGAACTGTTTTGGGAATTGTTACCCTTGAAGACTTATTGGAGGAACTGGTCGGTAGTATGCAAGATGAATTTGATGTAGAAGAACCAGAATTTGTCGAACAAAAAGATGGTAAGATTATTGTCAACGGGGATGTTCAAATTGAAGATATTAATGATCGTTTTAAACTAAATCTTAGTGCCGAAGATGCGGATACTTTGTCAGGGCTAATTGTGGAGAAAGAAGGGCATAGATTGCAAATAAACAAGATAATAGAACTAGACGATGGTGTAAATGCCGAAATCCTGGAGATAGACGGGATCAGGGCAACCAAAGTACAGATCGAAATTCAAACAGAAAAGGAAAAAAGAAGCTGAAAGAACTTTCATAATTGATACCTAAATGAGGTCATGTGATAGGGTATCTATCTTAAAAGACTCATTCTTACGAGAATTTCATGGTAGTCATTGCCGCTGAGCTCGGTAGGTTTTTCAATTGATCAATCCAGTTTCAGATGATGTACATGCTCATCAATAACATCAATTCGTTCCGTTATGATGTCTAAATAAGCGATCAACTCTTTCTCAAATTTCCGAATGGCTTTCTCGTATTTCTTAATGGTAGCTTCATCAAAATCATCTCGAATCACTTTGATCTGAGTACATTCTTCCTGAATAAACGCTTTAAAATCCAGGGTGGTAAAATCTTTTTCCAGCGTTTCAATATCACGGAGCGTTGCCGCTGCTTCCTTATCTTTTGAGTTTTCGTATTTCTCCTGAACCACAAAATACAAGGTAGTATCCCAGTGATGTATCGCGTCCAATAGTTCGAATGTCTTTTGCTTGTTTTCTTTGCTTAGACAAAACGTTTGAATCCCCTGATAGTCTTTCAACGAAATGGCTGTTTCATCCCAGCTATAGCGTAAATCATCAATGACTTTCACAATACTATGCTTCCTTTGACCAAAGACTGACAGGGCAAAAAGGAGGGCCATAAAGGTGATTATTGACTTCAATACGGGCGTTTTCATAGATGCGTTAATTTTCGGCATCACTAAGATACAGGTGTTGACCGTAAATTGTAAAACCCATCCTTAATTGTCCTAATTCTCAATTGGACTAGTGATATTTGGGTGTATGGAATTTGTGCAAGTCACTTTAATAGATCAACCCATAGAAGAGCTACTGGAGACGGTAAGAGAAGAGATTGATGGGTATCAGTATGATCCAGTGAAGCATTCCATTATGCTGAAAGACGACCAGCAAGAGTTGATGGGAATGATCAGATTGCCACTTGCTTATCACATTGATGAAGACCTGCACCTTATAACAGATCGAGCTACCGTTTTATATCTCGCTATCGAATCAGGCAATGCGGCTTTGATCATGACAGAAGGAGAAGAGATCATCTATCACACCACGTTCTCTGCATACATGACTCGCAAGAAGCAAGGTTTCAGCCAAATCAAATACCTCAATAAAAAAGGGAAGTCTCGTGCTGGCTCAAGGGTTCGATTAGCTGAAACCACTGAGTTTTTTGAAAAGATCAACAGCACCCTTAATCAAATACTAGAAGAAGAAGTGATCGATCGGTTAGCGCTAAGCTGTAGCAAGAGCCTGATCCCACATGTTTACCAATCAAAAGTGTCTTTTCCTCTAGAAAAGAGAGATTCTAAACTGTACAAAATTCCACTTCACATACCGCAGTGTAATTATACCAATCTTGAAAAAGCCATAAAAAAGTTGAAAGATCCAGTGCTTTTCTATGATGAGCAGTACGCTGATAACATCCAGAGTTTGCTGGAGTAGTCAGGGTGAAAAAATAGTTGATCCAAAGAGTTTCTTTTTATTACCGTTTACGTTCTAGCTCCAAACCATTTTATCCATTAAATGAAAGAGCAAATCGTTTACACCGCTTACTGTGTTGCAGATAAGATTGACCTGAGTGCCTACCAAAAAGATCATGCTGAAAATCTGCTATCCAGATCGGCTATAGAATTGTACTATCAGTTTGCTGAAAACCAGCATGCTTACCTATTTAGTTATGGCGTTATTGTGTTTGTTGGATTGGATCAAAAGACCATCGAATCGCACCTGGAGCAGCTAAAAAACTACCTGAAGGGTGCTAGAAACCATCATACTAATGATTCGCTTCAGGTGAATTTTGATGACTCTGCCAGCAACCTGATCATAAGCTTTTCGTCCATTTCAATCAGTCGATTGGATCATGCGGTAAACAAGATGATCATGATGCATCTGGCTCAGTCTGTAGCACTGGACCATTACAATGCCATCATCCAGTCTATACTCGGTGAAATCAAGACGTACACTCACTATCTTCAGCTTCATGGCAAGCTTAAGCTTGGTCAGAAGAAAGCGCTACAGTTTATTGGTCGAACACTGAACACCAAAAACAACATTGCTGAAAACCTCTACATACTGGATGGTCCGGAGGTAACATGGGAAGACGAGTACTTAGCGCGACTGCATGATACACTGGCCAAACATTTAGAGTTGGTCCCTCGCTATCGGGAAATAGAGAATACGTTAAAGATTATTGAGGACAACCTGGATGTTTATTTGTCTTACAATCACCACAGAGAGAGTAGTCGCCTGGAGTGGATCATCATCATCTTGATTGTAATTGAAGTCCTGGATACGTTCGCCACAAAATTGCTTTGACTTAATTGGTCAATCGCTTAATTACCTCAGCAGCCATGGTCATTCCAAACATGGCTGGCATGTAGGAAATGGTGCCGTAAAAGGACTTCTTGTAGTTGGAACCATCGGTTTTCTTTAGCGAATGTTTCAACTGTATTTCGTCTGAATAAACACATAATACGCGCTTACTTACACCTTTGTTTTTCAGCATTTTACGTAGTTGCTGAGCAAATTTGCATTCCTGTGTTTGGCTGATGTCTGCTACTTTGATTTTGGATGGGTCCAACTTGCCTCCAGCGCCCATTGAGGATATGAACTTGCACTTCATTCGCCGTAGCGTCAGGATCATAGAAAGCTTAGGCAAGAAACTATCGATACAGTCCAGAGCAAAGTCAAAGTGATTGTCTCTGAGAAACTGATTCATCACTTCGGGCTCCATGAAATTGTCAATGACCCGAATGTTCAGGTCAGGGTTGATATCCAGAAAACGCTCTTCCAATACATGGGCTTTTTGCTTCCCAACTGTACTGTCCAAAGCCTGTAACTGACGGTTCTTGTTGGTTGGGTCCACATCGTCTCCATCGATGATGGTAATCTGACCAATACCAGCGCGAACAAGTGTCTCAGCAGCATAGCTACCCACACCGCCTAAGCCAACCACCAGCACATTGGCAGACTGGAGTCTTTGAAGTGATTCTTTTCCAATTAGTAATTCAGTTCGTTCTAACCACTGAGTCATAGCCTAAAAAACTCTTTTGCGTTTCGATTCATCTGCCGGCAAAGATCAGAAACTTCCATTTTTAACAAAGTAGATACGTTAGAATAAATATCAACGATATCGGCCTCAGCCATGCTGTCAGTTTCTAGAAAAATCCGCTCGATAGGCAATGTGTCAATTAGCTCCTGGTACTTATTTAATGGCATGGTTGGCATTAGCGACAAGTAAAATCCCTGATCAATGAGCTGCTTTGCCAGGGTAACATGTCGACCATATCCATGCACACACCAGTTTTTGATTTTTGGAAACTCTTTTTTTATTTGAATCAATTGATTAAACGCTCGAACACAATGAATAATGACCGGTTTGTCCTGTTGCTCAGCAATGGACAATGGGCTCCTTAAAATATCCATTTGCTGATTCATTTCAGCGCCTTTCAAGTTATCAAGACCCATTTCACCCATTGCCAGACAGTTCTTCCTTTGGAGCTGTTTTACCAGTTCTTCAGATTGAGCAGGAGTGACCGGAGCTTTAGTCCACCAGGGGTGCATGCCTATTGTGAAATATTCAGATTCTTTTTCCTGACCCAGATGTACTGAAATGATTTCAATCACATTATTATCTTCGGCATGACGCATGCTGTGCGTATGAAAATCCAAAAACTTGTTATGATCAAAAATCAACTGTGACATGCACTATTCGCTTAAGCACAAAGGTATGGCTAAACGAATTTCTCTCTAAACTGGAGATTGAACACACCATAAAGCAGACACAATGCAGAACCTACGATCAGGTATAGTCGGTTTTTAAAGATGATGGTTTGCCAAATGAAATTACTCATGTCTCGAGGTTCTGAATAAGGATTCAGGAACACATTGTATGCGTTGTAGCGCAATGGCTCGGCGAATATGAAGAAGATGAATGAAATGATAATGACCACTATGGCGGTGCCGTTTCCATTTTTAATTAACGTAGATAACATGAAGGCCAGCGCAGATAAGAAAATAATCGGAAAGATGACTTGTCCAAGCATGGGAAGTAAATCGAATCTGTATAGCGTCAGGTTGGCGATATTCGCCAAAACGAATAGGATCACCAATGCGACTCCTATGGTGAGCACAAATCGTACTAGCCAGATCTTATAGCGGTAATTGGGGATTCCAAAAATGGTTTCTAACATTTTGGAATCGTCATCATTCTGAATACCGTAGGCCATCGGGTAGAAGACCAGCAAAAGGCCCGGGAAAACAAGAAAACCAAAAATCACGGCTTCATTAAAATCCGGGTCATCAAATATGGCAATGGTGATAATTAAGCCAAAAAATAAGAAAGCAGCTACCACAAAGTACACAAACTTATTGGCGAAAATCACCTTCACATTGTATGTGATGAGTCTATACAGCAGTAGTAGGTAGCTCTTCATTTTTCTTTTGATTTTGACTTTTCATCAACCATAAATACGCATCCTCCAGATTGGCTCGAACAGGTACAGCATCTTCTCTAGGTTTAAACTCAGATAGACACTTGACTCGAATCTTTTCACCTTCCCGCATATGATGTACAATCTGGTATTGCTGCTTTTCTTCCTCAAAACGATCCGGATCCAAGTGAAACTCCCAAACCTTTTCATTGGCCAGTTCGGCCATGGTTGTAGGACTTCCCATGTATTGGATATTTCCAGAGATCAACACAGCTAAGTTGTTGCAGCTACTAGCTATGTCTTCGATGATGTGTGTGGAGAAAACCACGATTCGTTCCCTGCTAAGCTCCACCAGCAAGTTTCGGAAACGGATACGTTCTAATGGATCAAGACCTGCAGTGGGCTCATCTACCACCAGTATTTTTGGTAAATGAAGTAATATCTGGGCAATACCAATCCGCTGCTTCATTCCTCCAGAGAAGGATCCGATCTTTTTATTTTGATGCTCGTCCATGTGCACGGCTTTGAGTACATATTGCACGCGTTCCTCACGTTGGTCTTTATTGGTGATCTTTCTTAATATCGCCTGATAATCCAAAAACTCATAGGGCGTCATGTTCTCGTAGGTTCCAAATGCCTGAGGCAAGTAGCCAATTAATCCCTGCAATTCTTCGCGTCGTAAATTCGTATCGTGCCCATTGATCCAAATCTTGCCATAACTCTGATCCATAATCCCACAGAGTATGCGCATGAGGGTTGTTTTACCAGCACCATTAGGGCCGAGCAGCCCAAACATTCCTTGTTCGATGGTTAAACTCACACCTTTCAGTGCTTTAAAAGGAGGCTTCCTTGGACGCACATAGGGGATTGCTAGCAATAATCGATAATAGAGTTTTCTGACCCCTTTCAACCTTCCCTTGATTTCATCAATCACGACTGGTTTTGCGGCAAATCGTCTTTTCACATGGTTTAAGTACAAGCCAATAAACCATAGAACAATGAGTAAAACACCCAATCCTTTTGTTTGAATGTCAACATAAAGGTAAACCGAACTGAAGATAGGGAATAGCCAGAATATCAAGGAGTTAATCCCGCTTATGAGTTTCAGTCTTTTACTGGCCAGCTGGGTTACATCATGGTAGATTCTCAGGACCAGCAGGTGCAAGGCAATCATGAATACGAGTTGCCAAAAAGCTTTGTCCAGGTAGGTGTAGACAAAGTAAACCATGAAACTCAGTAACGTAACTTGCCAAATCAGGTTTTGTAAGACCACTTTTTTGGAGAGCGGTTCTTCTCCTCGTTCTTCATGCAGACGTTTGTTGCCTTTCCATTCACGGATCCAACGTTTGTCACGGCCGTAAATTTTGGTGAGGTTTTGAATGTCTATGTGCATCTTCTCTCCAGGTGCGATCATTTTAGAATTGGCCTGGCGCAATGAAGACAATACAAAATGAGTGCCTCCCGGTATCAGTATAAGCGCCGCAAGGAACCAGATGGATTGCCATAAAAAGCCTTCAATTTGGATAAAGACAAAAGCACTAACTAAAACCATCAGTGCTATTTGTGTGACTTTTATCACTGGTTTAAGGTGTCTGAACCAGTGCAGGACACTTTCCAATCCGGCACTCATAGTGGGGATGTAGATAAGTGTTAGGATAGTAGCGAAAGCTAAGCCACCCATTACCGTCACAGCGAATGGTTGACCAATACTGATGACATATTCTGCTTCACCAAGCGCTAAAGGTAGCATTGCTACGATCGTGGTGATACTCGTGATCAATATTGGTCGAATACGCGAAATGCTACTCATAATCAATGCCCGGTGCTTGTTGTAGCCCTTTCGTCTTAAGATCCTCGAGTAATCAATAAGGATGATTCCATTATTGACTACCACACCGAGCAGAATTAAGAACCCAATCAGCGTATTGGCACTTAATAAAGAGTTTCCCGTTAATGTCAATCCCAGGAACGCACCAATTCCTGCCAGCGGGATAGAGAACATGATCACAATGGGCAGGTATAGCGATTCGAACACTGCCGCTAGGATCATGAAGATCACAATGATTGCAGCGAAGATCAGGAAGTAAAACTCGTCATATAGCCCTTCATCATGAATTACATCTACGACCATACCAGATGGAATGTTGACGCTGCTAACGAGCTCGTCTATTTCCACTCTGGATGCTTCCAGTAACGATTCAGAGTTGACGACATCTTTTATAAAACCATAAGTGATTTCAATTTGCTTTTCCTGATTTGTCCGGGATATGGTACTTTCTCCAGACGCATAGATCACCGATCCGATTTCTTCCAGTGCATGCGTACTTCCCGTTGTACTGGTCACGGGCATTTTTCGTAGGTCCTTCATTTCTTTTGCCGGAACATACGTTTGTTTCTGGGTGCGAATGGTAATTTCATACTCCTCATCACCACTTGTGAAATTGGTACCTGAAGCAAAGGATGGTTGAAAGTCATTGAGACCTGTTGCCACATTTTGAAGAGCGATATTGTTAGCACTCATCCGATTCTGATCAAAAATGATATGTGCTTCAGGTCGTTGTGGACTTACGCTTAATCGACTGAAATTGACGGATTCCATCGCACCAACGAACTTGTTAATGTCTTCAGCTACTGTTTGCATCAACTCAAAATCCTGACCTTTAATGATGATTCGTTCTTGAGCTGTACCTATTCCAAGCATTCGCTGAAAATTATCACCTGCCGATGGTCCCGCACCGCCCTGACTTCCAGTTCCACCACCACCTGCAGGAGCGGTCATAGATAGCTCCAAGTCTTCAAATTCACTGGATAATCCATTGAGTCGTTCACGCACATCCATCACAGAGATGCTATCCAGATCTTTAAAGTCCTCGACCAAAGCGATGGTCAGAACGGCATTGTCCTCTGAGACCTGACTGATGACTTTATCAACTACAGGAATTTCCAATACTTTTTCTTCGACTTTTCTCGTACGTTGATCGGTCCAACCCAATGTCGCACCTTGTGGTGGTGTGATGAACAAGTTCATCTCAGTCGTTTCTACTTCATTAAGACCAGCGATGCTTACAAGCAAACTCAAGCCAATGGTCACGAAGAAGAGCACCAATCCACCAATAATGGTAAGAGCCGGACGTCTCAAACAGGACTTCAGGAAAACAATGTACATCTGAATGAGGCGCTGACGAATGGAGGCGTTCTTTATCAAAGGAGCTTTGGACTCGTCATCCTTGCTGATCGCTGCATGTGCCAGCATTGGTACCAACACCAAAGAAACCACCAGTGAGACCAAAAGGGTAGAGATAATGGATATTCCGATATGCGATCCGATGGTCGTTACCAAAAAGTTGGAAGAGAAGATGAATGGTAAGAATACCGTCACTGTAGTAAGTGTAGCGGCTACAACAGAACGCATGACTTCTTTGGTGCCATTCACCACGGCGTCTTCAGTCTTCTGCTTGTTCACCACGTGGCGGTAGATGTTTTCGATAACCACCACACTGTTGTCCAATAACATGCCCACAGCGAGCGCCATGCCGATTAGTGTCAGGCTATTAATGGAGATCTCAGAAGCATAGAAGAAATTGAAAGCCGTAAAAACTGATATAGGAATCGCTAAGGCAATACTTAGAATAAACTTTAGTCGTCTTAAAAAGACCCACAATACGAATATGGCTAGCAATCCACCGGAGATGGCCAGGTTCTTAATCTGGTTGATGTTACGACTCATCAGCTCAGCCTGATTGCTTTGAACGAGGAGTTCAATGTCCATTGCTTCCAATTCTTCATTGATGGAGGCGATAGTCTCCAGCGCTCTGTCAGAGACATCTATCAGGTTGGCCTGTGTATCCTTAGTCAGTCGAATAGAAACCGCATCTTTTCCATTGACACGGCTTAGAGTGGTCTCTTCCTTTACGCCAAAGAACACTTCCGCCACATCGCTAAGTAGTAGTGGCCCTTTGTCCGAGACAACCAGATTTTGTATGTTCTTGATGTCTTTGAGTTCTGCGGTGACATTAACAAAGATCTGCTGCCCATCTCGTTCTACTTGTCCTGCAAATGCACTCTTATTGGCATTTTGTGAAAGCACACTACTAATGGTGTTTGGAGTGATGTTGTTTGCCTCGCATACCGCATCGTTCATGATGATCTCTATGGTTTTCTGACGTCCACCAAAAACTTCCACGCCTCCAACACCATCGACATCTTCCAGTCGATCTGTAATGTACTGATCTGTCACATTGCGTACGCGATCTACGCCACCGCCTCCAATCACCTGAAGGTCCATGAAGGCATTGGTAAACTGTTCGGTGTCTATTTTGATGATATTGACCAGAAACTCTGGTGAAAGATCTGACTGAATCGCTCCAACTTTTTGCTCCAGTTTCAAATAGGCATATTTGATATTTACTCCCGGCTGAAACGTGATGAAAATCATTCCTCTACGGCTATCAGCATTGGAGGTGATCTCTTCTACACCTTCCAACATCCCTATGGCACTTTCCAATGGAATAATGGCTTGTCGCTCCATGTATTTGGGATCAACTTCTGTGACTGATCCAACCTGAACAATCAATATCGGAAGCTCTACATTAGGAAATATCTCTACTGGTAATTTTTGGTAGGAGATATAGCCCAGCATGGAAAAACCGATAAACAGCATGGAAATCAGTACTTTCCTGCGAATGATGGTATGTAGTAGTCCTTGCTTAGCCATGGATAGTCGCAGTGTTTCGGTCCTTTGATGCCTTTAATTTTCCAATAAGGTTTTCGATACTTTCATAAAAGCATGGAATAATGATCAGAGTGAGTAAGGTGGAGGTCACCAATCCTCCAATAACCGCAATAGCCATAGGTGCTCTGAGAGCAGCACTTTCCCCAAAACCGAAGGTAAGCGGCAGCAATGCCAGTATGGTCGTTAAACTGGTCATAATGATTGGTCTAAACCTTCGCTGACCCGCATCAACGATCGCTTGTCGGATGGGCATTCCTTTGAGCTTGTTTTTATTGATACTATCTACCAATATGATGGAGTCATTCACGGCAATCCCAGTAAGCATGATAATCCCAATAAACGCCATCATATTGAGTGGCATACCCAGAATGAAAAATGAAACAATGGCTCCAATTCCAGCCAATGGAATGGTTAGTAAAATAGTAAAAGGGTGGAGCAGCGATTCAAACTGTGAAGCCAAAACCATGTATACCAAAACAACCGAAAGAATTAAAGAGAAGGTCAACGTTTTCATGGACTCCTGTCGCTTAACTTCCTGACCTGCCACGTCTATTTTGTATTGTGGTGGAACAGTCAACGCATCAAATTCCTGATCAATGGCCTTGACAATCTTATCATAAGCTACCTCTGTATTCACTCGTGCGCCGATAGAGACCATACGTGATTGGTTCTTACGGTAGATGGCATTCGAAGCATACTGTACAGTCACTTGAGAAATTTCGCTTAGAGGAACCTCTCGCTGACTGCTTTTGATTCGAAGGTTTTCCAGATCAGCTACTGAAATCTTAGGCACTTTCACGGTAATGTCCTGCATTTCACCTCCTTGCTCGATGGTTCCTGCACTTTTTCCTTCCAGCTGATCTTTGATCTGAGAAATGACATCATCAATGGATAGATTCAATAAACCCGCTCGATACTTATCTAAATCAACCTGAATTTGTGGAACGCCTTGATCCAGATTGGAAACTGGTTCGTAGACGTCCTTGTTGGCAGTCATAATCAATATCACAGAGTCGGAGAGGGCAGCTAGCATATCAAAATCAACTCCACTTACCTCCACTTCCAGCGGCATTTCTTCATCTCCAAGCACTGCATTAAGTGCACTTTCATCATTGGAGAAGGTCGCTTCTATGTTGGGTAAACCATCGAAGTAAGTCGACAAGCTTGTTGTAAGCGTCCCAATATCCAAATCTATATCGTCTCTAAAGATGAGTTTAAGGTTTGCCTTGTTGGTTTTATAAGTGTTGTCGTTCTCTAGACCTGATTGACTTTGTTCTGGTCCAATGTGTGCATAGACTTTGTCCAGCTTCCCGTCATATAGTTGTAAAAGCTGTCCTTCGATTTGAGAAACGGTAGAGGAAGTTCTTTCCAAAGAGGTCCCGCTGGATAAGGTCATGTCTACAGAAATAGCCCGTGTGCTCGCCTGTGGCATGTATTCACTTCCGACCACTGATATGAGTTGATAACTGCCCACTACCAGGATGAATGAACCAATAATGAAGGCAATTCTGTATTTCAGCACCTTGTTGAGGAATCGACCATATCGCTGAAACTGAAGTGGTTGCTCTTCATGTATCGTTTTGTCCTTCCTGAAGATTCTCGTAAACAGCATCGGAATGAACAATACAGCCACTACCAGTGAAGACACCAGGGAGAAAGCAACGGTCCATGCCTGATCTTTAAACAATTCCCCAGAGGGCCCTTGCAAGTAAACGATTGGCAAGAATACGATGATGGTAGTAAGGGTAGAAGCTGTGATAGCACCACTCACCTCGCTGGTTCCCTGGACGGCTGCATCCACCACACTCAATCCTTCTTCACGCTTTCTAAAGATACTTTCTACCACCACAATGGCATTGTCCACAAGCATTCCAGCACCCAATGCCAGTCCACCTAGTGTCATTACATTGAGGGTTAATCCATTGAAATACATCAGGTTAAAGGTGGCAATGATAGAGATGGGGATCGCCAAACTGATGATCAATGTAGACCCCATTCTGCGCAAGAAAACAAACAAGACGATCATTGCAAATAAGGCACCATATAATCCCGATTCCTTCACTTCATCTATAGCTCCCTGAATGAAACTTCCCTGATTTTGAATGATAACAAACTCATAGCCTGGTACAGATTTCTTAAGACCTTCCAATACCTCGGTGAGTTCATTCACTGCATTGACGGTATTGTATTTAGTCTCCTTGAAGATGGACATCCCAAGGCTCCGCTGTTGGTTGACTCGGACGATGCTGCTTGCTTCTTTATCCATCACCTTTAGTGTGGCTACTTCCCGAAGCAGTACTGGAACCTGACCTTCAGCAGTGGTTTGTGCTGTGGCATTGTTGCCGTCTGTGGTTGCTGCAGCATCACCGGAATTAGTTGCTAGAGTGCTAGACTGTGTTGTGTAGCCTACCACTAAATCTTCCAAATCCGATGGCTCCTGAATGATGCCAAGGCCTTTGATAACGTATTTTCTTCCTAATTCTTCAATGTATCCTCCAGAGACATTTCGGTTGTAGTTTTGAACTTTGGTTACCAAACCATCAACAGTGAGCCCAAAAGCTGCTAATAGATTTGGATCAGTTTCCAGCACGATCTCTTTCTCCTGTACCCCAGAGAGGCGGACTTCAGCAATACCTGGCAGTCGAATGAGCTCATTTCGAAAGTTATTTTCTGCTACTTTTCGTAACGCGTTTAGATCGGTAGAATTGGGATTGTAGACTCCCAAAACCATGATTGGTGTAGCGTTCGGGTCAAATTGGGAAATGACAAACTCATCTATTTCTTCATTTAGTGAAAACTGAGAGAGCGCTTTCTGCAAGTCCAGAAACGCTTCATCCATGTCCTTATCCCAGTCATACCGAACAGTGACCTGACCATATCCGGTCTGACTGATAGAGCTTACTTCTACGGCACCACCTTGGCGAATGGCCACAGATTCGATATTTTCTACAAATTGTTTTTCAACCTCTGATGGAGGTTTGATGCCCACTTTTAGCTCTACAAAGAGTGTTGGGTTTTTCATGTCAGGAAAGAGCTCTATTCCCAGCTTATTGAAGGAAATAGACCCCAACAGGATGATAGCCAAAATAAGCATCAAAATGGAAATGGGGTAGGATACGGCCAGTGATACAATCTTCTTCACAGGAATTGGATTTAGTTGATTAATTATTGGATGACACTGACCTTCGCCTTGTCTCGTAGGGTCTCAAATCCGGCAATCACCAGCCGGTCATTCGTTTTAAGACCACTAAGTACTTCTATGGCGTTCATGTTTTCCAGTCCTGTGGTGATCTTTTTCTCAATAGCAATTCCATTCTCTACAGTGAAGACCACACGGCCGTCTTGTCGTGAAATGATGGTTTCTTTAGGGATCACAATCGTACTGTCATGTTTTTCAGAAAGGATGGCTGCTTTGATAAACATGCCGGGCCTGAGTAAGCCCTTATCGTTGTTGATGTCCAGGACGCTCTGAAAAGTTCTTGTGTTCGCGTCGATCACTGGTGATATCTGACTGATTCTACCACGGATGGTATCGTCGGCGATATTGTAATTTGTGATCTGAACTTCCTGGTTTAACCTGACCTCAGGCAGGTGTTTCTCTGGGAGCTTTACATCCATCAGCAAGTCATTGTATTCCATGATTTTAACAAGATCCAACCCTTGCGCTATTTTAACTCCATTGGTGTGATAGGGTAGTTCCACGATTACGCCATTAAATGGCGCCTTTACGGACATCTTGGCCATTTGAATTTCAGCATTTTCATAGGCATACTTGGCATTGATGAATTCTATGGAGGCATTGTTTAGCTCGGTCTGTGTTACGCCGCCTTTGGCATGTAAAGACTTCTGCTTGTCCAGATTTTGCTCTGCCAGTTCCATGTTGAGCTTTTTGCTCTCTATCTGTAGATTGTTCACAAACTCACGATCTTCCAGCCTGATCAGTGTCTGCCCGGCTTTCACCGCATCTCCAAGCGAGAAGGTCTTTCCGGTTTTTGGGTTTACCTGTAGTTCATAAACTCCAGCAAGCTCAGATTTGAGTACCGCTTCTTTTGATGAATACACTGTTCCTGTGGTTTCGATAAACTTAGAGATACTCTGAGGCTTCAGGCTGAGAA
Source organism: Marinoscillum sp. (assembly GCA_024305105.1). GTDB lineage: Bacteria > Bacteroidota > Bacteroidia > Cytophagales > Cyclobacteriaceae > Marinoscillum. The sequence goes on from JAMWZA010000064.1 coordinate 19,475, forward strand.
CTGAAACAGGTATCTTGATCTCCGTAGAAATATTGGACTGTTCGTTGTTACAGGCAAAAAGCCCAAGAGTCAGCGACACCAAAAGGAGGGATTTTTTAATCTGGTTCATATGAGTAGTCAATTGCATGGAATTAATAAGTTGTGGTGATGACGGGTTCGTTGTTCTCAAAATCGTAAAGCGAAAGAATCTTCAGGTTCAGAAGCTCTATTTTGTAGTTGATCAGCGCATCTGCCAAAGAGCTTTTCTTTTCTGAGAGTTGGCTCTGGAATCGGTTAAGGTCGATACTGGTTAGGTCCCCATTGCGGTAACGCTCCAGGTTGATCTCATAGGTCAACTCTGCATTTTTCACATTTTGTTCTGCTATGTCGATCTGATTCTCCAGGTTTTGTAAGTTTCGATAGACTTTTCTGATATCAATGATGATGTTGTTACGCTCCACCTCCAGGTCTACCTGATTGACTTCCATATCTGCATTGGTAGCCTCCATACGCGCCTTGTTTTCACCCCAATCCCAGATAGGTATGCTGAAGGAAACAGCCACCCGAGGGTTGACAGTAGGGGATTCATAGATCATTGGCGCCTGTTCATTATCGCCAAACACACCGAGGGTAAGGGAAACAGATCCTTTAAACTCATTGAGGGACTTGGTTCGGATTAGTTCAAACTGAGACCGCTCAATGGCAATACTGCGCTGCCTGACCTCCATTCGGTGATCCAGACCAAACTGAATGGCCTGATTGAGATTGACCTCACTGGTGATGAAATTGATGTCTACTTCTACTTCCACGTCTTCGTCCAGGTCAAGGCCGAGCATAAGTTTGAAGTCATCGGCGGCATTGTCCAGAGTAACCTGATTGTTTTCCAACGTCGATTTAGAAGTGGCCAGGTTCAGCTCGGCCTGATAGAGCTCTTCCTGAGCCAGCAGATCCGCGTCTACTTTGTTTTTGGTAATCTCATAGCTGACTAGCTGATTGTTATATTCATCCTGAGAAATTTCCAGATTATTCTGGCTCTGATAGAATGTGTAGAAGGAGCGTGTTACGTTTTGCTCTATAGTCAATAGCTGCAGATTGTAACTAATTTGGGCGTTTTCCAGATTCAGTTCCAGTTCATTTAGTTGTAGTTTCGTACGGTTGTAGGTGAAGATCGGCTGGTCAACGTTTAAGTATAAGTTGTTGCTATACGTTTGGGTTCTAATGTCCTGAAATTCAGAATAGTTATCTCGATAACCTAATCTATTGATAAGCGATATCGTTCCATCCGTAGCTACTATCGGTTGACTAACTGAGAAATTTGCAAACGAGTTGTAATCCTCGTTGGTATTCCATTGGGAGAACAGGTCGTTGAACACTCGGGTACGGTTGTAATCAAAAGGGGTCACATCCAGTGAAAACCGTGACTTCAGTGCTGCACGCTGTGCGTCCAGGCTACGCTGGTTGCTGTAGAGGTTGAGTCTGGACTTTTTGATGTTTGGACTACTGGTTTGAGCGATCAGGATAGACTCCTCCAACGTGAGGGCACGTTGTGCTAGAACCATATCCGTACTGGTCCAAAAGGCAATTAATGTCATCAGTAACGCTCTTAGTTTGTGAACGCTTCTAGTTATGGTTAGTGATTGATTTATAGTCATAATGTTATTGCTTAACCCATTTTACTGCATCTGCATAAACCGTTCTAAACTCGCTTTTATCTGTCTGTGAAACACTGCCACCAGACTTTTGGAAATAATAAGAGCCCAGGTAATTCCAGCCAGTTTCTGCATTATTCAGGTTGTATTGAATGTTGTCGGTGCCATCACCGTGATTAATGATGTAGTTGTAATGGAATTGACGGTTATCTCCCTGACCGACATATTCGTTTTGATTTGGGCCTTTCAGGTAGATGTATAAGTCATAAAACCCTTCTTCGTCAAGCTCTGGGGTCCAGGTGACCAATTTCTCTCCTTTGCCTGATCGGGTGAAATGAGCAGATCGAATGATGTCTCCATAAAAGTCTGACCCGGTAGTGGCCAGCCACTTAGAATAGGATCGGAACCATTTGCCATAGTATTTCTTATCGGTCGTGTCACGACTATCCAGGTAAGCACGGAGATAAGTTGGTTCGATAGGTGAGAAGGTCGTAAATTCTTGATCTTCATTATCTACAACTACCTGGTATTGGCTATTGTCAACACTTCCTTGAATGACACGCTCCCCTTCAAACAGGGTGACTCTTTCTTTCTTGCCAATCGTGCCTATGGATAGATTAATTTCAGAAGGAATATTGCGGGAAATTATCGTGTTGATGTTTACACTATTCGGACGCTCGTCTAGTAAAAACCCGAACTGTTTCACTTCTCCCTGCCGAACAACAGAAAGCATGCCTGGTTCTTTTTCAACAACTGCCTCTTCATCAAAAGACCCTCGTCGGTCGTCACCAAAGTTGAATTTCACTTCCAGTACTCCGTCATTGTTACCTGAGTTCTTAATATCTATCAATACCTGAAAGCGCTTGCGATCCCCATCGAGCACTTCATACTTCTGAAGTTGGAGTACTTCAAAAGCCGGCTGAGACATTTCTGAGAATACTTTTTGAATGATCGAATCAAGATCTATGTCAAACTGCTGGGCCAGCGCTTTACTAAAATCATCATAAGACGTCAATTGATGTGGATGCCCCACAACCCAATTGGCCAAAAATGACCTGAACTGTTCATCACCGATAAGGTGTCCGATATAAGCAAAGAGGTATTGACTTTTCAGTTCTACCGTTTTTTGAATCTTATTAAACTTTGATTCTGTAAGGATTTCCTCAAATGAGACTTCCCGCATGAGTTGATTGCACTCTTCGGTAAATGAAATACCGTTTAAGTTTCGGGAGTAATCATTGACTTGCTGCTTGTCATTTCTAAGGTAGTTGGCAATGCTGCGATCCAGTAAAGGCCATTCCTCACTCACAATTCCAGAGTTATAATCGTAGTAGTTGGCAAACAAGGAGTAATCAGGCTCATCAGGATCTCGCCCGTCCCAAAACCACATAGAGCCACTTTGTTTGGTAAAGACGTTTTTGATCAGGTCTTTGAAGATGTTGGCCTGCTTTTCTTTTTCGGTAAGGGATTCATTTCGCTGACGAGACTGTCGGTTCATGTCTCTCATTTGACGTCTAAAGTCAAATGTACGGATGTCGCCGCCTTGCTCTGGCAAATACACTGTCTCAGGCTGTATGTAGGCTTGATGGTTCTCATAGATCTTATTGTAAGCCCTAAAGTGCAGTGGCACCTCTACAAATTGCAAACGCTTAAAGGGATAGGACATTTGTTGCTGCACTTCATATTCATTGACGATATCCGTGATCAAAAAGCTCAGTGTGTCGGAGAGTTCGTTTAGTTGATCTGCGAAGTAGGTGTTTTCAGGATAGTGATACACCGAGTAGGAGACACTATCCACCGTGATTTCTTTCTGCACATATCGACCAATAGCCAATGACAGCTGAGACAAAGGGTACTCTGGAGTGAAGGTATGCTGCTGGCTCTCTATTGTAACAGCACCTTGTGAAACTGGAGTAAGACCCTCATTTGGCTTGACCTGAAGCTTGAAATCAATGAGCTGTCGTCTTGATTTGGCAGGAGCTACATGGTTGTATCCAATCTCCGTATCTGGATACCACATCACATCCTTGGTTAAGAGCACATAGTCATCCTTCATAAAAGCATACTTTTTCTTAGGTGAAAACATAAAGTATTCATTAGGATTCTCGTATCGATCCTGCTCTACTTCCAGATGAGCGATGGTCTCATCGATGGCACCTCCATATGTCATGGCTACATTGGCGGTTTCATTTGCTTTGAGATTTACATTTTCAATAAGCACGATTTGGTGCCTGTGTATGTAATCAACAGCGCTTCCATTGACAGTAAGCTCACTGACTTTCAGCCCAGGATTCAAAGTGAAATAGAAGGAGTTAAGTGGTTGATTAGTAGTGTTTTTAATGTTTATATCAGAAGTGCTTTGGATGCCAGACCCGAGTTGTTCAATAGCGATATCGTGCGCAAGAATTGTAACATTTGGAACTGCTACAAATTCGTCATTCATGGAAATAAATTGCTCCCGTGAATCAATTGTTTTTTGGCGCATATTCCACAAGTCAACCATAAGAAAGGAAGCACCTATCAAAATTACTACGCCAATGATGCCGGTGGCTATTTTCACTCGACGATGACTGGAGAGTCTATCGAGAAAAAATGCGGTCAGGAACAATAAGCCAACTCCGACCAAAAAATAGAATCCACGCTGACGTAGGGCAAAACCCATGTTTACATGACCTGATATTTCAGAGGCCAACATAGATAACCGGAATGCAGTAAAGTCGAGGATATTAGAAAACTTATCAAAATAATAGATTAGCTGTACGCCAGCCAATCCAACGATCAAGACAATGGAAATCGGTTGATTTCGGAGCAAGGTTACCAACAAAAAGGCAAGTCCAGTAGTAAACACTACGCTAGGCACGGAGGTCAGTAGGGGATAAATTACAAAAGCCAGAGCATTGAACGTAGCAAAAGGGCTTGTGAGATTAACAATCAGCGGAATGCATAACAACACCAGGTTGAGTAAGAAAAACAGTTTGAACAAGGCCAGCGCTTTTCCAAACACATAATCCAAATTGCTAATCGGACGGACAAAGAACACCTCGTTGGTATCTACCTTTTTGTCCTTCTTGATAAGTCCAGTGGCTAGAAACACTACTGCTGCTACTTGAGGGATACAGATCAACTGCATGACCGCATAGGGCATAATCCAGCTGTTTGCTAGCTGCGCCCACCGAGGTTCATCGGCTTCAGAGAACATCGCAATACTAAAAATGGATACAAACAACAGTCCTGCTAATGCTACAATCCTGAAGAACCAGTTTCTCCAAAGTACCAGCGACTCATATTTGGAGATGGTCCATATGTTTTTCAGTGATATCATACCAAAGACACTCCGAGTTCATTTTCCATGAAATACACATAGGCGTGTTCCAGGTTGGGATTTGTATTTTTAGCACGTGGGTGTGGTTGCTCATTGGCAATAACCTGTACTTCCCACTTGCCATCTACTGGGATAGTGGAGACCACTGGATATTTCATCTTTAATACATTGAATTCTTCATCATCCAGAGTCGCCTGCCATACAAAACCACGAACTTGATCGATCATGCCTTCAGGAGAACCTTTAAACACTACTTCGCCTTTATTGAGCATGGCCATATTGTGGCAAGTGCTACTGATATCGCCTACGATATGCGTAGATAAGATAATGGTCACGTCTTTCTGGCTTAAATCTGACAGGATGTTTCGAAACCGAATGCGTTCCTCAGGGTCCAATCCAGTGGTCGGCTCATCAATCACCAGAAGTTTTGGTTCGCCGATAAGTGCCTGAGCGATGCCCAATCGGCGCTTCATTCCACCGGATAGTTTATTGGCCATGCGTTCACGAACATCCAACAACCCCACCTGATCGAGTAGGTAATCTACTTTAGTGAGTCGCTCTTTTTTAGACAATGAAGTTGCCAGTCTGGCTGCATAATCGAGAAACTCCCATGTTTTAAGCTTGGAAAAAAAGGTGAAGTCCTGTGGGAGGTATCCGATCAAAGGGCGGATTTTGTTACGCTGATCATTAATGTCCATTCCATCAATTAACAGACTTCCGGAAGTAGATTTCTGAACGGTAACCAGTATTCGCATGAAACTGGATTTACCGGCCCCATTAGGTCCTAGCAGACCAAACATCCCACTCCCAATCTCCAGATCGATGTTTTTAATGGCTGCATGGCCATTTGGATAGACTTTGGTTAGTCCCGTAATTGAAATGTTCATACGGCACTACTTAATGAAGTGCTGAAAAAATGTATTAGCCTCATGAAGTCAGGTTAGGTTTTACTGTAGACGACCACAACATGGCAGAAGTTACAGGTGACTTCAGTCAATATCTCAGTTCGGTCTAATTTTCATAGGAACGGCAAAATATATAAAAGAACGGTAAGTGAAAACGAATAATTTTTTTTTCATAAAACATAAGTTCGATTTAAAAACAGCCCAAAAACTGTCAGCGTGACTCGGTCTACGTGATTCGGTCTACGGACCCGGTCATATCGCAATAAAACCTGCCTATGCCGGCATGCTGGTGGAGGTGCCCAGCCCGGGATCTGCCTAAATTGATAAGAAATCGTTGATTATTCAACCTGCTTTTGACCAAGAGTAAGATTTCTCCTGTGGTCGAAAAGACAGTTTTTGGGCTCTTTTGAATTCGTTTTATCAATTGCTTTATCAAACGCCGATAAAAAAAAATATTCAGTTTGCTACTAAATATTGTATGGACTCAATCGGAATGAGGGCTTGATCAATTCGTACTATAGCCAAACAATTGTTGCTTAAGACACGAGTATCTTTTTTTTCTGTCTTTTAGCTTTCTTTTTCAGCTTGTTAATCCAGATTATAGTACCTGTAACAGGAAGACTAGTGGCGATTAAACAAGAGATGAAATAAATGATCTTAGAAAAAGTTCCAAACACATCTCCAACATGCAATGCTTTAATTGATTGAGCGATTTTAATGTTCATTGGTTTTTCTGAAAAAACCTCTTTCGCAATCACTTCTCCGGAAAAAACATCCAGAGTCAATTGGTCTGATGCTGAAGAAGCAAAAAAACCTGTATGGTACTTTCTAAGGCCTACTTCAAGCTTTTCACTATTGGGTAGGTCTAGCCGGTAAATTCCTTCATAGGGCAGGGATGTATCAGCCACGCTCAGCAATGACTCCACTGATAAAGGTGATCGATCAACCATCAAGGTGTCCTCACCCTGACCTTTGTTGTCACCAGCATTCGACCCACGTCCACCGCCTCTTTGGGGAGCTTCTACACTGAGTACATTTCTAAGGCCTGTGCGATACCAGTCAAATGACCACTGTAAACCAGTCAGTGCCATGATTAGCAAAAAAATGGAGGTGTATAGCCCCAGAGAGTTATGCAAATCATGGTTGATCCGTCTCCAGTTTCCGCTCCACTTAATTCTAAGCCCTTGCTTCCAGGATTTTACTTTTTGTGGTACCCAGATAATTAAACCTGTAAGAATGATGAACACAAAAATCACTGTACTCCACCCAACTATTGGTCGACCGATACTGGTGTCTAGCATCAACCATCTGTGCAAACGAAACATGATCATGAAAAACTCTGAAGTCTCACTTTTAGTATCACCCAACACCTGTCCAGTGTATGGGTTGACCAAATAGGTGGTGCCACGACGCTCACCTTCTTTTCTCACAGAAAACTGGTAGGCATCTTCAGGATCAGGTGATATGGTTACAGAAGAAGCTTTGCCAACCTGCTCAGTTACTTTTTTACTTAGTTCTTCTACAGGAAGAGGTTTGGCATTTTCAGAAGGAATGCTGACACGGTACTTTTCACTGTTAATCATTTCATCTATTTCCGAATGAAAAGTGTAAACCGTACCTGTGAAGCAAACTACAAACAGGATTAACCCTGCACCAATTCCCATCCAGAGATGAATGTCATTGAATAACTTGCGAACACGTTTCCATGTAGATGATTTGGTCATAATCGTAGCGTATATTATTTGAGAGAGTCTCTAAAGTTTCAAAAGTGTTTCAATAGAACAGGGGGACTTATATGATCAACAACCATACAAAGCCCCGTTTAAAATGGTTATTAGAAGTCCGGTTTAGAATACACCGATGTAATGACTTCCTTCCACGTTTACTAGTTCAGCACCCATAGTTACTTCACCGGTTTCAGTGTCTACTACATAAATGTTACCGTTTTTCCCTACAGGCGCTTGAGTGAGGTAAATGTCCGTTCCATCTACTACAAAGCCTTGATACTGGAACAAGTAAAAGTCCGGTTCATAAGGGATGTCCTCAATTTTTTGAGCTGTTTTATCATTTAGATCTACCAAAGCAAAAAAACCTTGAGCTCCAGCTACTCCTTCAGCAGAACTAGCATCGCGGTAAGCAACTACAGCCTTTCCATTTACAGCAGGTCTCCAGGCCAGAATGTATGCATTCTCAACACCTAAGGCATCATCTAAACTAAATACATAAGCATCGTCATACTGATTGTTGGCATCAATTTTTAAGATGTGTGAGCCTTCTGGATCACCTTGGTTAGCTTGATAAACACTTCCATTGTATTCGAACGAATTGATACTTCGATAACCATTGGTATTTCCGCGTCCTACTGCAGAGGTAATAACAGTTGGGTTAATTAAAGATGGGTAATCCAATACAATGGTTTTTGAACTTAAAACTTCACCATCTCTATCAGATTCGCCAGTAGCTGGATCAACTTTACTGATGCGCGCTCCGATGTATAATTTATCTCCAGCGGCATTTAACGTAGGCATGTCAATTCTGGAAATGTAATAGCCGTTGGCTTCTTCTTCATCACTTAATGCTAGATCACTTTCTTGAAACTCTATGATTGACGAATTGACCAAATCCAAAGTCACTACACCCATGGTAGCCTCCGTACGGAGGTAGGTGTCGTCTGTTGCATCTTCAGGTGTGCCATTGTCATCAAATTGATGTTCAGTCGACACGTATACAGCAGATCCTGTTTTGTCCCCATCAAACAGTTTAATCCAACGTGGAGCTGAGCCTACATAAGGCGCAATACTTACCTCGGTGCCTGTTTTAGTGAAAGTTTGTCCACCTTCTACAGTGTATTTCGTGTAATTTCCTCCAGTATCACCAGCATAACTAATGTTAAAAATGGTGTTACCATCTTCAGATGATTGCAATCTGGCTGTTCTGTTTGAAGGTTCAGTCGACACGTATACAGCAGATCCTGTTTTGTCCCCATCAAACAGTTTAAT
>JAMWZA010000065.1 GCA_024305105.1 Marinoscillum sp.
GGGTAAGGAAATCACATTTAAAGGTAAGACTTACAAGGTAATTGGACTAGCAGATGCTGTAGAACAAAAGCCAGATATAGCACTTTTTTCTGCCGGAGGCAGCACTTCACTTGAATGGGCGCCAAAATTTGCAGAAAATGGTACCATCGTTATCGATAATTCATCCGCCTGGAGAATGGACCCGGGTAAAAAACTAGTCGTCCCTGAAGTGAATGGCGAAGTACTAAGAATTGATGATCGCATCATTGCTAACCCAAACTGTTCCACCATTCAGATGGTGTTGGTATTGGGTCCATTGCACCAAAAATACGGCATCAATCGTGTAATTGTTTCTACCTATCAGTCAGTTACCGGATCAGGAATCAAAGCGGTAAACCAGATGATGAACGAAAGAGCTGGTAAAGAAGGCGAAATGGCTTATCCGTACAAAATAGACATGAATGTGCTTCCACACATTGATGTCTTCCAGGCTAATGACTACACCAAGGAAGAAATGAAGATGGTCAATGAGACCGTGAAAATTCTTCAGGACGAGAATGTAAAAGTAACTGCAACGTGTGTACGAATCCCTACTATGGGTGGCCACTCCGAGTCTGTGAACATCGAATTTGACAATGAGTTTGATTTGGAAGAAGTGAGGAGCATTCTTGCTAAGACTCCAGGAATCATCATCGAAGACGATCCGAAGAATAACATTTATCCTATGCCGTTAAATTCTCATCAAAAAGATGAGGTGTTTGTTGGCAGGATTCGTAGAGATGAGACCCAGCCAAAATCATTGAACCTATGGATCGTAGCTGATAACCTCAGAAAGGGTGCCGCAACCAATGCAGTGCAGATCGCAGAGTTCATGATGGAGAACAGTCTCGTTTTTTAACAGAGTAATATAACCTTTAACGAAGTTCAACATTAAAGAACTTTTGCAAAGTGAAGGTTAATATATATCAAATTTCAAATACAATTAACGGCTTGCGGAGATTTCCTCAAGCCGTTTTTATTTGGTAGAATTGCCGTAAATATTGAATTGAATGTTGAGAACTTCATTAATACTTATACTATTTATTCCACTCATTTCCACGAGTCAAAAATCAAGCTTAGGCATATCAGGAGGAATGAATTTAAGTACGATAAACACTTTTTATCCTGAATCAGAACCTAGCTCAAAAACTTCATATAGATTTCAGGTTGCTTGGAATACCGGAATAGTGTACAGTTTTAAGGTTAACAGTCACATATTCCTTGAGTCAGGCCTGAACTACAATAATATGGGTGCAAAAAATTCTGAAAATAGTTTTCGATATCAACTCGGCTACATATCTATGCCCATGAGTATTGCTACTGAATACTCAAAATTCAACTTTGGACTTGGACCCAAAATCAGTTACTTACTTAGTGGTGAGGCTGTTCGCATTAGAGATGGAAATCGAGCTAACCTTCTGAACGTACCCTTAGGTTATGAACGTTTAGAAATAGCTTTAAATGGCTTTGTTTCTTACGAACTCATTAATCAATTACATATTAGGTTTTTTTTCATGCACGGCATCACTTCACTACGTGAATTAGACAATAATGAATATCCTGAAAAGTTCAATAATATGGCATTTCAACTTAATTTGAAATATGACTTATTGAGTTGGTAATGTATGATTTTAAACATCATAGTAATCCAACTTTAAGAAAATTCATATCAGATCATCGAGACGATGATATTCAAAAACTCCTACTCAATCCGCCAGCGGAGTTCAAAGAACATATCACTTTTATCGTCGATCAAATCCTCAGCAGAAGAAAAGCCAAAACCAAACTACCAGAGTGGTACGCTAATTCAGGTCTAATTCTTCCTCCACCGCTTTCACTTGAGCAGAGTTCCTCTCCAGCTACATCGGCCTACAAATCCAAATTAATAAAAGGAGAGGTGCTGGTTGACCTAACAGGTGGAATGGGCGTGGATACCATTGCCTTCTCGAGCCACTTTAAAAATGTCCATTATGTGGAATTGAATGAAAATATCTACACGGTTTTTGAACACAATCGAGGAGTCTTTGGTAAAAGAACCATTAAAACCCATCATCAAACTGCCGAGGATTTTTTGACTTCATTCCTTGGTAAGGCTTGTTTCTTTATAGATCCTGCCAGACGAGATCAAAACAAATCACGTGTGTTTCGCTTTGAGGACTGCTCACCAAATGTTGTCGAACTCATTCCTGAGTTTAAGGCTAAAGCCAAACGAGTCCTTGTTAAAGCCGCTCCGATGATTGACCTATCGCTGGGAATAGAAGAGCTTCAATATGTAAACGAAGTACATGTAGTGAGTGTGAAAAATGAGGTAAAAGAAGTCTTGTTCTTACTGGATTTTGAGAATACCATAAACACAGAACCACTCATTCAATGTGTCAATCTGGAAACTTTTCATTCTCCCTTTGAATTCCGCCCTAGTCAGGAACGCACTACAGAAAATACTATTGGAGAATTAGGTCAGTACCTCTATGACCCAAACTCCTCCATTTTAAAGGCCGGTGCCTTTAAGCTAGTTGGGGAAAAATTTGGCTTGAAGAAACTAGCTACAAATACTCATCTCTACACTTCTGATGAATTGATTAACGAATTTCCAGGTCGAGTTTGGAAAGTGGTTGAACCTTTAATCGACAAGAAAAACATTGGCAAACTTCTTCCTGATGGCAAAGCCAATGTGATAACGAAGAACTACCCGCAGAAACCAGAAGAACTAAAGAAGAAATTGAAGATTAAAGATGGGGGAGTGCAATTCCTGATAGGTTTTAGAAATGGGAACAACAAACCACTGCTCATTTTAGCTAATCAAGCCAAATAAATTAATTTTTATGAACAAGTCTGAAGATGAAAAATCGATGAGCACGCAAGCAAAAATTGTAATCGTAATTATAGTAGCTGTTACCGCAGTTATCATTTGGGCCATTGCCACCGGCAATTTCAATTCTCCCTACTGAGTATACTTGCGATAGAATATCCATTTTTTCATAAATAACCTTATCAACCTCTCCTTGAACCTTCTTTTTTTGAGCTCTCCAGGAATATTTAGAAGAGAATTAGTCTTTAGGCCAGATGTAACCTTAAAAAAGGTAATCATATTCCATATGACTAATTGCTGAAGGAAGCTGCCTCGCTGAAAATCCACAACATGCAAGTCTCCATTTGATGACAACAGCGTTTTCATTTTTCCTATAACCTTATCCAAAGTCTTTTGATCAAAACAATCCAAAAAAAAAGGACAATAAATAGCGTCAAATTTCTGGTCAGATTTCCATTCAAGAAAGTCTGTATTCACAAATTTAACTGTAGCATTTGTTGGGCGTTGTTTGGCCTGATCAATCATTTTAGCTGACATCTCCACACAAGTAATCTGTGGGTGATCTAGCTCTTCTAATATTACCCCAGTTCCTCCTCCAAGAATTAACAGCTGATCAACTTGATTGAGTTCCCTGGCAGCTACAGTTTGCACTTGATACCATTGTGAGCCAAAAACGGATTTTGCCAGATGATCATAGAAACCTGCTACTCGATCAAAATTCATAATAACAAGAAGAGGCCCGGAAGGTAAAAGATTCCGTCTCCTACGGTTCGATAAAATGCTGACTTAGAAAACGTATTTGGTAGCAGGTGCACGATCATAAGAATACTAATCATTACGAGATAGAGCTGTTGTATTTCCTGATGGATACCTATTGCCACGCAAGCAATCATCAGACATATACCTAGTGTTATGATGGCGAACTGACTAGCATTCGCTCCTAGTCGCAAGACCAATGAGTTGAATCCATCCTTGAGATCGGCAACTCTATCGTAAAAAGAAAAAATAAACAAATTCAATAATGCAATCCCTATGAGCTGAATCAATAGAATGATATCCAGGTAACTAAAATCTTCAATCATGCTCCAGGGACCAAGAAAGACACCCATTGCATAAACCAGCGCTACGACGAGCTCCTTCACCCAGAGTCTCCTGATAAAGTACACCAACACGAGATATGCCACAGAAATAGCAGAAAGTATGGCACCATTCCTTATTACCTCAATTTCAAGAAAGTACATATTGACTAAACCCAGACAAAGTATTAAACCTGAGATGAATACGAGTCCCTTAAAATTTTTTTTATGAAATAGGTGACGTTCACTAGTCGGCACGCTTAAACTTCTCGCATCCAATAAGTGGTCTGTGGTATAGATTAGCCAGATAGCACTTGCCAGCGCCAGATATACATTCCAGCTAAGACTGGTTTGATAGTATTTTTCGAGATACGCCAAAAAAAAGATGGCCCCCAGGACTATGTCCAATGAGAGCCATCTTAAATATTTATAGATATGATCCATTCAGATCATTGTTTATCCACCTTGCGCGAGCGCTTCTGCTCCACCAACGATCTCAAGAATTTCGGTAGTAATCGCCGCCTGACGCGTTCTGTTGTAAGTCAATTTCAATTCTTTCAACAGTTCTCCAGCATTATCAGTCGCCTGACCCATTGCAGTCATTCGCGCTCCTTGCTCAGAAGCATTCGATTCTAGTAACGTCTTGTAAAATTGTATTTTCAATGACTTAGGAATGATCTCTGAGAAAATAAACTCTTGATTAGGCTCGTAGAGATAATCAATCATTTCAGCTTCTTGAGCGCTTTCAGATGGCTCGTTTTCAATCGGTAAGAATGGCTCTTGTCTTACAATCTGCGTAGCAACATTTTTAAACTCATTGTAAACAATTTCAACCTTATCAAACTCCCCATTTACAAAGGCATCCATTGCATACTCTGCCGCATCCATTACATGACCAAAGTCCAGGTTGCCAAACATTTCGGAATAATCATCTATTATGTTATATCCTCTCTTAGAAAAATGGTCCAATGCTTTTTTTCCTATAGGCATCAACACCACATTTCCAGAAGCTTCAAGGTCAGCATATTTCTTAGCAATCAACGCTTTCGTTGATTTAAAAATACTACTGTTAAATCCACCGCATAGCCCCCTGTCTGAGGTAACCACTACGATCAACACCTTAGAAACATCTCTAACTTCAGCATAGGGATTATCAATCTCAGAACTGTCTACACCTGCAGAAACGTTTTGGATGATCGCAGATAGCTTCTGTGAGTACGGACGCATCTGAATGATACGATCCTGCGCTCTTCTCAGCTTCGCTGCAGCCACCATCTTCATCGCTTTTGTAATCTGCTGCGTAGAAGTGACAGACTGAATTCTTCCTTTTACTTCCTTAAGGTTTGCCATTTCGGTCTAGTTCTTAGTTATATCTAGATGCTAGATCTTTTGCTACTGTAGCAAGTGTTTCTGTTGATTTATCTTCCAGTTTGCCAGCTTTCAAAGAAGCCAACACATCACTGTGTGAATTTCTAAGTACTGACATGAATTCAGCTTCAAACTCTTTCACTTTCGTTTCCGGTACTTTATCCAGGAATCCTTTAGTAGAAGCATAGATAATAGCCACTTGCTCTTCTACTGGTGAAGGCGAGTACTGAGGCTGCTTCAGAATTTCCTGATTTCTTCTACCTCTATCAATAGTTCGCTTTGTCGCAGCATCAAGGTCTGAACCAAACTTAGCAAATGCTTCCAGTTCACGGAACTGTGCCTGATCAAGCTTCAACGTACCTGATACTTTTTTCATTGATTTGATCTGAGCCGATCCACCTACACGAGATACCGAGATACCTACGTTAATCGCTGGTCTGATACCCGAGTTAAATAAGTTCGTCTCAAGGAAAATCTGTCCATCCGTAATTGAAATTACATTCGTTGGGATGTATGCCGATACGTCTCCAGCTTGTGTCTCAATAATCGGCAGTGCGGTCAATGATCCACCACCTTTTACCTTGCTCCTAAGAGATTCAGGAAGGTCATTCATTTGAGAAGCGATCTGATCATTGTTGATAATTTTCGCCGCTCTTTCCAATAATCTGGAGTGAAGGTAGAAAACATCCCCTGGGTAAGCTTCACGTCCCGGAGGTCTTCTCAGAAGAAGTGAAACTTCACGATAAGATACCGCCTGCTTAGAAAGGTCATCATAAACAACCAACGCCGGACGTCCTGTATCTCTAAAATACTCACCGATAGCTGCACCCGCAAAAGGAGCAAAGAACTGCATAGGAGCGGGGTCAGAAGCAGCAGCATTAACGATAGTCGTGTAAGCCATTGCACCAGCCTTTTCCAAAGCAGCTTGAATACCAGCCACGGTAGAAGCTTTCTGACCTATTGCTACATAAATACAATAAACCGTTTCGCCTCTGTCATAAAATTCTTTTTGATTAATGATCGTATCTATCGCTACAGCCGTTTTACCTGTTTGACGGTCACCAATGATCAACTCACGCTGACCTCTACCGATTGGAATCATAGAGTCAATCGCCTTGATACCAGTCTGCATTGGCTCACTTACTGGCTCTCTGTAGATAACCCCTGGAGCTTTTCGCTCAATTGGCATTTCATAAAGCTCACCTTCCAGTGCACCTTTTCCATCGATCGGGTTTCCAAGTGTATCCACTACCCGACCGCTCATTCCATCTCCTACTTTGATGGAAGCAATCAAGCCTGTTCGTTTTACCGTATCGCCTTCTTTAACTCCCTGAGAATCTCCAAGCAATACAGCACCTACATTATCTTCCTCGAGGTTCAGTACCATTGCTTTCAAGCCATTTTCGAACTCTAAAAGCTCTCCAGCCTGTGCTTTAGTTAAACCATAAATTCTAGCTACACCATCACCTACTTGAAGTACGGTACCGACTTCTTCTAGTTCAGCCTCTGTTTTAGAGTTTGAGAGCTGTTCTCTCAGTATTGCTGAAACTTCGTCAGGTCGAACATCTGCCATAGTTTTATTCTTTTATGTCCTAATGGACAGGGTTTGATTAAATCGTTTCGTTTTGGAACTTAAGTTTTAGGTCCTTCAACTGACCACTAATACTTTCATCTATTTGTTGATCTCCCAGGTTCAATCGGTAACCTCCGATTAGTTCGGAATCAATTTTTTCTGACAATAAAGGTTTCCTTCCTGTTATGTCAGCAACAAGTTTTTCAAATGTCTTGCGCTCTTGGTCATCTATCGCAATTGCAGTAGTGACAGTGGCATCCTGGTAGCCCATCTTGTCATTATAAAGAGCCACAAACTCTTTGGCAATTTCCGGTAAATACTGCTCACGATTCTTACGTGCCACTACGTCAAAGAAAGTAGCAGTTAGTGCATCTACTTTATTATCAAAAATAGTCTTCAAGATTTGAGCCTTCTTCATATTCTGAATGATTGGGCTCTTGAGCATGGACACAAAGTCACGGTTAGTTTTACATAGTTCAGTAAACCCAAGCATGTCTTTTTTGACAGCCTCCAGTGAACCTTTCTCTTGCGCCAATTCCAACAAGGGCTTGGCATATCTAACCGCTATTCTGGTAATTGACATCTTAGTTTACTTTTACTTCTCTTAAAAACTTGTCAATAAGCGCTTTCTGTGACTTATCATCAGATAGCTTCTCTCTTAGTAGTTTCTCAGAAATCTCAAGAGACAAATCAGCGACAAGGTTTTTCACCTCAGCCAAAGCCGACTTTTTCTCTGACTGAATCGTTGACTTTGCGTCAGCGATCATTTTGTCAGCGATAACAGAAGTCTCTTTTTTCGCATCTTCCTTAATTTTGTTAGCTATTTCGGCTGCATCTTTAAGCAGCTTATCGCGCTCAATCTTCGCTTCCTGCATCAAGTACTCGTTGTCCATTTTGACCTGCTCCATCTCCGCCTTCGCATTCTCTGCAGCTTTCAATGAATCTTCGATCAAACCTTCTCTGGTTCTCAATGCACTCATGATTGGATTCCAGGCAAATGCCCTCAAAATCAATAATACGATAATGAAAGCAACAGCTTGCCATACGATCAGACCAACACCAGGAGTTACAAGTTCCATATCTTTCTAGATTGTTTGTTTCAAAAGTAAAGTCCCCCCGCTATCCGGGAGGACTTATAGTATTATGACTTGAACGATATAAGTAGACAAACTACCACACCGAAAAGGGCAACACCCTCAATAAGAGCAGCTGCAATAATCATTGCAGTTTGGATCTTACCTCCAGCTTCTGGCTGTCTCGCGATAGATTCCATAGCAGAACCACCGATTTTACCAATACCTAATCCAGCGCCTATCGCAACTAGACCAGCACCGATACCAGCGCCCATGATTGCTAAACTCATGTCCATTAATAAACTAGCTAACATAATTTGTATAATTAAGAATTAAACATTCAAACTTAGTGATGAGCTTCCTCTACGGCCGCACCGAAATACATCGCTGATAGCAGAGTGAAGATATATGCCTGTAGCAACGCCACAAACAGCTCAAGGAAATTCATAAATATAGAGAAGGCTACACTCGCAGGTGCAATCCAAACACTTTCGAAAATAAAGATCAAGCTCAATAAACTCAAAATGATGATGTGGCCTGCAGTAATGTTGGCAAACAAACGTACCATCAATGAAAATGGCTTGGTCAAAATTCCAATCAACTCAATTGGAATTAGAATCAACAAAATTGGTTTCGGCACTCCTGGCATTGCAAAGATATGTTGCCAGTACGCCTTACCTGAGCTTGCCACGGTGATAATCAACACGAAGAAAGCAAGCACGAAGGTAACCGAAATATTACCTGTAAGGTTAGCTCCACCTGGCATCAAACCTAAAAGGTTGTTGAACCAGATAAAGAAAAACAAGGTCAATAAAAACGGCAGAAACTTCTGATACTTTTTCTCGCCAATATTCGGAATAGCGATCTCGTCTTTGATAAACACGATGATTGGCTCAAAGAATGACTGCATCCCTCTTGGCGCTTCACCCGGATTTCTTTTATAAGTTTTCGCGATGGATAAGAATACGAATAGCATCAGCGCAATGCTCAAAAACATAGAAGCGACGTTCTTAGTGATGGATATGTCGATTACTGATGATCCATCAAGTGTTTTGATATGGCCATGATCGATTTCATAGTTTCCAAATGCAACTTGCTCATGGTCGTCATTGTAAAAGTTGCTCGAAGAGAACACCTCTAAGCCATTGTCTGTGTAAAGGATTACGGGCAGATACAACGTTCCATAGTGGCCATCAAAAAAGTGCCAGATATAATCATCAGTGATGTGATGAGTAATCATATCACCAGGGCTAAACTCTTCTCCCTCTCCACCTGCAGCAACTGATTTATTGAGACCAGCAAATGTCAACAAGGTAACTAAACCTGCAAGTCCGATAATTTTCCTCAACGAAACGCCCATTTTCTAAGGTTATCTAATAAATATTATTGGCTATTCAAATTCGGCCGCAAATTAGCCACTAGACTCGTCATTTCAAAGACTAAGTAGACTAAATAAACCGCAAAGAAGTTGATAATAAACAACTGCACTTCATCGATTCCGATTAGCAGCACAAAGATACATGCAAAAATAGAAGTGAGCAGCCTAAATGCCACAGAACCAAGGAGAAAGAGGTGTAATTTATCCGTACTGTTTTTCTTAGCCCAGTCGATGGATAGATTGATCATGAGCCCCTGAACGAAATAAAAAACAAGTGCACCCCATAGCCCACTGTGCAAATATTCGTTAAAGTCGCTCACTTTAATGAAATACACCATGATTCCTAAGAGGGAGGTAAATAAAATATGTATCGGCGTTAATCTGCTAAATAGTTTCATTTAATCAATTCCTTAATCGCCAAATACATAGACGCTATGACCGAGAACAAGGCCAGACCTGCTGTGAATGCGGGAAAGCTCATCTCAAAATATTCATCCAGATATATACCACCATATACTCCGAGAAGAATGGTCGCAATCATCTGAAATCCCAAACTAGTATATTTAATGTAAGCGTTATCCGGTTTGAACCGGAAATCGTCCTCAGGATTGGGCTTTGAGGAGCGGTTTGTCTTCTCCTTCTGCTTTGCCAATTTTGATCTCTTTACTTTTAACACCCATTTTACAGCTACCATTGAAGGCTGCTCCTGATTCTACGATCAGTTTGTTTGTGATGATGTCACCATCTATAACAGCAGTTGGCTTTAGTACCAAAATTTCCGTTACTTCAACAGTTCCTGAAATATGTCCAGCTATTTCAGCATTTTGAGCTAGAACGCTTCCTTCTACCTGGGAGGATTGGCCGAAAGCCGCCTTCGACTTTGTTTTGATGTTTCCAATCACTTTCCCCTCAATTCTAATGTTTCCAAAAGTCTCAAGATTCCCCTCAAGAATGGTTCCCTTGCCAATAATATTACTGGAGTTACTCAATTCTTCTGCTACTTTTTGTTCCTGCTTGTTAAACATGGGTTCTTTTTTATTTTCTTTAGAAGGCGACATATTCCTGTGGATTCACTGGGTTTCCGTTATGCCACAACTCAAAATGAAGATGTGGTCCTGATGTAAGCTCTCCGGTATTGCCAATAATCGCAATAATTTCTCCTCCGCTTACAAAATTACCAACGTTTTTTAATAATTCCGAATTGTGTTTGTACACTGAAATCAAATTCCCCCGATGTTGAATCCCAATAACATATCCACTATCTAACGTCCAGGAGGAAAAAATCACAACCCCATCAGCTGCACATTTTACCGGTTCGTTCTCTTTTGCAACAATATCTATCCCGTAATGATCCTGTTTTGGGTTAAACTCACCAGTTATTGCGCTGACTGGGCCATCAATTGGCGTAAACAAATACATCTCTCTGAATTCATCCGCTCTAGGCGTTTCATAGGTCAAAACGCCGATATCCTGCTGCTCAAATTCCGCCCTAAACTGTGAGTCGATTGGCTGAATAGATTCCTGAAAGCCAGCTTCTGGATTAGTGAGGGTATTTTCGTCAAGCTCTTCCATGGTTTCCAGAGAAGAAATGTCCCCACTGATGATCCTACGGACGTTTCGCATGTATTGATCTTTTTGAGAAATTTCATATTCCAAAGAATCAATTTTCATTGTCAGGTCTACTAACTGTCGATTGGACTGCATCATCACAAAACGAGGGTCAAGCCATTCTTCTAAAACAAATGTGACCAGATAGACGGACAGTGCCATAGCCACAATGAATCCCGCTGTTGCCAATAGAAGAACTCGTGAGTAATTAAAACTGATGGTTTTTTTCTCCGCAAAGTTCTCCTCATTTCGAATAATGAGTAAGTACCTGTTGGTGAGCCAATTCGATATCGTCTTTTTGGGTGCCAAATAGCTGAATTTTATTGAGGGTCAAATATATTGAAACCCGACTGTTTATCTTTACAAGATTCTGTAGAGATATACGTTAATTTGCAAATATCTATTGTGCGAAGGAGTCTCATCACTTATTTAATCTTAGTTACGTTGATTGTTGCCGGATGTTCTACATACAGCAGCAATCCTATCGGTTCGTCCTACCACAACCTTACAGCACATTACAATGCATACTTCATTGCAAACGAACGCATGAAGGAAATAGAAACTTCTCTCTATGATGGCTATCAATGGAACTACAATAAAGTCCTACCAATTTATGTGCCGGTTGATTCTAATGATGCCAACAGTTTAAAGGATCAAATTGAAGATTGCGTTGAAAAGGCATCTATTGCTATACAGCGTCATGAAGGATCCAGGTGGGAGGATGATTCTTATGTGTTGGTCGGCAAGGCCCGATATTATGCCCTCGAATATGCTGATGCAATAGAGACCTTTAAATACGTCAATAAAGAAGGGGAGGATGACGATGCACGGCATGAAGCATTGATCGAATTAATCAAGACATTTGTTGACTTCAATGAAATCAACAACGCCATTGTCGTATCAGATTTTCTCAAAAAAGAAGATTTAAACTCCCGAAATCAACGTGAACTAAGCATGGCACGGGCATACCTCTTTCAAAAAAGGGATGATCTTGACCAGTTAGTAAAAAATCTGGTAGTGGCAGAAGCCTTGATGAGTCGTGGACGTGAGCGTGCACGCATTGATTTCATCATTGGGCAAGTCTATCAGCAGTTAGGGTTTGAGGCTGAAGCATACAATTATTACCAAAGCTGTCTACGCAATGGCCCGGAATATGAATTGGAATTTTACACCAAGTTAAATATGGCCCAGGTGAGTGAATTGACAAGCTCAGGGGATGTGAAAAAAATCAGAAAGTACTTCAGGAAACTTCTTAAAGACACAAAAAACAAAGAGTATCAAGATAAGATCTATTATGAGATGGCCAACTTCGAGTTGAAGCAAGGAAATCTTGATGAGGCGATTTCTTTCTACAAGCAATCCGTACGAACGTCTGTAAAGAATCAGCGTCAAAAAGCCTATTCGTACCTCAAATTAGGTCAGATCTATTATGACAGCCTAAAAAACTTTGAATTAGCCCAGGCATATTATGACAGCACCGTGTCTACCATGCCAAAGGATGAGGAAAACTATGATAAGATCAAACAACGACAGGAAGTACTAGATGATTTTGTTAAACAAATAACTACCATTAGAACCAATGATAGCCTCATCGCGCTATCTAATTTACCAGATGATTCACTTTTTTCACTTGCCACCAGCATAGCCAAACAAGAGGCTCAACAGGCACAAGAAAAGAAACAAAAAGAAGAACGGCATAAACAAAACATAGCGCGAAACACTGCTTTTGACACCAATAGCGGTGATTTGATCGGTACGAATCCGGTATCAGGTGCTACCTGGTATTTTTACACGCCAAGTGCACTTGGCCGAGGTGCGTCTGAATTTCAACGAATATGGGGAAACAGATCGTTAGAGGACAATTGGAGACGTAGCGCGAAAAGTGGAGGCGAGGTTGCCTCAGCAGACGTCACCAACAAAGAAGCGGAATCTTCGGAAGACACTAAGGAAGAAGCGATCCAGGAAAGAATCGATGAGCTCCTGGCTTCCGTACCCAACTCTCAAGAGCAAATAGAGTCGATGCTTGGCGAAGTAGAAGTTGCGCTTTACAATCTTGGAAATATCTACAACTTTAAATTGTATGAGAAGTCCAATGCCATCCAAACCTTTGAGTCACTTTTAATACGATTTCCATCCACTGAATATGAGCCTGAGGTCCTATACCAACTCTATCTTCTTTATAAAGAACCGAATAATACACTGGCACAATCCAAAGCAGACCAATTAAAGGAGCGGTTCCCTGAATCGATCTATACCAAACTAATTGACAATCCAAACTACAGGGAAGAGAGCCAGGCGCTAACAGAGAAGCTTAAGAAAGTATACACCAAAGCGTACAGCTTGTATGATCAGGGAAAGTATGCCCAGAGTCAATACCTACTCGATAGTGCGCTAAGTACTTCAGCAGAGAATAACTTCAGTGATAACCTGGCACTTCTTCGTGTTTTAACTACTGGAAAGCTAGAGGGGCAGTATAAGTACCAGTTTGAGTTAAATAATTTCATTAAACTCTACCCAGAAAGTGACCTCATTCCTTATGCTCAATCCTTACTTAAAGCGAGTGAGGATTATCAGATCAACCTGTACAATAGTTCTAAGGCACGTTTTGTGGAATACTTCCAGCAAAAACACTACATCGTCATTGTATATCCCAATAAAGACGAATTATCACAAGGCATAACTGCTAGTCTGGATGAATTCATTAAATCCAAAAACTTCAAGCTTACTACAGGAAATCTCATTTTGGATGAGAATAGTGCACTTGTACTAATAAACGATTTCCCTGGAAAGGCTAGTTCTTCGAATTTCTTGAAGCTTATGAAAGAGCAAATTGACTTTGGAAACTCCTTCAAAGGAGAAAAAATATATTCCTTTGCAATTACAGAGGATAATTTTAATATCTTCTATCAAACTAGGGATGTTAATGCATACCTTAATTTCTTTGATAAACATTACCAATAATGAATAAGAAAACCATTCGAATAATCCTTGTTGCGATTTGGATCCTTTTTTTAGCAGGAACCATTTCCATATTCAGTTTATTCTCCATGGTAAAAAACGATTTTAACGGATGGTTTGGAGGGCTGCCAAGTTTGCAGGATCTGGAGAAACCGGACCCGGATTTGTCTTCAGAGCTTATCAGTGCTGATGGTGTTTCTTTAGGGAAATACTATCGTAAAAACAGGACGCCAGTGAGTTATGAAGAACTATCCACAGAGCTCGTTAATACCTTATTGGTTACTGAAGACATTCGATTTAAAGAGCACTCTGGTATCGATTTGAAAGGATTGGTAAGAGCCGTCATTGGTAAACTCACTTTTCAATTTAAAGGTGGAGGCTCTACCATTACCATGCAGCTCGCCGAAAACCTCTATAAAACTTCTTCAGCCAATCGTGGAAGTCTCTATGATTTCTCTGGAGTTGGCCAGATAATTACGAAATTGAAAGAATGGATAATCGCCGTGCAATTAGAAGAATCCTACACGAAAGAGGAAATCCTAGCGATGTATCTAAACACTGTTGAGTACGGGAGTAACTCATACGGCATCAAAGTAGCCGCCAAGACTTTTTTCAATAAGCTTCCTTCACAGCTTAATTACAAAGAAGCTGCTGTTTTAATCGGGTCTATCAATGCACCTACCCGATACAATCCAGTTTATAACCCCGAAAATGCGATTCAAAAACGAACGGAGGTACTCTACAACCTTCACAAGTATGGTTTAATAGATCGTGTCTCGTTTGATACACTTAAAGTTTCCGATCTAGGACTCAACTACAAAGTAGACAACCACAACGAGGGTCTCGCCACATATTTTCGATCCGTTATTGGGCGCGATTTACTTGCCTGGTCCAAAGACCATGGATATGATCTGTATGACGATGGTCTAAAAATCTATACAACCATAGACAGCCGCATGCAACAATACGCTGAAGAAGCCATGGCTCAGCACATGGACACGTTGCAGGAGGTGTTTTTCAACCATCTGAATGGCGATATGCCCTGGATTGATAAAGACGGTAACGAGATGGAAGGCTTTCTTCAGGATGCCATAAAGCGCACGCCACAATACAGAGCGTTAAGCAGTCAATTTGAAGACGATAAAGACTCGATTGATTACTATTTGAACCTTAAGAGACCAATGACCGTGTTCAGCTGGGAAGGTGAAAAAGACACCCTTTTCAGTGCATACGATTCGCTCTCATACTACAAACACTTCCTTCAGGCTGGATTTATGGCGATGGACCCAAAAAATGGTCACATCAAAGCCTGGGTCGGCGGGGTCGATCACAAATACTTTAAGTTTGATCATGTGCGTTATGGTAAAAGACAACCAGGTTCTACTTTCAAGCCGTTCATTTACACGGTAGCTATTGACAATGGATGGTCTCCATGCTTTCCTGTAGTGGATGCTCCGATTACTATTGCCATTCCTGGACAGGAAGCCTGGCAACCAGATAACGCAAATGGAAAGTTCACTGGAGAGAAAATGACTATCCGTCAAGCAATGGCACGATCTGTTAATAGTATCACTGCTTATGTCATGGATAAAGTAGGCCCTCAAACCGTAGTTGATTATGCTCATCGAATGGGTATAGAAAGCGATTTAGCGGTTGTACCATCTCTAGCACTTGGCGTAAGTGATGTCAGTTTGTATGAAATGCTCGGAGCCTATTCATCATTCGTCAACAAGGGTGTTTATACACAACCTTTCTACATTTCACGAATCGAAGATCAAAACGGTAATATCATTCAACAGTTCGTCCCAGAAACGCGTGAAGCGCTGAATGAACAAACTGCTTATGTCATGCTTCATATGCTCAAAGGAACCACTGAAGAGCCTGGAGGTACTGGCATGGCGCTGGATAGAGAACTTCGTGTTAACAACGAAATAGCGGCCAAAACCGGTACCACACAAAATGCATCAGATGGTTGGTTTATGGGTGTGACAAAAGATTTGGCTGCTGGTGCCTGGGTTGGTGGAGATGAGCGATCCATCCATTTTAAATACTGGCCTATGGGGCAAGGTGCCAGAACTGCCATGCCCATTTGGGAAATCTTCATGAAAAAAGTTTATGCTGACCCAACATTGGGAATCGAAAAAGGAGCATTCCCTAAACCAGTGAAACCGATTACAGTAGAACTGGATTGCTCTAAGTATGATGGAATTACTCAACCTAATGATTCCTTGCGGGTGGATTTAATTGACGAGGATGACATTATGTAATTCATGCAGTCTCAAAAGTTTGCTCCGAACGAATACAATCAATTACCCAATCAACCTGGTGTCTATAAATTCTTCAATTCCGAGAATACGATCATCTATGTTGGTAAGGCTAAAAGTCTGTCCAAAAGGGTAGCCAGTTACTTCACCAAGAGTAATGACCTCAATCGTAAGACGGTAAAGCTCGTTAGGGAGATAGATAGCATTGAAATTGTCATTGTCAATAGTGAATTCGATGCGCTCTTGTTGGAAAATAGTCTGATTAAGGAGAATCAGCCTCGTTACAACATTCTCCTTAAAGATGATAAGACCTTCCCAAGTATCATCATTACGAATGAACGCTTTCCGCGAATCTTCTCTACACGAAGAATAAACCCCAGGGAAGGAACGTATTTTGGCCCATACACCAATGTTAAAGCCATGAATGGCGTCCTGGACCTTATTCGGAAACTATATACAATCCGCACCTGCTCTTTGAACCTCAGTGAAAGAAACGTAACAGCAGGGAAGTTTAAAGTGTGTTTGGAATACCATATTGGTAATTGCCTAGGTCCATGTGAAGGACATCAGACTGAGGAAGATTATTTAATAGACATTGAACATGCCAAACAAATTCTAAAAGGCAACTTATCTGTAGTTCGTCAGAATTATAAAGAACATATGTCTCATGCAGCAGAAGAATTACGTTTTGAAGCAGCTCAACAGTATAAGGATAAGCTCGACCTTTTAGAACGTTTCCAGAGTAAGTCATTAATTGTTAATCCAAAAATTAACAATGTGGATGTGTTTGGAGTACTTCGAGATCAAGATAGGTTCTACGTTAATTTCATGAAAATCGATCATGGAACTATACGCATTTCGGAAACTATAGAAGCAAAACCTAAACTGAATGAGCCAGAAAATGAATTTCTTCAGGTCCTTTTATTTGATCTAAAGAATCAATTTGGTAGTGAAAACACAGAGATCATTACCAATAAACCTATAGAAGGTTGGGACGCTATAGAAATTCTACATCCAAAAATTGGCGATAAGAGAAAGCTACTAGACCTATCGATAAAAAATAGTAGCTTTTTTAGAACCGAAAAACTACGTAAGCGAGAGGAGTCTAAATCACCAACTGAACGAGTTTTAGAGATCCTTCAAAATGATCTTAACCTTAAGGAAGTCCCAAAGCATATTGAGTGCTTTGATAATAGTAATATACAGGGAACAAATCCCGTTTCTTCTATGGTCTGTTTTAAGAATGGTAAGCCTTCTAAAAAAGACTATCGTAAATACAACATCAAAACTGTAGTTGGTCCAGATGATTTTGCCAGCATGAGAGAGGTCGTCTACAGACGATACAAGCACCTCAAAGAAGAACAATTAGACTATCCGAACCTGGTAATTATCGATGGAGGTAAAGGACAGCTCAGCTCAGCATGTGAATCATTGAAGGCATTAGACCTTTATGGCCAAATACCTATTGTCGGTATTGCTAAAAGATTAGAAGAAATATATTATCCTGAAGATGAATTTCCAATTCATATTAGCAAGAAGTCACCGTCACTTAAACTCATTCAGCACCTACGAGATGAAGCGCACCGATTCGCCATTACATTTCATCGTCAGAAACGCAGTAAGTCTTCGTTGGTTTCTGAACTGGATCAGATCAAGGGAATTGGACCAAGTACCAAACAGCTACTTTACAACGAGTTCAAAAGCATTAAGCGTATAAAAGAAGTTACTATTGAAGATTTAACAAATGTAATCGGAGAGTCAAAAGCTCAATTAATTCAAAACCATTTTAAACAAAAAAAGGAATCATAATGATTCCTTTTTTAAATTTTATCTAAGCGTAACTGTTAGTATTCCCACAGTTCACTTTCATATTCCATTAAATCATATTCCATCTTTTGTTGAAGCATTACTGCTTCATATGGATCTGATGTCATCTGACGAATATCTAGGTTCTGTGCATTTGACATTTTAGTGATAGGCGCAGAGAATAAACGAAGCTCGAATGCATCGCCATAATTTCTGTGCTGAGCCTGATTTTGGTTATTATACCAGATAGCTCTATCAGCAAATGGTCCTCTAAACAGGTTCACCACATCTTCATATTTGAAATTAGCCACCGTTTTCTCAAAACCTGCCGGGTTATATGTAGATCCTGCTCTACCAGGAAGAACCAAAGAAATTGATTCTATATACCAGTACATTCTAGACCTGTTGCGATCAAATATCACTTGCTCTCTTAGGTATATTACATCCATTACTGTAGGAGGTATTGGATCATACTGAGGGCCGCTTGATTGCTGGGTATTGGTTTCATTACCAAATCCACCACCAAAGCCACCACCAAAGCCACCATCAAAACCACCACCTTGAACTTCTATTGAAGTATTTGCCTGAAAGACACTATCCGCCATCAAGTTCACGCAAGAGTCTGTTCTATATGGTTTAATCAACCCTTTCTTGACTCCTTCCACCAGCAGTCTTGGTAATTCTGCATTAATTGAGAAAAAAGGTCTGTTTTGTTTTTCTCGCAAATCCATTCGTCTCCATACCATTCGTTGGAACATGATATGGGTTTCATTTACTTCAGCCTTTATTACTGGAATATCTGTTTCAACCTCCTGAGCCTTTAAGCCAGCAGGAAGAACTAGGACTCCAAAAAGCAATGCATAACATAAATTTTTCATAACCTGTAGTATTATTTGAGAGGTATTGTTACAATCCTGTTAAAATTGTTAAAATCCTCTACGTCACCTCTAAAGTTTTGGCGTTGAACTCTTTTAATTTCCACAACCAAATTATCTCCTTTTCTTGCTTGAGCAGCTATTGCACCTAGATTAACCTGTGGTCCAGACGTAACTGAAGCTCTTCCGATTCCTCCACTTACTAAGGTGACAGTAGCTTCTGCCACTCTAAACTTAGCATCTTCAGGTAGGAATTGCTGAAAACTCTCATCAGGAACTGCATTTAAGAAAATTCTTGGTGTTTTAGCCGGCATTCCATCCTTTAAATCAATAGGACCTTGATTCGTTCCTGGAGTAATCGTAGGAGCTGGAATTCTTCTAACCTTGAAGTCTCTTGAACCAATGTAGTTTCCACTACTTGAAACTTTCAGTTCCACATCCTGTCCATTTGTTGGTACTACCGTGACCTGACCTTTTTCACTTCCACTTTGGTATGTCTTAGCATTGGAAGCTGAAAATGAAGGGTTATAAGATACTCCTAACTGTGGCACCTGAACATCCAAATTGTTTCCACATCTCAAATACAATGCTTGTACAGAAGTCGATTGAATCTGAATAGTCGGTTTAACCACGAAATATTCATAAACCTCTGAATAAGTGGTATCAATACCTCCCGGAAGCGTAACCTTAATTGCAGCCTCATATGTCTTTCTTGCTAATCCGTTTTCATCAAACGTAGATGAATTAGCAGTAAATTCTACCAATCCCTGGCCATCAGTTACTGGGATTTCATTCCCATCATAGGTCATGGTAGGTGTCATTCCTGATGATGAAGCGGCGATGAACATTTGAGCAGTATACTTCGTGCCAGCAGCCACATATTTGCTTTCTGGCTTAACCATTGGAATGATTCGATCAAATTTTACATCACCAGCACCCACTTTCTTAGATAAGTAATCCATCGCTCCCGTTTCATAGCTAAGGACTCTGGATTGAAATTCACTTATCGTCGCTAGTCCTGCCGGTGTTGGAGAACTGTCAAATGCCAGCGTTGAGAAAGGTTTGCCTTGTTGATTTGGATCCTCTCTGTAGATTGGATCTTCATCAGCGTCTAACGCAATAGGCTTAAAATAAGTCAGATCGGACTCTTCAGCACCTATTTCAGTGAGCTTTTCTCGTACAAATTCAGCATATTCATTTAAGACTTGCTTTAATCGAGCTCCATGACCTTCTCCTCCTTCTTCCTCAGGCATCATATAGTGACCCACTTTATCATAGTCAGTCTTACCTTTGAGGTGCTTGGCATCTCCCTTGTAATCTCCTTCATGACCTTCTTCGTATCCACCTGTCAGAGTTACAAGAGTATCCTTGATCAAAGTAAGTTCTTTGAGCACTTCTGATGCTTTGGCGCGGATTTCTTGAGCTGCCTCCATCACTGCTACGTCCTTTGATCTATTCCCTGTCTCGTTGACTAATGATACAATGCTTTCAAGTACCAGAGCATTTCTTTCCTCTGTTTCCCTGTTAGCTCGAACAAGAGAATCATCCAGGAATACGAATTTGTCAATTACTGTGGTGGATACGTTCAATGCCAACAATGCAGTCAGCACCAAATACATCATACCAATCAGTTTCTGCCGTGGTGTTTCTTTTCCTCCAGCCATAGTCTTTTCTTTTTAGCGTGATAAGTTGGGATTAACCTTGTTTCATTGCGCTTAGCATGTTTCCGTACACTTTGTTTAGCGACGAAATGTTGGTTGTCAGCTGATTCAACTCAGCCTGAAATGCTGTAGTTTCTTTGCCAGCTTCTCCCATACTTTCCAATGCCTGAGTAAGGTTTGAATAGAATTTATTCATAGACTTCACGTGTCCCTGAGCATCCTTCAATTCCATCTCATACACTGCATTTAGTGCTCCCAAACTCTTGGTTACATTCTGTACCTGAGTATGGTATTCCTTCGTGTCCTTAGCAGCTTCTGTCATGGATTTCATCCCTTCCATGCTTGTCGCATAAGACTTGTTCATTTCGACTAATGTACCTGATGCTGTCTTCACGTTTTTAGCATATTCATTGGTCACAAGAGCAGCATCACCTAATGAAGCCATTTTCTTAGCAGAGTCAGAAAGATTTCTCATTCCATCACCTAAACTCTTAATTAATTCAGGACCAACTTTAGCATCGGCAAGCATTTTATCCATCCCCGCAGAAACACCTGTGTTGTTTCCACCAGAAGTTACTTTTCTTGGAGCAGCTACAGGACCATCATAGTCATCAGCTAGTTCTGGATATACTTTTGCCCAATCAATTTCTTTATGTTTTGGCTCAAATGAACTCAGGAAGAAAATTACCGCCTCCGTTGTAAGACCAATTACCAACATCGCTGTTGCTCCTGGCCAGTGAGATATTTTGAACATCGCTCCTACAATTACGATTGCAGCTCCAATACCATAGATTTTTGGCATTATCGTTGAAAAGAGAAGCTCCTGAAATCCGCCTTTTTTGCTCATTGTCTTGTAATATTTAGGTTAGTATTTTCTTAAAATTCGTATCCTGATGATCTACCAAGATAAGTCATTGCACATCTAAATCCTATAGATGATCTAGCTGAGTCTCTGTGTTCGTATGTTCTCGTCCCAGTCTCCAGATAGTACGCAATGTCTTTCCAAGAGCCACCTCGAACAATTTTATAATCAATTCTATCGTCAAAGTAGGTCGGGTTCAAATCCCACACCAACGGCATAGCTGATGGATTGTAAGCATCTTCACACCATTCAGCAGCATTACCTGACATGTCAAACAATCCATAATCGTTTGAGAAGTAAGTAGCCACCTGAGATGTGTAAGCAAAACCATCATCAAAATAATTCCCCCTGCCTGGCTTAAAGTTGGCTAAAAGACATCCTCTTTGGTTACGGATGTATGGGTTACCCCATGGATATTTAGCCATATCTCTTCCGCCTCTAGCCGCATACTCCCATTCTGCCTCTGACGGCAATCTGAAAGCTGGCATCACCGGAAGACCAACACTTTGTCTGTATTCATTCAAATGTTGCGTTCTCCAGGTACAGAAATACTTCGCAGCATTCCAGTCTACTCCTACAACAGGATAATCATCAAATGCAGGATGCGACCAATAGTAAGTTACCATTGGGTCACCCATATGATGAGTAAAATCTGAAGTCCACACTGAAGTGTCGGGAAGTAAGTCAGCAATGGAGTATCCCGCTGGCAAATCCACTTCTGATCCTTCGGTAATGGCTTGAGTAAACTGTCTGTATTCGTTGTTGGTAATTTCCGTTTCGTCCATGAAGAACGCACCGATTGTAACCTGTTTGTTCAGGTTAATCTGAGTGGCAGCAACATCTTCGTCTGCCTGACCCATGTGAAACGTACCTGCCGGAACTGCAATCATTCCGTAGGGTCGAGTCATTTCCCATCCTTGCCGATCGGGAACACCAATTAGTTCGCCGTTATCGGACGATCCTCCACCAAAAAGACCACAGCTTTGGGATAGAAATCCCAGTGCAAGAAGGCTTAAAGTGGAAAACTTTAAAACACGCATATTATTCATAACACCTTATTTGAACTTGCAAGTATGTAAAATAAACAAACTTTATCAAAAATTATTGTGACTTACTGAGCCTAAATATATAACCTTCTGCGAATTCGTCACAAGTTTTATCTTCAAAATACCCCTTTTTGTGGATGAATGTGGTGGTTTTTGCATTTTAGAAACTAAAACGAGGAGTTTTCACCTTTTTCTTTCCTCCAAAAACTAAATTGGGTAAATCATATCTTAGAAATAGTTCATGCGTAGTAGCCGCTTTAGCATCCTGGTCTACAAAAACATAATCAAAGGAGTACCCAACTTTCAGCTCTTTGTTATCCATTAACGCATAACCTAAATACAGAATGGCCGACTCTTGCCTTCTGTATGAAATCCCTGTCCAAACTCTTTCCCCAATGGTAATTATTCCACCTAGATCAAAGCTGTAATTATTTAAATCAGAACGTACTAAGACCGTCGGGGATACAGTAAGAGCATTTCTCAAATTGACGGTATAGCCCGCATGAGCAGCATAAGTCATTTTTAACTTATTCTCAAGTCCCTGAACACCAAAATCAAAACCAGGTTCCAATATGTTCTGAATACCTGCACCTACAAAAAATCCTTTGTTCGATCGGTAAAACAAGCCTGCATTTAGATTGACGGCAATTTCCGTCTGTCTACCTCCGAGAGGTATAATGGGATCATCTGGTTCATTGGGTCTGTAATCCTCCCCATTAAGGGTTTGAGAAAATAGAATGGGTGTGACTCCTATTCCTATTAGCCCTGATTTCAAGCTTTTAGAGAAAGTTAATGGCACTCCGGCCTCCAGATTGGTAATAGGTCCAAGATTGTCATTAATCAGATTGATCCCTACTGTAGATATTGGGAAATTCTTTATTGGGGCAAGTACTGTAAGCATCTGCGTGTTCGGCGCACCTCCTGATCCGTCGAAAGTGGACGAATAGCCGAGCCATTGGCTCCGGTGCTGAAATGCTACAAATCCTTTGTCTTCTCCTGCTGCCCAGGCTGGATTAAAGTTCACTGGATTAAACATGTAATGACCAAAAAAAGGAGTGCTTTGTGCCTGCGCACAACTCACTCCCATTAATATCACTATGCTAATCGCAAATTTTTTCATAACAGCATTTTTATTAAAAAAGCTTCTAACAAAAATACCCTTATTACTTAGAGATTGTTATAGGTTATTGGCTTTTTTAATGTAATACTCCAAAGCACCAGTCATAGAAGGCGCATTGGGAAGTGGTGCCTGAATGTCCAAGATTAACCCAGCATCCCTCACAGCCTTGGCAGTAGTAGGTCCAAACGCAGCAATTCTGGTTTTGTTTTGTTTGAAATCTGGAAAATTATCAAACAATGACTTTATTCCTGATGGACTGTAAAAAGCAAGAATGTCATAGTACACATTCTCAAGATCTGATAAATCTGACGCCACGGTACGGTAGATGATCAATTCTGACCAGGTACAGCCATTCTTATCCATGAAATTAGGAATATCATCTTTGCGAATGTCTGAACAAGGGAAGATGTATTTTTCCTTTTTATGCTTTTTGATTACCTCGAGCAAATCTTGAGCTGTACGCTCACCTGTGAAGATTTTTCTTTTCCGGATGACAATGTATTTCTGTAGGTAATTGGCTGTTTGTTCTGAAATACAAAAATATTTCATGTCCGTAGGGACTTCCACCTTAGTCTCTGCAGCTAACCGGAAAAAATGGTCTACTGCATTTCTGCTTGTGAAAATGACTGCCGTGTGATCAAGGATGTTAACTTTTTGCCTTCTGAACTCCTTGGAATCTACAGGATCAATCTCAATAAACTGTCGAAAATCAATCTTAAGATTGTACTTATCGGCTAGTTTGTGGTAAGGGGAATTTTTGTCTGAAGGCTCTGGCTGTGATACTAATATCGACTTTACCTTGTTAAGCCTTTCTTTGTCTGTAACTAACAATTCTTCACTCATTCCTTTCAAATACTGTTAAAGTACGGCTGTTGATCTTACGATTTTAGTAACCAAAATATGATTACAAAGCATGGTAAGAATTCGGTGGTGCAAAGGTAGGAAATTATCATTAGTTTTCTATGCGAATAGAATTTATCGAATTTTAAAATCATCCAAAACTGAAAGAATATCAGCAGGATAACGAATAATACAACAATCACCCACTTGATTTTTTCTGATGTAAAATGAAAGGCGGTAAAATCAACAATCGATAAGCCCAGACACACTGTAGTAAGCAAAATGAGAAAATGTACATAATCCTGGTTTTGGATGTTCGGAAGGTCTTTGAATTGAAAAATGTAACCTATTAATCGACTCCACAAATATTTTCCAAGAATCATTAGAGACACAATTATACCTACTGCCATAATGGACGGAACAGCAATTTTCCAGTTGGGATCAACTCCAAGACTAAGGAGCTGATATCCGAGATAGTAACTGAGCAAGGAGCCCAGTAGACCAACAAATAAGAGCGAAAAAAGACTGTCCAGGCTGAGGAAACTATGGTAAGAGTCTTCTGGACCCAAACCTCTCAACTTAAGGCTGAGTGGATTGCTGTATGCCTTCGAAAAAGAAGAGCCAAAATAACGTCGATAAACTCCGGCAAGAGATATAATTAGAGCCAGAATCAACAGGTATGAAGTTGAATCCAAGTTACCTACTCTTTTGATCCGCCCAAACAAAATACCATCTGATGCCGGAATCACCTGAAAAAGTCTAGTGGTAAGTTCATGTTCACGCCAGTCTTTACCATAAAATGTAAGCGAGGGTGTTTCTACATATTGATTTCGTAAAGAATCTAGATTAAGGTCGACAGTTCCATTAAAATTATTTAGATATACCTGATCTGCTACCCAGATATCAAATGCTACTTTTGTTTCGATTCTGAGTAATACCCCCGGCTCAGATGAGGGCAGTTCGAAGAATACAATGTCGCTTTTTCGCTGAAAATACGGCACAGACATCCCTCCATCATCAAAGGTCTGCCAGGCCGAAGACAGGTCTTTGATGAAAACAGTGTCTTGCTGAGCAGTGACCGTAAGTGCACCAAAATAAATAAGGAAAGCTAAAATGAATTTATTCAAAACTTTGATACGTAACCGATGTGTATTTTCATGTTGCTAAACGACACGGGGATTTCCTGTGACCCACCAACAGCTGCTGCAAAAGTAAATAAGCCATTGGAAGTATTTAAAGATAATCCCAATCCGCCTCCCATTGGCACACTTTCTTCAGTCAAGGTATTCATATAGGCTATATCATAAAACAGCATGATGTAAGAACTGCTTTCAAAATACTGACGGAGCTCAAGTCTCGATAGCACATAATCTTTTGCATAAAAAAAGTTCTCATTGAACCCACGTAATGACTTCAAACCACCTAGTCTGAAAAGCTCATTTCTTAGCAGCTCTTCATTGAATAATAACTGTCCAGATAACCCATGATATAGCGACAGCCTTTCGGCGAGTGGAATCTGGTATCGAACACCGGCACTGATTAGCAATTTCGATGATTCCAGAACAATGCTATCATAAACCTGAGAATCAATAGTCGGGTTTACGTTGATCGCTTTCTCGCCAACAGATCCGCTCAATTGGTAACGGAGGTCTCTGCCAAACTTAAATGGTATATTAAAATATGAACTTCTAATCCCCAACTGATACATGTTCGCTTTATAATCAGCCAACCCGTCTTCAAAGTTGAGTTCAGCAGCATTAATCAAACTACCTCTATCGCGCTCATATGCCATAAACAACTCAGAGCCTGACCAAAGGTTGGTTCCTGTTTCCAATGACCATGTTTGATTCAGAAATTTCGTGTCTTGTTTTAATAAATTTAAATGGAAACTTGCAAACAAGGGCGTAGACAATAAATAAGGATGATGATATTGGATATCTGCTGCCTGCGACTGATCTGCAAATCGGTTCCAAGTGAGACCAAAGGCCTTACCTGACTGAAATAGATTCGCCAGCTGAAGGTCTAAATAACCTGTCAGAATCAACTCATTTGTTGCTGACTGGTTAGGGAGAAAACCGATAACTCCTTCAAACGAACTCTGGGCAGATTCACTTACATCAAGATAAACCGTAGCATTTCCTTCATAAAAAGTAACATCCGGTTCATTATTCAATTCGACAAACGGAAGCCGGTCCAGTCTCCTGGAAATCTGACGAAATCGCTGCTCCGAATATGGTGTTCCCGATTGCATGCCCAACACACTCTTCAGGTAACTACGTCCTACATCTACTTCCTCAATCAATGCAAGTGAGTCAAATACAACAGATGGGCCCGGATTAAGCAAAACCGAAGAAGACCAACCAGAGCTATGACGAATATTCTTTAGGCTTAGGGTTACAAATGGATGTCCGTCATTGGCATAGAGCTCAATCTGCTGATTGATTGCTGGCCAAAGGTCGTGCTCTCTTTTGGTTGGTTGAAGATACATTGAGTCGGTGTACTCGTCATAAATAAACAGCGAGTCCAGTTGCAACGAATACTGCGCACCCTTGTGAAAGAATAAGGTGTCAGCGCTCAAACTATCCAACCCACTAAATATATGGCCTGATCGCCAGTAATCAGTCAGCCTTGATTGTGCTGCCCGAATCACATTCACCGTATCGGAAAACTGAATGCTGTCGGTTAATTGTCCATCTACTTCGATGTACTTTATACCCTGTCCCTGAGCATAAGCCACAGCAAAACATAGCAACAGACAAGTATGTATTGAGCGCCGGTTCATAAAAGATCCAATGTACCTTTGCAAGATATAACGAAATCACAATGGCCGGTATTTATCTTCATATCCCTTTTTGTAAACAGGCATGTCATTACTGTGATTTCCATTTTAGCACCAATCGCTCTCGACAAGCGGAAATGGTCGAGGCATTGTCTAAAGAACTGGCCTTAAGAAGCAGTGAACTTAATGGAGAAGTGGTAGAAACGATCTATTTTGGAGGTGGCACCCCATCTCTCCTGACAAAACAGGAAATCGAGCAGCTTCTTCACCAGATACATCATAAGTTTGCGCTTCACCCAGAACCAGAAATCACCTTAGAAGCTAACCCTGATGACCTTGACCTTTTTAAACTGAAGGAAATTAAAGCTTCACGCATAAAC
>JAMWZA010000066.1 GCA_024305105.1 Marinoscillum sp.
CTTTATTTTCTTTCATAACATTACTTTTTGTGTAACGCTATTCCAGGACGGGACATTAAGATATTAAAAAAAGCCTGATCAGTTGATCAGGCTTTTTTCGTTTACTGAGCGACCAACTCAGGTTCTTTATTCTTCTTAGGTCTCCCAGGTAAAACGGTATCTGGCTTAAAGCCATTTTTGTATCGTTTCTTTCGGGTCTTCCATACTTTGAAGTTATTCTTGTTCCCTACTTCAAACTGCCACTTCATGTGGTCAGAGGAGCTTACCCACTTTAGATTATCTGCTTTGTTGTTTCTTGGATTGTTGTCCAGATGAATGATCATATTCAATTCTTCTGGATCCTTGTTTTCAACAAAGACTTTAGCCACCTCCTTATGAGGGTAAACTGTTCTTCTCCTCTTGTCATCATCGATGAGATCAAGGAAGTAGCACTTACAGGTTTTGTTCCAACGTTGCTTCATCATTTTTCCTTTGATGGTCATGTTGGTTTTACTGCCCTTGTGCCAGGTTTTGCGAGTTTTACTTCTGATCTTCCCCCTGGAGGAAATCTCATAATTACTGAAGCCATCAATAGGCTCCCATACTTCTTCTGTTTGCTGTGACATGTTCGCTTGCTTTATAATTAATCAAAACAAGCTGATTCTTAATGAGTCATTGCTATGACGTTAGCGATAAAGATAAATGATTTATGTTAAGGTATGGAAGGTTGAGGGATGAAATCAGGTTAATGCATTTATTTACCGGACGAAAGGTGCTAAATGGGGGATGAAACTACTAAATAATCGGTTTATTTCTTTTCGTACTTTTTGGGAGCATATAAAAAACCGAAGGCTTCAGCTCCTTCTCTGGTGTGAGTTTCATGATGGACGTAATGTGCGTGCATTATTCGCTTCATGTAAGTGCTTTTTGCTTTGAATGGAATTTTTATTCGGCGATGTACAATGAGGTCATGAAAAATAAAGTAAAAGGCTCCGTACCCCATAATACCAAATCCTACAAACCTTAGCCAGTTTAATTGAGTAAATTCATAACCAATAACGATTAGTGCTATGGATGGTATGCTAAACACCAGGGCGAAAAGGTCGTTCCGCTCAAGTCTATGTGGGTGCTTCACATGATGTGAACGATGCCAGCTCCAAAGCAAGCCATGCATAATGTATTTGTGAGTAAACCAGGCGACGCCCTCCATAAGAAAGAATGTGCCAATTACTAAAAGGCCGTTAATAACGTATTCCATAGTTTAAAATGAACACAATTCATCACGAACTTCCTCCATTAACCACATAGGCGTAGAGGTCGCTCCACAGATACCAATGGTATCGTTGGCCTGGAACCAGTCTAGTTCGAGTTCTGCCTTATTAGAGACAAAATAGGTGTTCGGGTTATTTTCCTTGCAAATATTATAAAGAACTTTTCCATTGGAGGATTTAGTTCCGGATACGAACACTATTTTATCAAAA
The DNA here is from genome assembly GCA_024305105.1 of Marinoscillum sp. Classification (GTDB taxonomy): domain Bacteria; phylum Bacteroidota; class Bacteroidia; order Cytophagales; family Cyclobacteriaceae; genus Marinoscillum. Next base: position 1,461 of record JAMWZA010000066.1, read on the forward strand.
TTCTTGGCGAAATCACGAAGTTCTTTGTCCCGGTTGCTGACTTGTCTACAGATGGTGTCATTTGCATTTACTTCAACGCCCGCAGTGATGAGTTGATCTTTTATGTTGTAAAAATTATCTGTGCTTTTAGTCGTCTGACTGTAGAGAGTAATTTGTGGTGGAAGGTTGGTGAAATCCAATTCATCTATTCCCTGAAAGACCACTGCGTCATTATTGGTTTGACCAAGCAATCCGACGACTTCCGCATGTCCATGTTTGCCATAGATGTAGATATTCTCTCCTTTATCATAGGAATTTTTAATTCTGTTTTGGAGTTTTAATACAACTGGACAGCTAGCGTCCACTAATGTGAGGTTGTTTTCGATAGCTAGTTGGTAGGTGCTAGGTGGTTCTCCATGAGCTCGGATAAGCACATAGGCATCTTTTATAGTCTGAAGGTCATCATGACTAATTATTTCTAATCCCTTGGCTTGTAGGCGTTTGACCTCCTCATCATTGTGCACAATATCACCCAGGCAATAAAGGTGTCCTAGCTCTTCCAATATGTCTTCTGCCATCTCGATGGCGTAAACCACTCCGAAGCAGAAACCTGAATTTTGATCGATCGTAACATTAAGTTTCTTCATGAGCTAGTCGAATTAAGGTTATAGCTTATCCTATTAAATTATGTGGAAGGATTTTGTTTACCACGAGCTTTAAAATTTTCATAGAAAAAGACATTCATCAATAACAGTAATAGAGCGTAGATGGTATCTTCTACTGGAATGGTGACAAGTCGCAAGGAAAGGTTTTCTATGTTATTGTACCATACTATTGGCGCTTCGATACCGTATCCGGTCAGTACGCCATTGACTATAAAGAAAGGAATCAGGTGTAGAAGGTATGCGATCCAAAAATGACCGAGCCACTGCGGGTTTTTTATTGCTACGATGATTAAGAAAATACCTGTGAACAAGAAATTCCAAAAAGTGTACGCTTGTGCGTGATGAATAATGGAAAGAGTAATTAAGGAAATAGCTAGAACTGCAGAAATCCACTTAAGCCATTTTGGATTCTTTATTTTGGGTAGAAAGTAAAGCACACATTCATAAATGAAGACGCTGGCAAAAGGCACGGTGATGAAGAAGAGTATTTCTTCTATGGGCAGTGAAAAGAGATAAATGCCTGTGAGGTAATCTGGGTTAAATCCCCAGACTCCTGCTCGGGTAAAGAAGACATCCCATACAATAAAGAAAAGTCCGGTAATGGCTATGCCTGGGAACAAAGAACTCCATTTCTTAGCGTATTCGATGCGTGGTTCGAAAGAGCGAACCAGTGGAAAGGATATGGTAAATACATGCAAAATGAGGTACAGATATTTCATCCCAGCGCGTTTAACCGGTTTAGTAGTAGAGTCTTGCTGAGCAGTAGCATCTTCTTGAGATCAGGAACGCGGACACGTTCGGAGAGTATCTTAGTCGAAGGGAGTGTTTTGATTTTTTTAAATAGCTGTAGGTAATAAATATATGCCAGGTACACGCCGGCTTTGGCTCCTTTTGGGAGTTTTTTAATTCCCACCAACGCTGCATCAAAATCTGCCGCAATGTCGCCTTCGATTATTTTTTTATCCCTTTCAGTAAATTCTTCGAAATCTACTCCTGGAAAGTAAACGCGTCCACGCTCTTTGAAATCACTTTTCAAGTCTCTTAAAAAGTTAACTTTCTGAAAAGCAGCTCCCAGTCTTCTTGCAGATGGTTCCAATTTATCATATTCGACTTCATCGCCTTCACAGAAGACTTTAAGGCACATCAACCCCACTACTTCGGCTGAACCGTAGATGTATTTTTCATAACTCGCCTGACTGTAAGCAGAGTTGTCAAGATCCATGCGCATGCTGTATAAAAAAGCATCAATCAGGTGAAGAGGTATGTTGTATTGATTCACCACTAACTGGAAGCTATGCAATACCGGATTGAGACTGATTTTTTCCTCTATGGCTCTGTAAGTATCTGCTTCAAATCGGTTAAGCAGATCTTCTTTGTCGTAATCATGAAACGTGTCTACTATTTCATCAGCATAACGGACAAAACCATAAATGGCGTAAATGGACAAATGATATTTTTTGTCCAGCGTTTTTATCCCCAATGTGAAGGAGGTGCTGTAATGCTGAGTGATCAGTTTGCTGCACTTAAGCGTAGTTTGGCTGAAAAGGTCCATAGCTAAAGTTACTTAAAATCTTTCTCGATTTCTCTAGTTACCACTTCACCAGATATAATGGAAGGAGGTACTCCCGGGCCAGGGACAGTGAGCTGGCCGGTGAAATAGAGATTTTTGAGATGTTTGTTCTTTATTGATGGCTTTAATATAGCGGTTTGCATGAGTGTATTGGCTAAACCATATGCATTTCCTTTAAAGGAGTTGTAATCGGCTTTAAAGTCATTATGAGCAAAACTTTTTTGGCAAATGACATGGTCGCGGATGTTAGTGCCGGTAAACGCTTCAAGTCGATCCATTACCAGTTCAAAATACTTTTGTCTCATCTCTGCCGTGTCTTCCAGATCTGGCGCAACTGGTATCAATACCACTAGGTTCTCACAGCCATCAGGTGCTACTGATTTATCTGTTTTTGAGGTGGCAGACGTGTAGAGCAATGGTTTGGTTGGCCATTTCGGGTCGTTGTAGATTTCATGTGCATGCTGTTTGAAATCTTCATCAAAGAAGAGTACATGATGCAGCATATTAGGTAGCTCTTTATCCACGCCAATGTAGAATAGTAAAGAAGAAGGAGCCATGGTTCGGCTATCCCAATATTTTGGTGAATAGTTCCGGAAAGCCTCAGGCAGTATTTGGGTTTCTATGTGGTGATAGTCTGCTCCACCCACTACTACATCCATTTCATATTCGGATTTGGTAGTTACCACTTTAGAGATCGATTTTCCTTCATATTCAAACGAAGTAACACCTTCATTTAGGTGAAATTCTACTCCCAGTTCTTTTGCCAGAGAAACCATGGCCTTGACTACCTCATACATTCCCCCTTGCGGATACCATGTGCCAAGAGATATGTCAGCATAATTCATTAGGCTATACAGCGCCGGAGTGTTTTCTGGAGTACTCCCAAGAAACAGGACAGGAAATTCCAGCAGTTGTATGAGCTTTTCGTTTTTAAAGTACCTTCGAATGTGTTTGCTCATGGATGTAAATACATCCATTTTTAGTAATCCCTTTAAAAGCCTGGGATCAATAAATTCTGTGAGGGACCTGCTTGGTTTATATACAAGATCGTTGATGCCGACCTCATATTTATACTCAGCTTGCTTCAGGAATGTTCTTAAACCTTTGGCAGCTCCTGGTTCTATTTGCTCAAATAGCGCTTCCATTTCAGGCATTGAAGCCGGAAGGTCTACCTGTTCATCTTTAAATTTGACACGATAGCTTGGGTTTAGCCTGATCAGATCATAGTAGTCCGAGGTTAATTTTCCAAACTGACTGAAAAAGTGATCAAATACATCGGGCATCCAATACCAACTAGGACCCATATCAAAAGTAAAGCCAGACATTTTAAACTGTCTGGCTCGTCCTCCAGCGGAGGTGTTTTTTTCAAATACAGTAACCTTATAGCCTGCTTTGGCTAGATGGCATGCGGCCGATAGTCCAGCAAATCCGCTGCCAATAACTGCAATACGTTTTGTCATTAGTTTTTCTTACCGTAAACTTTAAGATTTGTCTTAAGCTCTTTTCGGGCTATGTGTATTCTATTTTTTACAGTACCGATTGGAATATCTAGTTTGTCCGCTATTTCATGGTATTTAAACCCTCTGAAGTGCATCATGAACGGAACCTTATACGAGTCCTGTAATTTATCGATAGCATGATTAATATCCTTCATTGCAAAATTTGTATATGCGTTATTTTGGATAATGCTATCAGTCGAATTGATGTAATGTAAATTTTCTGTCGTATCAATGAACGTATTACGACGCATCATTCGCTGATAATTGGTGATAAACGTGTTTTTCATGATCGTATACATCCAAGCTTTTAAATTGGTGCCCTCCGCAAACTTATCTCTGTTGGTGAAAGCCTTAAGAATTGTTTCTTGAAGAAGGTCGTTAGCATCCTCCATATCCTTAGTCAGCTTTAGTGCGAATGGCTTTAATGAACTGGTCAATTGATCTACCTTATAACTAAATTCAAGTGCTGTCATGGTTGTGGAATTTATTTTTGTTTAATTCAAAGATAGGAAAAGTTAAACAGAAAAACAAAACTTTGTTTAATATATCTTATACAAGTATAAACAACAATACGTGTATAGACATGCAATAGTTGTCTAAAATAACAATAAATCGACTTTACTTGTCGATTTATCAAAATGAGCGTAATGAATTAGTAATGTTTTGTTGAACAAACGGTCACAAAAGGGGATTTTGTGAATTATGCAATAGATAGGGTGTTTTCTTCCACAAACTGGATGAGTTGTTCTAAGCGGTTGAAGATCGTAACGTTTTCAGGACATTCTAAGTCCTGTCCCACCACTTGAAATCCAGTTAGCAGGATTTCTGTATCTGGGAAGCTGCTTGATAGCCGATCTACATAAGGTTGGATTTCACTAGGGCCGGGTACTGTTGTAAGAACCGATAACAAGTAATCTGGCTTATGAATATCTGTAACCGCTGACAAGTCCATGAAAGGTAACGATTGACCTAAGTAAACGGTCTTGTTATTTCGTGACTTAATAATGTAGTCTGCAAAAAGCAAGCTTAGTTCATGGAGCTCACCTTCAGGAAGGAAGAGAATGTATTTTTTTGCTTTATCGCTACTCACAGAATATTGACCGTCAATAGCCGCTATGAGCTTCTGCCTGACCAGGTTAGAAATAAAATGTTCTTGAGCTGGATTAATAGCTCCGGTTTGCCATAGTATTCCAATTTTAGATAAGAAGGGATAAATGATGTTCATCATCGTTTTCTCAAAACCCAACTTCAGAATATTGGTAGAAATGATTTTTTCAAATCGCTCTTCATCCAGATCTACCATAGCTATAGTGAGAGAATGGATTTGCTCAGGAAAGCGAAGATTCCTTTCTGTCAGATTAAGAACCTCATGTTGCATTTCTCCCTCGGTCATCTCTGCGATCTTCGAGATTTTGACACCATTCTCCTTCAATAGAGCAACGTTCAATATCAATTTTAGATCCCGATCATCATAGTAGCGTATATTGGTATCTGTGCGCTTTGGTTTGATTAACTCATAGCGTTGCTCCCAAATTCTAATGGTGTGTGCCTTTATCCCAGACAGATGTTCTAAATCTCTAATCGAAAATGTACTCATCCGTATTTATCTCTTAATCAATCCCTTTCACAAAGAACATTGTGGTTGTCTTGATAACCTGACAATTTCCAAAAGTGTTTAAAATTTGAAGAAAATTAGAAGAAAATTAAAATAGAATACTTGGGAGGCTATTGTTATGCCAGATTGTTTGTTCATATTTTTATTGAATAACTTGTGAAACAGTCGCTGAATAAGAAATGCGATCACAAACCAGCCTAGATAATTACTGAGAGGTATGCTGTGTTCAGCCCAGGCCCAGTAATCAAAACGTATAGCAATAGGTTCGATAAAGAAATCGAGACCAACCATTCCCAATGCCCCGACCAGTGCTTTGACGAATTTGTTTGCTCGTAATCCCGCGGTAAGCATACCAAAGCCGTAAGATAAGATAAACCAATTAACACCTATTAGCAATGGGACATCCAGTACTTTAAATCCCAAGGTGCGTCCGTAGGAGTATTCTCCAAAGGGAAATCCACTAGCCACACCAATAACTTCGATAAAGTAGCCAATTAAAAACGAAGTAGTCAGGAATATAAACAGTCTTTTTTTAGGGGCGTCATGACAATAGATCAATAATCCGGCTGTGATAAGCAGGTTGATCGGAGTGAGGCTTATGGTCAGGTCACGAGTTTGAGGTAGTGCACTGCCAACAGCTCCTACCAGATGTAAGATGACAATAGCGGAGGTGACAATCTTGTCCTTATCATAGGTCATTGCGTGAGAAACTATTTACTTTGAGTTAGGTTTTGAATAATAGTTAAAGATTATGATATTATACAATGTCACAGTGAATGTGGAGAGTAGTATTATTGACGAATGGTTGGGATGGATGAAAGATCAGCACATTCCCGAGGTAATGGCAACTGGATGTTTTAAGCAGCATAAAATACTCAAACTTATGCAGGAAGACCCCGAGGCTCAAGGAAGTACTTATGCGGTTCAATATTTTGCTGAAAACATGCAGGCAATTGATCACTACATGGAGCAGCATGCTCCTATGCTTCGCCAAATACATGTAGAGCGATATGGGAGTAAATGTGTTTCATTCAGAACTCTTCTTGAGGAAGTTTAAAAATCCAAATGGCAATTCAGCCATTCTTCTTCCATCTTGGCATTATACTTTTTGTAGAAGTTGATAGCAGGTTCGTTCCAGTCCAGGACCTGCCACATCATGCCGGTAGCACCTTCTTTCTTACCGACCTCAATAGTCTTGTCAAATAATCGTTTACCCAGGCCTAACCCTCTCTTTGACTCAGTTACAATCAGATCCTCAAGGTAAATTCGTTTACCTTTCCACGTAGAGTACCTCCAGTAGTACATGGACATTCCATGTATCACACCATCTTCTTCTGCTACTACAAAATCGAATACAGGTCGTTCTCCGAAACCATCTTTTTCCATCATCTCAACCGTATTGGTTACTTCTTCAGGAGCTTTCTCATAGAGCGCCAGTTCCTGAATGAGCTCAAATGCTCTTGGTAAGTCTGCTTTGGTGCCTTTTCTAATAGTGATCATAGTGCTAAGTTAATCGGAAGTATAAACTTTAGAAGATTTGATCGTATTTGATTAATCCAATTTTTTGACTTATTCCCAAACTATTAATAGCAATAAGTTTGCGCTATTGTTATTATCTTAATTATCTTTCTAGGATCGCCAAACTGACCGCCATTTGAAATTTTCAATAATTAAACTGTGTGGGTTTTCCATGCTGCTATTGTTTTCTGTAGCGGCCAGACCTCAAGAGATACAGGACGGAATTCTCGATCTGCGAAATCCTCCGGAGGATTTCTCCTGGATTGACTTAGATGGTCAATGGTTCATGCACTGGAATAAACTAGTGAGTGGTACACGTTTGACGGACGGAGGCGAATTAGTGAGGTTTCCTCAGATATGGAATAACGAGCCAGTAACCAATTATGCTTCAGAAGGCTACGCTACTTACGAACTTCGGGTGATTCTTGATGAGCGTCAAAAGCTAGCCATATACACGCCAGCGGTTTATAGTGCATATAAGTTTTACGTAAACGGCGAGCTGCTCTCCAGTAATGGTGAGGTGGGTACTACCAAAGAAACCACCAAACCTAAATGGATACAGATTATTAACCCAATAGATCAGGAAATCTTAAAGGATACGAATGTTTTTAGTTTGCAGGTGGCCAATTTTAGACATTCTCGAGGAGGCCCGGTAGATAGTATTTTGTTGGGAGATCGAGACGCATTGACAAGCCATCACAATTATATATTCACCTTGGATGCAATCCTCACAGGAGCGCTAATCATGGGCGGGATGTTTTTTTTAGGTCTATACCTATATGGGAGACGTCAGCGAAATATCCTGTATTTTGCCTTATTCTGTATGACATTTAGCTACTATGTATTTGGAAGTGGCAATTACATCATGCATTCCTTATTCCCGAATATTCCGTGGGTTTTAACGATCAAATTGGAATATGTTTCGGTGTACCTTCTTACGATTTTACTGCTCAAATATGCCTATGCCACGTATCCTCAGGATGGTCCTAAATATCTTGAAAAGGTCGTCGTCTACGTTAGTCTGGCGTTCTTGGTCTGTGCTGTTGTCCTGCCACCATCCATTTTTACTTTTCTTCAAAACTTTTTTCTGATCTTCGTTTTTGGAGTCATTGGTTTAGGCTTTTACATCTATTACAACGCACTTAAAAATAAACGACTGGGATCTAAGTTTGCCATGATTTCCTCTAGTGTCATTCTACTAGTGCTGCTGTTGCAGCTGTTGCACCGCACCGCTTTTATCAGTCTGCCTATTTTTCTAGCTCCGCTTGGTTACATGATCTTCTTTTTCCTGCAGTCTATTACCACATCACAGCAAGTGGCGCTAGCATGGAAAAAGGCCAAAGAGGATGCAGAAGCCAGTATGCGTGCTAAGTCCGATTTCCTCTCTACCATGTCACATGAGATTCGTACTCCGATGAATGCGGTTATAGGTTTGACTCATCACCTGCTATATAGCCATCCACGAAATGATCAAAAAAAGACACTGGATACTTTAAAATTTTCATCAGAAAACTTACTCCGACTGATCAACGACATTCTTGATTTTAATAAGCTCGAGTCAGGCAAGCTGATAATTGAAGAGGCTGTATTCAATATGAAAGAGCTTGGTCAGAACCTTGTTGATGGATTTAAGACTACCGCCGAAGAAGTGAAAACCAAAGTCGTATTTGAATACGATGAAGAGATGCCAGCAATATATCTGGGGGACTCGGGTAGATTAACTCAGGTGCTTTCAAATCTGATTAATAACGCAATCAAGTTCACGAAAGAAGGAACGGTCACATTAAGAATTAAGCAAGTTTTGCGAGAGCCGGAAAATATTCTTGTGGCATTTGATGTAGAAGATACAGGTATTGGCATTTCTAAGGTTGATCAGAAGAAGATTTTTGAAAAGTTTAATCAGGCTAATACCTCTATCAATAGAACATATGGTGGTACCGGCCTTGGATTAGCCATAAGCAAGAAAATTCTGGAACTACAGGGTTCACAAATTCAGCTGGAAAGCTCGCTGGGCACAGGCTCTAAATTTTTCTTTCAACAACGTTTCAAAATAGCTAAAGGAGTTCGAAAAACAGCTGCCAAACCAAGCTTTCTTGTGGACCCATTACTTGATAAGCGTGTCTTGTTGGTAGAAGACAATGAAGTCAATGTGATGGTAGCTCAAAAATTCCTAGAAAAGTGGCACTGCAGTATAGACTATGCCAAAAATGGGGAAGAAGCGTTGGAGGTATACGAAGAAGATAAGTTTGATATTATACTGATGGACTTGCAAATGCCTGTAATGGATGGGTATGCTGCTACCAAAGAGCTTCGAGCTCGTGGCGTCCAGCTACCAATTTTGGCGTTGACTGCAGCAGCAGTCTCTGACATAGAATTAAACATCAAATCTGCGGGATTAGATGATCTTGTGGTCAAGCCATTCCATCCAGATCATTTGTATGCTAAACTCGTAAAACATCTGGTAGAGATTCCCGATGAGAAAAGAGCCCAAGCCCAAGAAGAAAAAGTAACGGAAGGAGAAGAACAAGCGGAGGAGTCATAAAAAAGGCCTCTTTCAAGGCCTTTTCATCTAAATTTCCATGTTTTCTATAAGTCTTTTTTGGCTAACTCAGGAATCACGCCCATTGTGTACCAGGCAAACGCATATCTGTCTGCCGCTTGTTCAATGCTCTTCGAAATAGGAGTTCCTGCACCGTGTCCTGCATCCGTTTCTATTCGGATAAGTACAGGTGTGTCACCAGTGTGCGCTTCCTGTAGACCTGCAGCAAATTTGAACGAATGGGCTGGCACTACACGATCGTCATGATCTGCGGTAGTCACCATGGTTGCAGGATAATCTGCCGGATCCAGGTTATGTACCGGCGAATAATCCAATAGGTATTGGAACATTTCTTCTGACTCTTCTGAAGTACCGTAATCAGAAGCCCAGCCAGCACCGGCAGTAAATTTGTGATAGCGCAGCATGTCCATAACCCCAACAGCAGGAAAAGCAACTCGTGCTAGCTTAGGACGCTGGGTCATAGTAGCGCCTACTAATAGGCCACCATTAGAACCACCGGCTATCGCTAAATAGTCGCTGGTCGTGTACCCATTAGCAATCAGGTATTCACCTGCAGCGATGAAGTCATCAAACACATTTTGTTTTTGCATTTTAGTTCCAGCTTTATGCCATTCTTCTCCATACTCGCCACCTCCACGAATATTTGGTTGCGCATAGATGCCGCCGTTTTCAAGCCAAAGTATTCTGCTTGTACTGAATGATGGTCTGAGACTCACATTAAATCCACCGTAAGCGTATAAGTAGGTTGGGTTCTTGCCAGTTTTTTCCAGGCCTTTCTTATAGACGATGAACATGGGAACTTCCGTGCCGTCCTTACTTTTATAGAAAATCTGGTCTGTGACATAGTCCTCTGGGTTGAAATCAATATCAGGTTGTTCGTAAAGTTTGGATTCTCCCGAACCAATGTTGTATTTGAAAATGGTACTAGGGTAGGTAAACGAAGTAAACGTGAAGTATAACTCTGTATCATCCATTTTACCACCAAAACCATATGCAGAACCGATTCCGGGTAGTGCCACATCGCGAATTAATTGACCACTGAGATCAAACTGCTTAATCATGGTCTTGGCATCCTCCAGATAACTGGCAAAAATGTAGCCACCACCAGTATTTGCTGAAAGTACATTCTCAGTTTCTGAGATTAGGTCCTCCCAGGTTTCTGTCGTTGGATTTGAAATAGTCGTTTGTACGATCCGATTATTCGGTGCATTGGTATTGGTTTGCAGAATGAGTCTTTCGCCATCGGTGGCAATAAGAGATTCCTCGGTTTCCATATCCTGATCTACCGAAATGATTTTCGAGTTTGGGTTACTCAAGTCTTTAATGAAGAGCACATTGCCACTGGTACTCGAGGCGGCACTAATAGCCAGGTATCTATCATCTTCAGAGACGCTACCAGAGATGTACCTGTAAGGTTGTTTTTCTCCTCCAAAGATCAATTTATCATCGGTCTGAGGTGTGCCAAGTTTATGATAGTATAGTTTATGGTATTGGGTTTTTGCAGAAAGTACGCTACCCTCTTTTGGTTTATCGTAGGAGCTGTAGTAAAATCCTTCATTGCCTTTCCAACTCAGGCCACTGAACTTAACATTGTGGAGCGTGTCTCCAACGAGTTCCATCGTTTCAGTATCCATTATGATGACTTTTCTCCAATCAGAACCACCGATTGAAATTAAATACCCAAAAAGTTTTCCATCATCTGTAAAGCTGGTGGATGCCAATGAAATAGTGCCATCTTTAGAAAATTGGTTTGGATCTAAAAAGACTTCTGGCTCGGCGTTAGCATCCTTTCTTCGGTACAGCACGCTTTGATTCTGTAGACCATCATTCTTATAAAAGTATTCCCAATCTCCATATTTATTTGGAGCTGATACCCGCTCATAATCGTAGAGTGTTTTCAGGCGTTGTTTGATCTGGTCCCTGAAAGGAATGTTTTCAAGGTATGAGAAAGTAACCTCATTTTGACTTTTCACCCAATCAGCAGTTTGTGCTGACATATCATCCTCTAGCCAACGGTAAGGGTCTGGAACTCGAGTGTCAAAGTAGGTGTCAATTGAGTCAACCTTTTCTGTAATAGGGTAAGATAGGTTGACTTCAGTTTGCGCGTTTTCTTTTGGTGCATTGCAGGCAAAAGCGACAACAAGTACAACTAAAGGTAAAAGATGCTTCATGGTAACGTTTGTGTTTATTTGCCATGAAGATAAAAAGAAGGGATGCCATTTCTGAAATCCCTTTTAGAGGTTTACATGAATGGTGATTACTTTTTGATCACATCCGTACCGACATAGGTCTGCAAGACTTTCGGAACTTTGATTCCTTCTGGTGTTTGATTATTCTCCAATATGGCCGCCAATATTCTTGGGATAGCCAATGCAGATCCGTTGAGCGTATGTGCCAGTTGCTTTTTGTTGTCCGAATTTTTGAACCGAAGTTTCAGACGATTTGCCTGGTAGTTTTCAAAGTTCGACACGGAACTTACCTCCAACCATTTTTCCTGTGCAGCAGAATACACTTCAAAATCGAAAGTTAGTGCAGAGGTGAATCCAAGGTCTCCACCACATAGACGTAAGATTCGATAAGGTAACTCTAAGCTATTCACCAGTTTTTCCACATGAGCTACCATTTCGTCGAGTAGCTCATATGATTTTGCCGGATCCGCAATTTGAACGATTTCCACTTTATCAAACTGGTGTAGTCTGTTTAGTCCACGAACGTGCGCTCCCCAGGATCCAGCTTCTCGCCTGAAGCAAGGCGTGTAGCCAGCATGCTTAATAGGTAAATCATTTTCAGATACGATTACATCCCGATACATGTTTGTGATAGGTACTTCTGCTGTGGGGATTAAAAAGAGATTAGAATCGGTAATCCCATACATCTGACCTTCCTTATCAGGTAGCTGACCTGTTCCATACCCGGAGTCTTCGTTGATCAGGATAGGTGGTTGTACTTCAATGTATCCTGCTTTCTGAGCTTCATCCAGAAAGTAATTCACCAAAGCCCTAACCAATCTCGCACCATGTCCTTTATAAAAAGGGAATCCTGCGCCAGTTACCTTATTGCCGAGCTCGAAATCAATAATATCGTACTCTGCAATTAAGTCCCAATGTGGCTTGGCTCCATCATGTAGAGATGGTTTATTATTCTCATTTACTTTAATTACTTCATTATCGTCCTCACTTTTTCCAGCTGGAACTGATGGGTGTGGAATGTTCGGAATATTGTAGAGCTTATTAATCAGTTCATTCTGAATCGTATTGAGCTGTTCAGAAAGTGATTTATCCTGTTCTTTTAATTGGGCAGTTTCAGCTTTCGCGGCTTCTGCTTCATCCCGTTTACCTTCTTTGAAAAGTTGGCCGATTTGCTTTGCCAGTTGATTGGATTTGGATTTGATCTCGTCCAATTGCTGCTGCGTTTTCTTTCTCTGGGAGTCCAGATCGGTAACTTCATTGAGTAATTTGGCACCGTCTGTGATACCGCGTTTAGTCAATCCTTCTACATACTTTTCCAGGTTTTCCTGAATGTTGTTTACTAGTAGCATCTCAATAAAAATTTCTGGCAATACAAATGAGGTTGCAAAGTAACGGGCATTCCGCCAATAAAGGAAGTGAACCGTCAAAATATTGGATTTTACCTAGTTCGTAGAAATTAACCTGGGATATTTGGGAAATAGTGCACGTTAGCCTATACTTGTGGAGCAATTCAAGTGGACCTCCACTTAATTTTTATCCATTTCGATATATTTTATCCAAACTCTCCGCACGTTTTCTGACCAGCGGAATTAGTTATTAAACCCACTTATTAATTTATGTACACTTTAGATGATTTGAGTGTAAGGCTCCTTTCCGAATTGAGAGAGATAGCTGATGGACTTGGCATCAAAAACGCCAAGAAAACTGCTAAAAAGGACTTGATCTACGAAATCCTTGACAAACAAGCGACATTACCAGATGGTGAATTAAAGAAATTAAAGAAGGACAAAGCAGAAGACCCTAAAAAGCCGGCTGAAGAAAAACCTCGAAAAAAGCCAGTAAGTAAGAAGCGTGAAAACGTGAAGGAAACTCCATCGAAACCCGATAAAAAGGACAAGAAGGAAGAGAAAAGTGCTGGCGATTTACTAAAATCTCTTGATATAGAGATCGAACAAGCAGAGGAAACTACTTCTGGCGATAAAAAGCCTGAGAAATCAGAGGATAGCAAGCCTAGAAGGAAGCGTGAGAACGACCCGAGATCTAAGGACTCTAGCAATGGAGACAATAAGGATAGTAAGGATCGTTCAGATAATAAGGACCAGCGAGACCAAAAAGATCCAAAAGACCAGCGCGAGAACAGGGATCAAAAGCGCGACAACAGAAATGAACACAAGAGCAAAAAAGCTCAGTTCAATGAAGATGTTAAGGAATTTGATGGGTTGATTGAGAACGAAGGTGTTCTTGAAATCATGCAGGATGGTTACGGGTTCTTGAGATCTAGTGACTATCATTACTTAGCTAGCCCAGATGATATCTATGTGTCTCCATCTCAGATCAAATTATTTGGTCTTAAGACCGGAGATACGGTAAAAGGACAAATCAGACCTCCTAAAGATGGTGAGAAGTATTTTGCTCTACTAAGAGTAGAAAGCGTCAACGGAAAGACTACTGAAGAGATCAGAGATCGCGTTGCGTTTGAATACCTGACACCTCTTTTCCCAGACCAAAAGTTAAACCTAAGCTCAAAGGCAGACAATTACTCTACACGTATTGTAGACCTTTTTGCTCCGATAGGTAAAGGGCAGCGTGGCATGATCGTGGCACAGCCTAAGACGGGTAAAACAGTTTTATTGAAGAACATAGCAAATGCCATTGCTGAAAATCACCCAGAGGTTTACTTAATGATCCTTTTGATCGATGAGCGACCAGAGGAAGTGACTGACATGGCAAGATCTGTAAAAGCTGAAGTGGTGGCTTCCACCTTTGATGAGCAAGCAGATAGACATGTGAAAGTATCCAATATTGTGTTGGAGAAGGCTAAGCGGATGGTAGAGTGTGGTCACGATGTAGTGATCCTCCTTGACTCGATTACCCGACTTGCCAGAGCTCATAACACAGTGGCTCCATCATCCGGTAAGATATTGTCTGGTGGTGTGGATGCTAACGCTTTACATAAGCCAAAAAGATTCTTCGGTGCAGCTAGAAATGTGGAAAATGGAGGTTCTTTGACCATTATCGCTACTGCATTGATCGAGACAGGTTCTAAAATGGACGAGGTGATCTTTGAAGAATTCAAAGGTACGGGCAACATGGAGCTTCAGTTGGATAGAAAACTATCTAACAAGCGTGTGTACCCTGCGATTGATGTTCCTGCTTCAGGTACACGTCGTGAGGATCTGTTGATGGACAAAGAAGAACTTCAGCGAGTATGGATTCTTCGTAAGTTCATGTCTGATATGAATAGTAACGAAGCAATGGAATTCTTGCTAAGTAGAATGAAAGGGACAAGAAACAATGATGAGTTCCTGGTTTCTATGAACGGATAAGGTTCAATTGTTTATAATATAGAAAAAGGGCTTTCCAGTGATGGGAAGCCCTTTTTTGTTCTTATTGATCTTAGAGCCTTAGCTTATTTACCGATCAGTAGTCTTGCTACTGATCGTGATTCCTTTCCCTCAATCAGCAGGAAATACATGCCAGGTTCCAGGTTTTTAGGAAGTGATAGTTCTTTGGGACTGCCGGCGGTTGACCACTGACCTTGATATATTCCAGATACTTTACGTCCTGACAGGTCTAACAGTCCAATGGTTACATATTCAGTGTTTTTAATGTCGGCGGAAAGCCAGAAGCTTCCATTCATTGTTGGGTTTGGGTAGATGTGAGAAGTGAATGAAGTCAATCCTGTTGGGGCTAGCTCCGCTTCATTGCTTTCACCTGGGTTGCCATTCTGGCCTAGCCCATACCAGCTATCCGCATCCGAGTTATCCAGAGCAGGGTTTTTGAGAGCTAATGAGCTTCCCTTTCCATCAGGTGATGCAGGCCACGGGGTGCTTGATAAGTAACAAACTTCATCGGTCAAAACACCTTCTTGATTAAACAAACGGACACAATCTCCATCACTCGATAGTCCAAAATCCATATTGCCCTGAATGTTTTCAGTCGAATGAATGCTGCTAAAGGCCTCGGTATCTCTACAGACTACTAAAAAACCTCCAGCACTAAGTGCAG
Source organism: Marinoscillum sp. (assembly GCA_024305105.1). GTDB lineage: Bacteria > Bacteroidota > Bacteroidia > Cytophagales > Cyclobacteriaceae > Marinoscillum. Next base: position 17,064 of record JAMWZA010000066.1, read on the forward strand.
TCCCATCGCTGAATACAAACTGATGCTCATCGTCATCGTCTTTCAGAACCCAGCCACTTAAATCGATGGTCTCATCACCTTTGTTGTATAACTCGACCCAGTCTTCTGTTTCTGAATCTTTATCAGAGTTGTAATTGATTTCATTGATCACAATAGCAGTTAATTCACTGTTAGCTTCTTCAAATATGGCCGTTATCGTCATGTCAGCACTCAAATTGATTTCTATTCCCTCATCTGTTTGGGAGGTGCTTCCTTCCCATCTTAAAAAGCGGTAGCCGGGTTTAGGTTCCGCAGTGAGCGTGATAGAATTGCCATCAAAGTAATCTCCACTCCATGGATATGATGAAAGTGCCAGGCTATTAATCCTGATGTCACCAAAAGCTTCATTGTTAACCGCTAGTGTGACTTCATTGATACCGTCTAAATCAAAGGTGCTGATTATGTGGTTACGAACATTTCCTGATCGTTGAGTGGCAAACTCTTTCATTCGTTGCACATTAGAAGACCAGTCATTGTAACTGCCTCCCCATCTGCTAAGGTGATCAGTAATCTCATTTTCAATACCTTTTTCGAATTCACTGATCCTATCGATCATCACCTCTGGGATCAATTCGGTATTTAAGCGATCTGCGAATGTATTGATAAACCTCCTCTTGAATTGATCGTTGTCCATTAGTTTTCTCAACAATAGAGTTGACCATGGTGGGTTTGGCCAATCAGGTCCGTTTGGATCTAATGCGAAATCAAGGGTATTCCAGGAAACCTTTCCTTCATTCCAGATGTCAAAACCAAAATCCGTGTCATAGGCAATCCATCGCCATTTACTGTTTGGTCGGTCTGATTTCCAGTATTTGATGTTGTTTCCAGGCCAATCGCGGTTGTCAATAAAGATGTTTCCAATCTGGTAATGGATGAAGTTTTCCACATCAATCCGATTAGCTACATATTCATAGTTGGATGTTTCTTGCAGACTATTGTTGGTTATAAAGCTGATCAAATCAAGGTATTCCTGCTCATCACCTTCTACCGGAATTGCATTTGCTTCAAGTATAGTGATACTGTCTGGGTCCAGATTAAAATGATTGCCCAGGAAATCTTCGTTGACTTTCTCACGGATGTTTTGAATGCCCCAGTATTCTCCGTTGATGTAAATAGCAGCAGGGCGATAAGCTTGCTTGTCTACAGATTCGTGAAAGAGGGACGTTATAAAAGCATCCCGAAACATGGTGTTGTTCCAGTCATTTCCTGAGTTTCTTAAGACAATGCTTGAGAAGTCATTGAGTTCTAAATCAGGAAATATTTTATCCTTGATTTCATTCTCACCATACGATTTTCTCGCAAATATCGACAAGCTCTTCTGTGCGTTAGCTCGGGACCAGCCTCCAAATATTTTCACCCCGGCATCTTGCGAAAAGGCTAAGTCACCATCAGGATCGTACATTTCTATGTGAATGGGACGTTCCCAATCTTGCCAGAAATTCGCTCCGAAATGTGGGTTGTCAGGACTAGCATTTGGTCCCATTACGTAGATGCCTTCATTGTAATCCCATAAGTTGTCAGGATGTGTGGTAATTGAAACTACTGCAATATCATGATCTGAGTTGATGATATATGATGACGTATTTACGGTACCCGGTAGACTTGCATCTGAAATTACTTGAGCTCTTAAAACTGTTGTGGAGTTTATGGAAATGGGATTGCTATAAAGCTGTCCTGAAAGGCTTGGTAATGAACCATCAGTTGAGTAGTAGATTGGAGCATCTGACTCACTGGTGATCGTCACTTGTATGGATTCGCTGTAAATGCCACCTTCTACTGAAAAGAGCACTTCCGAACCGAAATCAGCATATCCCTCAGTAGTATTGGATGCTCCTGGCGAAGGACTGTCAAAATACACCCAAGTATCACTTCCATCACTTTCACGACCATACGAAATGTCTACTGGTAGATTGCCCGTATTTACGCTATTTAGAACTGCACCTGAGGGATCTAATAATAGAATAGCTTCTCCATCAGCACTGATTTTAAAATTGGTATGAAGATACGTAGCACTGGCTGAAAGATGCTCAGATAGTTCGCCTGCTACAGGCGAAGAGCTGCCAAAGGATAGGAATGGTATTGCGGTGAGATCAGAAGAAGTTGCATTCGCATTATGTACCTGCACTGCAAGGACGTTGGTTCCAGTTTGAAGTAACTCTGTATCGACGGTAAAGGCGCTAGGCTGACCACCTTGATACAGCTGTGCTTCGTGATTATAATCATCTGCAAATTGGTCATAGGCAGGAGGCCCATCTGAAGTGAGGTTTTCTCGGGCAATTTCTACGCCATTTAAGTAGGCGACAAACCCATCGTCATAGTCAATGTGAAACAATGCTATAGTGATTTCTTCAATAGTCGCTAAATCAAATTCATGGCGAATGAATACACTGCCAGTACTTTCCAAAGTGGTATTGTCGTCTTCATCTCCATAACCAAAACCACTTGGACCTACTTCCCAATTACTGTCATCAAATGTGGAATCCATCCAATCACCGGAAGTGGTTTCATCGGGGATTAAATACGTCCAACTATCGCCCCAGTCAATGATGGTTTCCCAATTGAGTGGTGGGGTATTCCTGTCTTTGTCTGATGCAAAAACAATAAGATGCTGTCCAGCAGCCAAATCCATGGATGGAAAAGCCCATGGGAATTCCAGGCTACCAAAGTCGGCAAGCACATATCCTTCCAGGTTGATTGGATCTGATCCGTTGTTGAATAGCTCTACCCAATCTGGTGTGTCTCCATCCTCATCGTATATGGTAATATTGTTAGAAGGCATCAACTCGTTGATGATTAAGTCCTGAGCGGAAATACTCCAATGAATAGTAAACAGGAGCAGGATAGAAAAAACCTTGAATGTAATAGCTGATTTCATCATTTAGTGTTTGTTTGTTGGAGGGGGTTCAAGTCTGTGGACAGGTAATTTCTAAGGGGGCTTTGTACAAGTAAACCTTCCAGTTCTAAATAGTCAATAAAACTACGAATCAGATTTTCTTCTACTTGTATCTTTTTCCAGATTAAGTCTAGTTTGTAACGTTGGTACTTAATCATGGTGTTCGGATCGGTGGCGGTGCTTATGTTTTCAGCGAGCTTTTGTGCCCGACTTATTTTATCAGTGACCAGAAGGTGTATTTCATTTAGGGAGGTTATTTGAGTCATTAAAGACTGCAATTCTTGATTAATCTCCTCGTTGACCAGAGAAACTTCATTTCTTTTCTCAATTAAGTCAAACCGGTCTCTTGCCAGGTCAGCTTTATCCTTATTGACGAAGGGTATAGATACGCCAATCTGAAAGCCAAGGTGTTCGTTGAAACGATCACCCTGATCCAAATCCATATCGGCCTGAATGAAACCAATATTACTGAACGCCTCTTTTTTGCTGACATTTAGCATTTGTTCCTCTAGTGCTAGTTTCTCCAGAGAAGACTGTTTGTAGAGATTGCTGTGGCTACTCGTGTCTCTTGAATTAAGAATACCCATGATTTGTTCTGGATGGATCATGGTCCAATTGGTCCAGGTCACAGGTGACTTTGTGAAGAGCGCTATGGTTTGGTTTATATCTCTCAATTCTAGACGGGTTTCTGCCAATTCGATTTCCAGCTCGCTTAGTTCGCTCTCCGCCTCCAACAGGTCGTCAATAGTCAATTCATTTATGCGCTCCAGCCTTTGTGTGTTTTGAACCTGTCGGATATCCACCATCTGCTTGAGCAACTGAGTTCGTGCATTTAGAAAATAACTTTCAATGAGCTGTTCATAGCGATCTTTAATGACTTTGGTGAATGTCAACTGATAGCTGATTCGTGTGGTTTGAATGAGTTGATCAGCATAATCTTTATTGGCTTTTACCTCCCATGGGTTTGCTGGGGATAGTCTCAACCGGTAATCAGAAAGCGGTTCGCTAAATCGGTCTGACCGTCCTCTTATTTCTACTTCTCTGATCCATGAGGATTTAATATCACCTTTGTCCAGAAAGGAAAGCTCCTCAGAATACCTGGATAATCTTGAGTCGTCTTGCGCAGAAAGTAGATGCTGGTCTACAAAGGAATTTTGGGCAATGACGTGTAAACCATGCAGTAATATTACTAGTATGAAGACTGGTTTCATCATTACCTATGGTTGTAAAATCACGAAGACCTTTTCGCCATTCAGAAACTTACTTTCTTCAGGGATTTCAATAAAAATTTCTCGTCCCCAGGAAGGCATTTGATCAAACGTTCTCAATCGTACAGGGTACTGGACAATCCTACTGCCAACCTCGATGACAGTGCCTTTTATCTTATACTGACGATTGGTGGATTCTATCCAGACTTCAGTGCCGCTCGCTAATTCTATTTCGTTGTGTTCGTTCGTAAATGCTCGGATGATTGTCGGATTGTTCTCATAGACAGAAAGGAGGTTCGAATAAGCTGGTACGAGTTGTTCTGTTTCTACCTGGATGCTTCCAATTGCACCACTTACCCGGGCATATTGGGTAAGTTCCATTTCTTCGTTTTGGAGGAGTTGGATTTCTTTTTCCAACAATTCAATTTCTGCCGATGCATTCGCTTCTTCAAGTGCATAATTCGAGTTGATCTCTTTACGCTTCAGGTGATATTCACGAGTGAGGAGCTCTTTTTCTCCTTTCAGAAGTTGGAGTTTACTCAATCGAATGGAGTCCACCACGATTTGATTTTGCCAATCCAGTTTTTTAAATCCTTCCTGAATTCTTTCTTGTTGTTCAAGCGAGGTTTTGGTCTCCTGAATTTTATTTTCCAGTTGCTTGAGTTTGATATCAAACTCCAGGTCATTGAGATAGAGCTTGTTTTCTTTCTGCAGATTGCGTTTGCCTAAATTGGCTTTTAGCAGGGCAAGTTTATTGAGCTTGTTTTCCTTCTCGATCAGGAGGTCGGGTCGTTCTACCTTTATAAGGGGATCGCCTTTTTTCACTTGTTCTCCGGCAACAACGAATAATTCTTTTACCCGCACATTTTTTTCAAAACTCACGGCGTAGCTTCTAGGTTCTACCTCTGCCAGAATAGCATCCGAATCTTCTGAGCTGAAAGCAACAAATGCCAGACCTGCGGCCAAAATCAGCCAAACGATAAAAAAAATGTACTTTTTCACAGCTTAAATTTTATCGAGATTATCGTCACGTTCCAGTCGGGTATTGGATAGCCCATTGGTCGTTTCCAAAGTTTCAAAAAACGCTTCCTTAGATGTTTCTTTTTTGAGTAAGACAAAGTAGCGTCGTCTACTTCCTGTTTTGGTGCTGTTCATTCCTATCAAACGAAAGTCTTCACAATGCTTTTGCAAAATGCTGTCCAAATCAGGGTTTGTTTCATTGGATAACGTCACAGAAACGGCAAACTCTCGAACCAGTACCGCGCTCCCAAAAGGGGAGATGCTCAGCAATAGTGCGATCAGACAAAAGACAATAGTTCCTGCCAGTGCTATAGAGTAGCCATAAACACCCGCTGCTATCCCTATGGAGAGCGTTCCAAATATAAAGATGATATTACGAGGGTTTTCAATGGTTACCCGGAAGCGAATGATGGCAATCGCGCCGATTATTCCAAACCCTGCAGCAACATTGTTGCCCACAGCCATGATCACCATGCAGGAAACCACAGAACTCAACACCATGGCCTGGAAGAAGTTTCTGGAAAAAGCCTGACCTTTGTTAGTCAGGTAATAGGTATAAGCCATCACACTGCTCAGCGTAAAGGCCAATAGGATGGAAAAAAGTGCCACTTTAAACGATGGGTATTCGTAAAGTGTCTCTTTAGTTAAAGATTCAAACATTTCTGAGTATTCGGGTATATCCGTTAATCTTACGGTAATATTAATGAAACGATTCCGTAATGTGATATAATTAACGGTTTCCGAAATGATTCACCAAACTTTATGTCGCAGAAATCGGGTAATATTCAAACGATACCCGAATTGGAATGATTTCAACTGATAAGCTCCAGACAATTTTTTAAACTAGACCTCCAGTGTGTGATTGATTCATTGAATGTTTCTGTGAATTTACTTTTATCCATTACGCTGTAATGGGGTCTCGCAGCAGGAGTTGGATACTTTTCTGTGGGTATTGGGTTTACCTTAGTCCCAATACCTTTATATTCGAAAATGGCACAGGTGAAATCGTACCATGAGGCGACTCCTTCATTGCTGTAATGATAAAGACCAAATTGGTCACTGTTAGAAGAGACAATATGAAGTATTGATTGTGCCAAATCTCTGGCATATGTGGGACTCCCAATTTGATCCGCAATGATGTTAAGCTCATCCCGAGATTCGGAAAGCTTGATCATGGTTTTTACGAAGTTGTTTCCAAAAGAGGAATACAGCCAGGAGGTGCGAAAAATGAAATACTTTTCAGTTGCGTTACTCACCGCTAGCTCACCGTTGAGTTTAGACTCGCCATAGTAGTTGACAGGAGCTGTCGATTGATCTTCTTTCAATGGCTTATTGGAAGTGCCATCAAACACAAAGTCAGTTGATATATGAATCAAGATGGCATTGTGGTCATTGCATGCTTTTGCCAGTACTTTGCTTCCAAGCACGTTGATTCGGTCACAGCTTTCCTTATCCTCTTCTGCTTTGTCTACCGCAGTATAGGCAGCACAATTAATGCAATAGTCGAATGCACCTTTAGAAAAAGCAGCCTCTACCTGCTCGGCGTTGGTGATGTCCAGACCTGGAAAATCAGTGAACTCAAATTCAAATTCACTATAATTTTTGGACAAAAACTGCAGTTCTGATCCCAACTGTCCGTTGCTGCCTGTTACAAGAATTTTCATGACTTATTCGTTTCCTTCTGCGTAATCTGATAAATACGTATAATGTTCCGTCAACTTGCCATTTGCGGTTATTGTGGCTTTTTTAATTATTTCTTTGCTGTCATCTCCGAGTAATTCTGGTAGGACGTTGTTGAGAAGCTCATTGCCAAAACTTTCGGATGCATCACGCGGTAGTTCACACGGCAAATTGTCTACAGCCATCACAGTGATATTTCCTTCGTCTGTGAAAGGCGCTTCTACCTGATCATCACTTGGGTTGTAATCATAGATGGGGTCTTCGATGGTGCTCGGTTGCTTGGTGCTTGGAATAGACCCTTCTATGTCACAGGTGATATCAGCTATCACATTGATCTTAAAATCAATTTTAGTAATGTCTTCTCGCTTAAACAGTACTGGTGAGTTTGGGTCCCAATAGGCTGCTGCGATGAGTAGGTCAGTTTTATGAGCATATTTCAAGAAATCAGATTCGTAGTTTTCTGGAGCTTTGTAAAACTCATTTCTGCTGAACTGACCACCATCTTTACGGACATGATAATCTCTGGTGTTGAGTTGAGTGAAAACAGGATAATCGAATCGTTCATTTAAGTATGCAGCCGGAGTGACCTTTCGGATACCCATGCCGTGCATGACTTCAATGGCTCCTTTGGCTACCCGACCGCCTCCGGTGATTGCTATCTTCACAGCTGGAAGGTCTACTTTGTCATACTCCGTTTTTAAATCTTCCAGATCGAAGCAGTCACTTGCTCTTCGGATATTGAACAGGTTATATCGCTGGCCATACGTCCAGATACCATTATAAGCACCTACGATACCAGCCCAACGACCAAAGGCAATAATGCGCTTCCCGGCCTGGTCGGTAAGTGTCTCATAGTCAATCATTCGGATTTTCTGGTCCAGAAATGATCGGAGTAAGGGTTGGTTGTACGGTTGTTTTTTGATGGTATGCGAAAAGAAAAAGTACGTTTTACCATCAATTAGTAAAGGAATAGGCACTTCTTTAACACCCAATAAAATGTCGCAATCGTCAACGTTCTCTACTACAGTAAGTTCTTCGTTTTGGTAATCTTCATCCGTAAAACAGCGGATATCTGATGATTGTACTACCACTTCTACATTTTCAAAACGTTCATTTACCTGTTTCGCCTGAAAAGGAGTGAGCGGAACTCTTCGATCTACGGGAACTTTACCTTCTTTAATTATTCCGATCTTGACTGCAGCCATACTGTTGTTTGTGTTATCTTGATGAGCGCAAATTTAATCTTTTTGATGAGCCTGATGACATATCTCACCATTGCTTCTTTATGGATTATTTATTTAGGACTGCATAGTTTCCTTGCATCTGTTAAAGTGAAGTTTTGGGTTGAAAACACACTTAAAATTGGTCCAGGATTTTATCGATTGGTTTATTCACTGATCAGTATTTTTGGGATTGGATATCTATTTTTTCAAATGGCCATTACTCCTAAAATAATTCTGTTCGATTCACCAGGTTGGTTGAAATATGTTGCCATGATACTTGCATCCTGGGGAGTGATTATTTTGGTTGTCTCCTTCCGGTATTTGTCTGGGTTGGAGTTTCTGGGTTTGAAGAGAGCTTCAACAGTTGGTCTTATTAGGCAGGGGATTCATGGGTATGTCAGACATCCGATTTATTCTGGGACCATCCTGGTTCTAGTGGGTATGTTTCTCTACAACCCTACCGACATCATTCTGGTCAGTGAGGTAGTGATTTTCATTTATTTACCATTTGGCATTAAATGGGAAGAGCAAAAACTGATTGAGAAATATGGTGAAGCGTATATTCAATACAAAAGGGAAGTTTCAGCTATTATTCCAGGAATTATTTGAGATTGGCGAGAACCTGAAGACTTTTGGCGAGATTGTGAAGTAAGCTTGATTTACATTTGGAAGACAAAATTGCAATGCCCTATGCTTTATAAATCTACCAATATTCATCCACTCGTCGATTACATCAAGAATTGGAAATCATTCAACGCAATCGATCGAAAGCTCTTTCGCTTATTGTTGTTAAAACTCCTGGCTGTTTGTGTTATGGTTGTTTGCCTGATTGCGTATATCGTACATTGAATTAATTCCTCTCGTCTAAAATCTGGCATCTAATTCCTTGGCTCTATAGACACAAAAAAAGCATTGATCAATTTCTGATCAATGCTCTCAATGAGGTATTTCGAGCTATTTAAGCTTTGGCCTTCGACTTGGCCCCTTCTACCACTCCTTTCGCTTCATCGATTAAGGCTTTGGATTTGGTAGCGTACTTGTCCACGTACTGATTGTACGATCCCTTGTACTCATCTAATTTCTTATCCAGCATTTTTCTGGTTTTGTTAACTTCTTTCTCAATTTTCTTGAGCTTTTGCTTACTACCTTTTGGGTCAGCATAATAAGCTACTGCTAATCCTGATGCTACTCCAGTGATAAAGGTTAAAAGTGTTTTACTCGCGCTCATATTTCTAAAAAATTTAAATTCTAAATAATTATTCTTCGTATAAAAAGAACGTTGCGAGTCAGTGATTGTTTAATTAAAGTCAATTAATCTACTTATGCAGATTTCTTCAGGCTCCTTTTCGTTCCATTCTGACTATATCGAAACCCACTTAACAACAGCGAGAGATCATTGATTACTGCAGAGCCGGTTGGGAGACTTCCAGCACCCTTTCCAGTAAAGATTTGCTTACCCGAGTAATTGGCTTCTACTACTACTGCATTGTTCTCAAACTCAATTCCAAACAAGTCGTCTTCTGGAGAAATTAGCTCCGGTTGAACCTTGATGGTAAGGTTTCCATTTTTTTTGTGAGCTGTAGCTATGGATTTGATTTTTAGTCCTTGTGCTTTGGCCAGGTCATAGAATTGATCTTCCATGTTGGTAATGCTCTCTACGCGTACTTGATTGAGGTCTGTCACGGTTTCCCCAAACGCATGGTATGCAAGAATAATGAGCTTATAGAGCGCATCCTTCCCAGAGATGTCAAGTGTAGGGTCAGATTCCGCATAACCATTTGATTTTGCTAGTTCTAAAGCTTCTTCATAAGTCAGTCCATTTGCTTGCATTTGCGTGAGGATGTAGTTGGTAGACCCATTGAGAATGGCTCGTATTTTGGAAACGTCCTGTTGTTTAAAGAACTGTTCAAGATTATGTAAAATCGGTATAGAGCCACCAACTGCTGCTTCATACAGAAAAGGTTGACTGTAGGCTTGGTGCCATTGAGCTACTTCATCTATGTGTTCAGCGATCATCTTTTTATTGGCAGAGATGACGGCTTTGCCATTTTCGAGTGATTGCTTTACTATCGAATAAGCGGCTGACGCATCGTCTATGAGCTCCACCACTACATCGATCTCAGGGTCGTCAAGAATGGCAGAAGAGTCTGTGGTAAAGATGCTTTGATCCAGGTCTCTGGGCTTTTGATCGTCTTTTACACAGATTGTTTTAATTTCAATGTTCAGTTGCTGATTGGCTGCTAAGGC
>JAMWZA010000067.1 GCA_024305105.1 Marinoscillum sp.
TTACCATAGTATCCTGATAAATAGGATCAGGAAGAATGTATCTCTTCTTTGGCTTAGCTTTTCTCATTTTTCAGATTACTTTTTATCTTTTGGCCTTTTAGCGCCGTATTTAGATCTTCTCTGTAGTCTACCATTCACTCCAGCTGTATCCAAAGCTCCACGGATAATGTGGTATCTCACACCTGGCAAATCTTTCACCCTACCACCTCTGATCAATACAATCGAGTGTTCTTGTAGGTTGTGACCCTCACCAGGAATATAAGCATTCACTTCTTTTCCGTTTGTCAATCTAACCCTGGCTACTTTTCTCATGGCAGAGTTCGGCTTCTTAGGAGTAGTCGTATATACACGCGTACATACACCTCGTCTCTGTGGACATGAGTCCAAAGCCGGAGACTTTGACTTAGAAGTCATCTTCTTTCTGCCTTTTCTTACTAATTGCTGAATAGTTGGCATTATATCTTATTTCTTATTATCCAATTATATATTGGTCCCGAAATTATTGGGACGCAAAGATAGGAATATTGATTTTATATCACAATGTAAACTTGAAAATAAAATGGGAGATTTTAAGCTTCTCCCATCGTTCCTCCGAAATTCATTGGGAATTTTGGCGTTTCATCTACACTTTTAATGTCTCCATAAGTCTTTTCAAACTTGTTAACATTGTCTTCTAGTGCTTTGAGTAATCGCTTTGCATGTTCTGGAGTTATAACAATTCGTGATTTAACTTTTGCTTTTGGCACACCAGGCATAAGCCTGATAAAGTCAATTACAAATTCGCTACTCGAGTGAGCGATCATCGCCAAATTAGAATAGATGCCCTCGGCCGTTTCCTCCGAGAGCTCTATATTCAATTGATTTCCTCCTTGCTTGTTGGCTTTCTTTTCGTCTTTCGGATCCATACTATGATTCGTATTCTTTGGATCTAGCAAACTCTTCCTTAGCAGCTACCAGATTATCCATATCCTCGTTAGAAGTAACGATGTGATTTTGGAATTGTCTGTTACCTGTTCCTGCAGGAATTAAATGTCCAACAATAACATTTTCTTTAAGACCCATCAAGTAATCTGCTTTTCCTCTGATTGAAGCTTCACTAAGAACCTTAGTCGTTTCCTGGAATGAAGCCGCTGAAATAAAGCTTTCTGTACCCAACGAGGCCTGGGTAATACCTTGCAATATTGGTTTTGACACCGCAGCTTCAGCATTTCTCACTTGAACTATCTTCAAGTCTCTTCTTTTAAGATTACTGTTTTCATCTCTCAATTTGCGACTTGTAATGATCATCCCAGGTTTCAACGTTTCAGAATCTCCTGAGTCCATGACCACCTTCTTATCAAGTATGTTGTCATTTTCTTCCATGAAAGCAAATCGATCAACTGATTGGTTAGTCAAGAAACTGGTGTCACCAGCATCAATGATGATAACCTTCTGCATCATTTGTCTTACGATGACCTCAATGTGCTTGTCATTAATCTTCACACCTTGCAGACGGTATACTTCCTGAATTTCATTCACCAAGTACTCCTGAACTGCTGTTGGGCCTTTGATCGAAAGGATATCAGCTGGTGTAATAGCGCCATCTGAAAGTGCATCTCCTGCTCTAATAAAGTCATTGTCCTGAACAAGAATATGCTTTGATAGAGGAACAAGATATCTCTTCTTCACTCCGTCTTTCGATTCAATAAAGATTTCTCTATTTCCTCGTTTGATTCCACCGTAAGTAACTACTCCATCAATCTCACTTACAACCGCTGGATTAGATGGGTTACGAGCCTCGAAGAGCTCTGTTACTCGTGGAAGACCTCCAGTAATGTCTCTTGACTTACCCGTAGATCTTGGAATCTTAGCAAGAACCTGACCTGCTATAATCTTATCACCTTCATCAACAGCAAGGTGAGCGCCTACTGGTATATTGTACCCTTTGGAATTATCCTTAGTTGCTACTACAACAGCAGGGTTTTTCGTTTTATCTTTTGTATCGATGATTACCTTCTCTCGGTGACCAGTTTGCTCATCTGACTCCTCTTTGTAAGTAACACCTTCAATAATTGAGTCAAACTCTGCCTGACCATCAAATTCGGCCATGATAACCGCATTGTATGGATCCCAGTTACAGATTTCATCACCCTTAGCTATTTTTGCTCCGTCACTTACTTTAAGTATAGCACCGTAAGGGATGTGATTGGAAATAAGAACTCTTTCCTTCTTAGGATCTAGAATTCTAAGTTCACCAGATCTTCCCATCACTTTCTTGATCTTGTTGCCTTCATCGTCAACAGTGTCAAGTGTTCTCAATTCGTCATATTCTACTACACCGTCAAATTTCGCTTTGATATTGGCGTCAACAGCAATGTTAGAAGCAGTACCACCAACGTGGAATGTTCTCAATGTAAGCTGAGTACCTGGCTCACCGATGGACTGAGCGGCAATTACACCAACAGACTCTCCCATGTGTGCCATGTTTCCTGTGGCCAGATTACGTCCGTAGCACTTCGCACAAGAACCCTGCTTCGTCTCACAAGTCAATACTGACCTGATTTCAACTTCTTCAATGCTCGTTTCTTCAATTCGTTCTGCTACTTCTTCAGTAATCTCAACTCCTGCCTCTACGATCACTTCTTCTGTAAGCGGATCGATGATGTCATGAACTGAAACTCTACCTAGAATTCGCTCTGAAAGTGATTCAACGATATCTTCATTGTCTTTCAATGCTTGAACTCTTAAGCCTCTCAAAGTACCACAGTCGTCTTCATTGACAACCATATCTTGCGCTACATCTACCAATCGTCTTGTCAGGTAACCCGCATCCGCAGTTTTTAAAGCTGTATCCGCAAGTCCTTTACGAGCACCGTGAGTAGAGATAAAGTATTCTATTACATCCAAACCTTCCTTAAAGTTGGATAGAATTGGGTTTTCAATGATCTCACCAACTGAACCTTGTAAGTTCTTTTGTGGCTTTGCCATCAAACCTCTCATTCCTCCAAGCTGACGAATCTGCTCTCTAGAACCCCGAGCACCGGAGTGCATCATCATATAAATCGAGTTGAAGCCTTGGTTATCTTCTTCCAGCTGGGTCATCAACGTGTTAGTCAATAGCGTATTCGTTCTTGTCCAGATATCAATAACCTGATTATAACGCTCGTTATCGGTAATAAGACCCATTAGGTAGTTATTCCAAACGGCATCTACTTCTTCCTTGGCTTGCGCCACAAGGCCTTCTTTTTCCTCTGGAATCTGAATGTTATCAAGACCCATAGAAAGACCGCCTTTATAGGCCATTTGGAAGCCAAGCTCTTTGATGTCGTCCAGGAAGTGGGCAGTTTTGGCCATTCCCGTGATCTTGAACACCATTGAGATAATCTTCTGTAGCTTTTTCTTCGTCAATAATTCATCAACAAAACCTACTTCTTCAGGCACAAACTGGTTGAAAAGAACTCGACCAGCTACTGTTTCGACGACTTTGGTCTCAAGCGTTCCATCTTCCTTTCGAACTTTAGTTCGTACTTTAATATGCGCGTGCTGTGAAATTCGCTCTTCGTTAAGGGCAATAATTACTTCTTCAGCACTGTAGAATGTCAATCCTTCACCAGGTACCGGAACATCCTCTGTACTCTTACGACCTTTAGAAATATAATAAAGACCAAGAACCATATCCTGAGACGGTACAGCAATTGGTGCACCATTCGCTGGGTTGAGAATATTGTGTGATGACAACATCAACAATGAGGCTTCAAGAATCGCTTCATGTCCAAGTGGAACGTGAACCGCCATCTGATCACCATCAAAATCGGCGTTGAATGCCGTACATACCAATGGGTGAAGTTGGATCGCCTTTCCTTCAATAAGTTTAGGCTGGAATGCCTGAATACCTAATCGGTGAAGTGTAGGAGCTCGGTTAAGCAATACAGGATGTCCTTTCAATACATTCTCAAGAATATCCCATACGACTGGATCCTTACGGTCCACAATTTTCTTCGCTGACTTTACAGTTTTGACGATTCCTCTTTCGATCAGCTTTCTAATAATAAATGGTTTGAAAAGCTCAGCGGCCATATCCTTAGGAAGACCACATTCGTGCATCTTCAATTCTGGACCTACCACAATTACCGAACGACCGGAATAATCAACTCGCTTACCTAGCAAGTTTTGACGGAACCTACCTTGCTTACCTTTAAGCATATCACTTAAAGATTTCAACGCTCTGTTCCCATCTGATCTTACTGCATTTACTTTTCGTGAGTTATCAAAAAGTGAATCAACTGCTTCCTGAAGCATTCTTTTCTCATTTCTAAGAATTACTTCTGGAGCCTTAATATCTATCAATCTCTTTAGACGGTTGTTTCTAATAATAACACGTCTGTATAGGTCATTCAAATCTGAAGTCGCAAATCGACCACCATCTAATGGCACCAATGGTCTCAATTCCGGTGGAATTACTGGAACCATTTTGATTATCATCCATTCTGGCTTGTTCTCAATTCGCGTTTTGGCATCTCTAAATGCCTCTACTACTCTCAATCGTTTAAGAGCCTCTGCTTTTCTTTGCTGAGACGTATCGGTTGCAGCCTGGTGTCTTAGCTGGTAAGACAACTCATCCAATTGGGTTCTTGAAAGCAACATTTCCAATGCCTCAGCACCCATCTTAGCGATAAATTTCTGAGGATCGTCATCATCCAACATTTGGTTTTCTCTAGGAAGTTTATCCAGAATATCCAGATATTCTTCTTCGGTCAAGAAATCCATTTCATTGATACCATCTTCTTCTTTGATACCAGATTGGATTACTACGTAACGTTCGTAATATATGATCTGATCTAGTTTCTTCGTAGGAAGTCCTAGCAAGTAACCGATTTTGTTAGGTAATGAACGGAAATACCATATATGTGCCACAGGTACTACCAATTCAATGTGTCCCATGCGCTCTCTTCGTACCTTCTTTTCGGTAACTTCAACTCCGCATCGATCACAAATAATTCCCTTATATCGGATTCTTTTATATTTTCCACAATGACATTCCCAGTCTTTAACAGGACCAAAAATCCGCTCACAAAACAAACCTCCCATTTCAGGCTTGTAGGTTCTGTAGTTAATTGTTTCAGGCTGAGTAACTTCTCCATGCGAGCTCTCTAAGATGGACTCAGGTGAGGCCAGGCTTATAGTAACTTTAGAGAAGTCGTTAGTCAGTTTTTTATTTTTTCTGAATGCCATAATTAAATGATCTATGTATCAGTCCCTCTTACGAGGGACTTTGATTCAATTATTAGTCTAAGGTAATTTCAAGTGCCAATCCACGTAATTCGTGAACAAGAACATTGAATGATTCCGGGATATTTGGTTTCTGCATGTTTTCCCCCTTCACAATCGCTTCATAAGCTTTTGCTCTTCCGATCACGTCATCTGACTTGATGGTAAGGATTTCCTGAAGAACGTTTGCAGCACCAAATGCTTCAAGAGCCCAAACCTCCATCTCTCCAAATCGCTGACCACCAAACTGAGCTTTACCACCCAGTGGCTGCTGCGTAATCAATGAGTACGGTCCGATACTTCTTGCGTGCATCTTATCATCAACCAAGTGACCAAGTTTTAGCATGTATGCTACACCTACAGTTACTGGTTGATCGAATCGTTTACCTGTAAGTCCATCATATAGGAATGATCGACCGAATGAAGGTAGACCAGCCTCCTTCAATTCAGCTTGAACTTCGTCTTCAGTAGCTCCATCGAAAATTGGGGTTGCATAACGTCTACCCAATTTCAATCCAGCCCATCCAAGCACGGTTTCATAAATCTGACCGATGTTCATACGAGATGGTACACCAAGTGGGTTCAATACGATATCCACCGGTGTTCCGTCTTCCATAAACGGCATATCCTCTTCACGAACGATCCTGGCAACTACACCTTTATTACCATGACGACCAGCCATTTTATCACCAACTTTCAGTTTACGTTTTTTCGCAACATATACTTTAGCTAGCTGCACAATACCAGCTGGAAGTTCATCTCCAACTTCAAGTGTAAATCGCTCTCTTTTGAAAATTCCAGAAACTTCGTTTCGACGGTTGATATAGTTTTTCACCATTTTGAAGATCAATGAGTCAGTATGTTCATCTGCTACCCAATCTTCTATGATCAAATCTGATATCAAGTTTGCTTCTTCCGGGACATTATAGTTACTCTCGTCTCTATAGATGTTTTTAGCTGGGAATAAGTTCGCTTCGATGTTCTTTCTAGAGAATTTACTGCCCTTAGACATCACTTCGTCACCAAACTTGTGTTTGATTCCTTTTGACGTTTTACCATCGAGCAATGTTGCCAACTTGTCGATCATCTGATTTCTTATATCAGTTAGATCCTGGCTATATCGGCTCTTAAGAAGCTCAACCTCTTTCTTGGTTCTAGCTCTTAAGTCTTTATCTTTCTTAGGTCTGGAGAAAAGTTTGGTATCGATAACCACACCTCTCAATGATGGCGAAGCCTTCAATGAAGCATCTTTTACATCACCAGCCTTGTCACCGAAAATAGCTCTAAGAAGCTTTTCTTCTGGGGTTGGATCTGTTTCACCTTTAGGGGTAATCTTACCGATAAGAATATCTCCTTCCTTAATCTCTGCACCAATCCTAATGATTCCATTTTCATCAAGGTTTTTAACAGCTTCTTCACTCACGTTAGGAATTTCTGAAGTCAATTCTTCCTCACCTCTTTTCGTATCTCTTACTTCAAGATCATACTCATCGATGTGGATAGAAGTGAAAATATCCTCTCTAACAACCTTTTCAGAGATTACGATCGCATCCTCAAAGTTGTACCCTTGCCATGGCATGTAAGCCACCATCAAGTTTCTACCAAGAGCTAGTTCTCCTTTTTCAGTTGCAAAACCTTCACAAAGCGGTTGACCTTTTGCTACCGAATCACCCTTCTTAACGATTGGGCTTAGGTTAACACAGGTGTCCTGGTTGGTTCTTCTGAATTTGGTCAATTCGTACGTTACAGAAGGATTATTGAACGAAATCAAAAGGTCTTCCTCCGAACGATTGTATTTAACCACAATCTTTTTGGCATCAACATATTCAATTTGCCCTTCACCTTCAGCCACAACCAAGGAACGAGAATCAATAGCAACTCGTTTTTCAAGACCTGTTCCAACAATAGGGGCTTGTGGTCTCAACAATGGTACTGCCTGACGCTGCATGTTTGATCCCATCAAAGCTCGGTTAGCATCATCATGCTCAAGGAATGGAATCATAGAAGCAGCAACCGATACAATCTGGTTAGGAGCAACATCCATGTATTTTAGCTCTTTAGGATCCACCACAGGGAAGTCTCCTTCAAATCGAGCTTTCACTTTATCGTTTAGGAAGTTTCCTTTGTCATCCAAAGGAGCATTGGCCTGCGCGATATTGTGTGTGTCTTCTTCTTCTGCCGTCAAATAATTTACATTACTCGACATGTTAACTACACCTTCTTCAACATCTCTATAAGGTGTTTCAATGAAGCCCATTTGGTTCACTTTTGCATGAACACAAAGTGAGGAAATCAAACCAATGTTTGGTCCTTCAGGGGTTTCAATGGTACAAAGACGACCATAGTGTGTATAGTGAACATCACGAACCTCGAAACCAGCTCTTTCTCTTGATAGACCACCTGGCCCTAGAGCTGACATTCTACGTTTGTGGGTAATTTCAGCCAATGGATTGGTTT
Organism: Marinoscillum sp.; assembly: GCA_024305105.1. GTDB lineage: Bacteria > Bacteroidota > Bacteroidia > Cytophagales > Cyclobacteriaceae > Marinoscillum. The sequence goes on from JAMWZA010000067.1 coordinate 7,705, forward strand.
GATCCATGAACTGAGACAGTTGGTTTGTACCAAAGAATGAGTTAATAACTGAAGACAACGTCCTAGCATTGATCAAGTCGACAGGCTTGAAATCTTCATTGTCACGAACATTCATTCGTTCTCTTATCGTTCTCGCCATTCTGGCAAGACCTACACCAAACTGAGCATAAAGCTGCTCACCAACAGTTCTAACACGTCTGTTACTTAAGTGGTCAATATCATCGACAACAGCCTTACTGTTGATTAGACCAATCAAATACTTAACAATTAGAATGATATCTTCAGTAGTTAGTGTTCGCTTGTCATAGCCAAGTTCCAACCCTAACTTCTTATTAATTCTGTATCTACCTACTTCTCCAAGATCGTATCGTTTATCACTGAAGAAAAGATTTTGGATGATGTCACGAGCCGTTTGTTCATCAGGAGCATCTGTATTTCTTAATTGACGATAAATCTGCTCAACTGCTTCTTTTTCAGAGTTTGAATTATCTTTCTGAAGCGTGTTATAAATAATGCTGTAATCCGTGATATTAACATCCTTTCTATGAAGAATGATTGATTTGGATCCTGAATCTACAATGGTATCAATGTCATCATCTGATAGGATACTATCTCTTTCAAGAATGACCTCATTTCTGTCAATTGAAACAACCTCTCCAGTATCTTCATCAACAAAATCTTCCGTCCAGGTTCTTAAAACTCTGGCAGCAAGTCTTCTACCTACAACTTTCTTCAGTTCTTTGGCTGTCGCATCAATCTCTTCAGACAGCCCGAATAAATCAAGGATCTGTTTATCGGAACCGTAACCGATAGACCTTAGAAGTGTGGTAATAGGAAATTTCTTTTTTCGGTCGATGTAAGCATACATTACATTGTTTACATCAGTTGCAAACTCTATCCAAGACCCTTTGAAAGGGATAATTCTTGCAGAATAAAGTAAGGTACCGTTAGTATGTTTACTTTGAGCAAAGAATACACCTGGTGATCTATGTAACTGAGAAACGATAACTCGCTCAGCTCCATTTATCACAAATGACCCTTTTTCGGTCATGTATGGGATATTTCCTAAGAATACCTCTTGCTCTATAGTCTCAAAATCTTCATTTTCTTCATCGTTGCAAAGTAGACGAAGCTTAGCTTTGAGTGGAACGGAATGTGTTAATCCACGCTCAATGCTCTCATCAACTGAGTATTTTGGCGGGTCAACAGTGTAATCAACAAATTCAAGTACAAAATTCTCTCTCGAGTCGGATATCGGAAAGTTCTCCATGAATACCTTGTAAAGACCTTCTGAATTTCTTTTTTCAGACGGCGTATCCAATTGGAAAAAATCCACAAATGACTTAAGCTGTACGTCCAGAAAATCAGGATAATCGATTACAGATTTGATGGATGAGAAGTTAATTCTCTCTGGTGTATTATTAGCCAAAGCTTTGTTTGTTTTAGTTCAAAATAAGTATCAAGAACGATGTGTAGTAGATACAAACAGCAAAAGACCTGATCCCGATCCTGACATCTAGTCAGGATGGGAGCCAGGCCCTAAACCTTAATATTATGAAGGAATTATTTTAATTCTACTTCAGCACCAGCCTCCTCAAGCTGCTTTTTGAGTGCTTCAGCCTCATCTTTATCAACTCCTTCTTTAACGTTGCTCGGAGCACCGTCTACCAATTCTTTAGCTTCTTTCAAGCCAAGACCAGTTAGTTCTTTAACAAGCTTAACTACTGCAAGTTTAGCTCCACCAGCTGCTTTCAGAACAACGTCGAATGAAGATTTCTCTTCTTCTCCGCCACCTTCAGCGCCTCCACCAGCTACCATTACTGGAGCTGCTGCTGCTGCTGGCTCAATACCATACTCATCCTTAAGGATAGTAGCTAATTCGTTTACCTCTTTTACTGAAAGGTTAACTAGTTGTTCAGCGAATTCTTTTAAATCTGCCATTTTAATCGTCAATTAATTTTGTTAATAATCTTATTCTCTCTCTGAAAGTGTTTTAACCAGACCGGCCAATGTATCGCCTCCACTCTGTAGAGCAGAAATAACGTTCTTAGCAGGTGACTGAAGTAATGCAATAACATCACCGACAAGTTCTTGCTTAGACTTGAGATTGCTCAACGCGTCTAATTGATCCTCGCCAATGAATATATCTGAATCTATGGAAGCAGCCTTAAACTTAGGTCTCTGATCTGCATCGGTTTTCTTAAAGTCTTTAATGACTTTAGCCGGGAGGTTCGCAATTTCCTGAACGAACATCACTCCTGAAAACCCTTTCAAGACATCATCTAACGATGAATAATCCGTCTCCAGGCTATCAAGTGCTTTTTTGATCAAAGTATTTTTAACCACTCTATATTCTATGCCTTTGGTATAGCACATCTCTCTAAACTTGTTGATCTCAGCTACTGAGAGACCAGAAGTATCAGTGATGTAGAAGTGGCTATTTTGCTGGAACTTTTCAGTTAAACCAGCTATTACTTGTGCTTTTTCTTCTCTAGTCATAACGTTTTATAGTCCAGCTATGCTATTTTTATCAATTGCAATCCCCTTACTCATTGTACTAGAAATAGAGATTGATTTAAAGTATGTTCCTTTTGCAGAAGCAGGTTTTAGCTTCGATACAGTAAGAATCATCTCAAGTGCATTTTCTTTTATCTTTTGTGGATCAAAAGACACTTTTCCAATGCTGGTGTGAATGATGCCAGTCTTATCCACTTTAAAGTCGATCTTACCAGCTTTAACATCAGTCACCGCTTGTGCGATATCCATTGTAACGGTACCTGACTTAGGGTTAGGCATTAGACCTCTTGGTCCTAATACTCTACCTAGTCTACCTACTTTCGCCATCACAGTTGGCATAGTAATGATTACGTCGATATCAGTCCAACCACCTTCAATTTTGGTGATATAGTCATCTAGACCAACGTGATCAGCTCCAGCTGCTTTTGCTTCTTCTTCCTTATCTGGTGTACACAGTACGAGAACCCGTACTTCTTTACCAATACCGTTCGGTAATGCTACTACACCTCTAACCATCTGGTCAGCTTTTCTCGGGTCAACCCCTAATCGAATATCAATATCAACTGACGCATCGAATTTTGTAAAGGTTATTTTCTTTACAAGATCAGCAGCCTCGTCGATAGAATATTCTTTATCAGCTTCTACCAGTTCGTTCGCTTTCTTTTGATTTTTTGTAATTCCCATTGTACTGATATTAGTTAGCCCAAGGTGCTTTTCCAGAAATCTTTACGCCCATGCTTCTTGCAGTACCTGCTACTTGTCTCATCGCTGCTTCAATTTTGAATGCGTTAAGATCTTGCATTTTAGTTTCTGCAATAGCTTTCACCTGATCCCAAGAGATCGAGCCCACCTTTAATCTGTTTGGTTCCGCAGAACCTTTCTTAAGTTTCGCAGCTTCCATTATCAATACTGGAGCCGGAGGTGTCTTGATCACAAAGTCAAATGACTTATCAGAGTAGATTGTAACTACTACTGGAAGTAATTGACCCTGTTTTTCCTGAGTTCTACCGTTGAACTGCTTACAAAACTCCATAATGTTCAGACCTTTGGCACCAAGTGCCGGCCCTACTGGTGGAGAAGGGTTAGCCGCTCCGCCTCGTACCTGGAGTTTCAAATAACCTGTTATCTCTTTAGCCATTAGATTATTCTTGTTTTTCTACCTGTATGTAATTCAACTCTACAGGAGTATTCCTTCCGAAAATTTTAACTGTAACGTTTAACTTTTTACGATCTTCGAATACCTCTTCTACTGTACCGGTAAAACCAGAGAATGGACCATCCATTACTTTGACTGATTCACCCACAATAAAAGGAGTATCCAATTTCTCCTCGTATTCCTCAGCTTCATCCACTCTACCTAAAATCCGGTTCACTTCATTTTGGCGAAGTGGCACTGGATCCTTGGAAGCGCTGGTAGAGCCTTCACCAAGGAAACCAATCACATCTGGTGTGTTGGTAATTATATGCTGAGTCTCACCATTGCTCAAATCAGCTTGAATAAGGATGTAACCCGGGAAGAAGTTGCGCTCACGTACACGCTTCTTTCCGTTCCTCATTTCATATACTTTTTCTGATGGTATAAGAATCTGAGGAACAAGTTCTTCGATACCATTACGGTCTATTTCTTGTTCCAGGTAATTCTTTACCTTTTTTTCACGCCCACTTATAGCGCGTACTACATACCACTTGAAGTCGGACATTCTTAAAATTCGTTATAAAACCATTTCATGGCATTTTCGAAACCTAAATCGAAAAGACCAATCATAAGTGCGAATATTAATGATGCTACCAACACAAGAATACTGCTGTTTTGTAGCTCAGAATATTTCGGCCATGTTACTTTGTGTAACAGTTCGTCGTATGCTTCCTTAAAGAAAGAAATTACTTTATCCATCGTTAATTCAAGTTGCACGGGAGGAGGGACTCGAACCCCCAACCAATGGTTTTGGAGACCACTACTCTGCCAATTGAGCTACACCCGTATAAAAACCAAGCAGCCCGAAAAGGACTGCAAAGTTAGATGAATGATCTATTAAAAACAAATGCGACTTAAAAATTAATTTAAGCCGCATTATTTATTAAATCTTAGTCTAGAATCTCAGTTACCTGACCAGAACCTACAGTTCTACCACCCTCTCTGATTGCGAATCTAAGTCCTTTCTCAAGAGCTACTGGGTTGATCAATTTAACGTCGATAGTTACGTTATCCCCTGGCATTACCATCTCTACGTTTTCAGGTAGCATGATTTCACCAGTAACGTCTGTTGTTCTAAGATAGAACTGAGGACGATATTTGTTGAAGAATGGAGTGTGACGTCCACCTTCTTCTTTTGATAGTACGTAAACTTCAGCTTTGAAATGAGCGTGTGGAGTTACTGAACCAGGCTTACAGATAATCATACCTCTTCTGATCTCAGACTTTTCAACACCTCTAAGTAGAAGACCTACGTTATCACCAGCTTCACCTCTATCCAAAATCTTACGGAACATCTCTACTCCAGTGATTGTAGACTTAAGGCCTTCAGCACCCATACCGATGATGTCTACAGCATCACCAGAGTTGATTACACCTCTTTCGATTCTACCTGTAGCAACAGTACCTCTACCAGTAATTGAGAATACATCCTCAACTGGCATTAGGAAATCTTTATCGATAGCTCTTTCTGGAAGTGGAATATAATCATCCACAGCAGTCATAAGCTCGTCGATTTTCTCTACCCACTTAGCCTCGCCGTTAAGGCCACCAAGAGCAGATCCCTGAATTACAGGAATATCATCACCTGGGAAATCGTAATCAGAAAGAAGTTCTCTGATTTCCATTTCTACTAGCTCAAGAAGCTCTGGATCATCAACCAAATCAACTTTGTTCATGAATACAACAAGAGCTGGAACACCTACCTGACGAGACAAAAGGATATGCTCTCTTGTTTGAGGCATTGGTCCGTCAGTTGCAGCTACCACGATGATAGCTCCGTCCATTTGTGCAGCACCAGTAACCATGTTCTTAACATAATCGGCGTGACCTGGACAGTCAACGTGAGCATAGTGTCTCTTCTCAGTTTGGTACTCAATGTGAGAAGTGTTAATAGTAATACCTCTTTCTTTCTCTTCTGGAGCGTTGTCAATAGAAGAGAAGTCTTTTATCTCAGCAAATCCTTTTGCAGAAAGAACAGATGAGATTGCAGCTGTTAATGTCGTCTTACCATGGTCAACGTGACCAATAGTACCGATATTAACGTGCGGTTTTGAACGATCAAAGGTTTCTTTAGCCATGTCTGATAATCCTCGGTTTAATTCCTAAAATAAATTATTGTATAAGTTGTGTCTAAATAAATGCAAAAACATTCCACCATTACTGATGGATTCCCTTTGACAAATCTAGAGCCAATGACGGGATTTGAACCCGTGACCTCTTCCTTACCAAGGAAGCACTCTACCCCTGAGCTACATCGGCTTCTGGGAATCAAAGAGTTTGATAGTTTTTGAGCGGGTGACCAGGTTCGAACCGGCGACCTACAGCTTGGAAGGCTGTCGCTCTACCAACTGAGCTACACCCGCTTCTAAAAAACAGTGGGGGGAGAAGGATTCGAACCTTCGAAGACATAAGTCAACGGATTTACAGTCCGTCCCAGTTGGCCGCTTTGGTATCCCCCCAACTAGATTTATTAAACTATCAAAGTACTCTCTTCTTCAGGATGTCCCCGAAAAAGGGAATGCAAAATTATACGCTTTTTTATTTTTATCAAATTTTTAGAACTAAATCTAAAAATGAATTTCATTCCTCAGAAAATCAGCGCGTTTCGAATGATTAAAACGATGTTTGCCAATTTGGAAGCGCGATTTTAATTATAATAGCGTCAATAAAAAAATACCCCGCGATGAAATTGAAAATTGAAATAGAAGAAGGATTTACATTTGAACTTGAAACACAAGATGATTCTCTGCTAATTAATGGTGAAAACAGCGAATATTCCATTAATAAAATTAAGGACAATCAATTCCTACTTCAGGCCAATCATAAAAATTACAATGTCTTCGTAATAGGCCAGGAAAACGAGCAACTTTTACTATCGATTAATGGGTATCAGGTCAATGTGCATGTCAAGGACCATATTGCGCAAATCCTTGAAAAGCTTGGAATGGACATGGATTTAGCTGAGGAGATTAATGAACTAGTGGCACCCATGCCTGGATCAATCATCGAAATAGCCATAAAAGAAGGTGATGAGGTCAAACAGGGAGACACCTTACTGATATTAGAAGCTATGAAAATGGAAAATGTCATTAAGTCCCCTACTGACGGGGTAATTCAAAAATTGCACGTCGAAAAAGGAAACAACGTAGAAAAAAACCAAGTTCTGATATCTTTTTAGTCTGACGGATACTATGGTCTGAGATTTTTATATTTTTGTGAGATTTTAACCGAAAAAGAAAAACGTAAATCCCTTTCATGAAATACAAACGGATACTCCTAAAACTGAGCGGTGAAGCTTTGATGGGTGAAAAACAACATGGTATTGATTCCAACAGGCTAGAACAGTACGCTGATGAAATCAAAAGTGCTCACGATAAAGGTCTGGAAATCGCAATCGTAATAGGTGGTGGTAATATTTTCCGAGGAGTAGACGGTGAAAAATCCGGGATAGACCGTGTGCAGGGAGATTACATGGGCATGCTTGCTACAGTTATCAATGCCATGGCTCTGCAAAGCGCATTGGAAAAGCACGGTATGTACACTCGTTTGATGTCAGGTCTGAAAATGGAGCAGGTCTGCGAACCGTTTATTCGAAGACGAGCAATTAGACATTTAGAAAAGGGACGGATTGTCATTTTCGGAGCTGGTATCGGTAATCCTTATTTCACAACCGACTCTACAGCAAGCTTGAGAGCCATAGAAATAGAATCTGATGTGGTACTGAAGGGCACACGAGTTGATGGGGTATATACCGCTGATCCAGAAAAAGACCCTGCCGCTACGAAATACAATGAAGTGTCATTTCAGGAGGCTTACGAAAAAGGCCTTAACATAATGGACATGACGGCTTTCACACTGTGTATGGAAAATAATTTGCCAATCATTGTTTTTGATATGAATAAATCTGGCAACCTGCTTAACATAGTGAATGGAAAAGAAGTTGGAACTTTAATTAGTTAATTGCACAATACAGAACCATGGAGGATATAGATTTTTATTTAGAGCAAGCGAGTGAGATGATGGACAAAGCTGTCAAGCATACTCATGATGAATTGGTAAAAATTAGAGCTGGAAAAGCAATGCCCAGCATGCTTGATGGAATTAGTTTGGATTATTATGGTACGATGACACCACTTAACCAAGTGGCTTCAGTGACCACTCCAGATGCGCGAACAATAAGCGTGAAGCCCTGGGAGAAAAAAATGATTCCAGAAATCGAGAAAGCAATTATCAATTCAAATCTTGGATTCAATCCACAAAATGATGGAGAGTTGATTAGAATCAACATTCCTCCTCTGACTGAGGAAAGACGGATATCTCTTGTAAAACAAGCGAAAGCTGAAACTGAAAATGGAAAAATAAGCATCAGAAATGCACGTAAAGAGATCATGGATGCGCTTAAGAAACTCTTAAAAGATGGCGCTCCTGAAGATGCCATTAAAGGTGCGGAAGAAGAGGTTCAGAAAATCACCGATGTACATAGCACCAAAGTAGAAGAGCTACTTGTAGCTAAGGAAAAAGACATCATGACAATCTAATCCAGAAAATACTTTCTAGCAGCAATTTGCTGCTCAACAGATTCAGGCACCAGATACTTGATAGACTTTCCAGCTCTCACCATTTTACGAATGAGTGTAGCGGAAATATCAATTTTTGGTGCCTCTATCATTTCTACAGCTGGGTGATCAATTAAATCACTTTCTTTGGCATGTGGTCTTGGGTAAACGATCAGCCCAAAATCATCCAGTATAATCTGGTGGTTTTTCCATTTTTTAAAAGAGCCTAGATTATCCTCTCCAATTATCAGCCGAAAGCCATGATCGTACTTTTCTCTCAATACTGCAAGGGTGTCGATGGTATAGCTCGGCTTATTCATCCCGAACTCAATATCACTGGCCTTAAAATGGAAATCCTCTGCGATGGCTTGTTGAACGAGATCTAATCGATCGAATTCATGAAGTAAGTTTTTATTTTGTTTGAAGGGATTTTGCGGCGAAACGATGAACCAAACCTCATCCAACTCGGTATTTTGCTGTGCGATATTGGCTATGATCAGGTGACCAATATGGATGGGATTAAAAGAGCCGAAGAATAACCCTACTTTCATTTTAAAAACGCTTTTACTACACGCTCAGCCTCACTGATTGCTTCCTGCAGGTCTCGATTGATCAAAGTATAATCGAACTTTGGTTCGAACGCCATCTCCTCTACAGCTTTGTTGATTCTTTTTTCTAAAGATTCTGGAGTCTCCGTATTTCGTTTAGTTAGTCTTTCTCTAAGAACATCGACACTCTCCGCATTAACGAAAATGGCCAGAGCCTGATCTCCCAATCTCTTTTTCAAATTAGAGCCTCCTACCACATCAATGTCAAAAATTACCTGGTTACCAGCCATCCAAATTCGCTCTACTTCAGATTTTAATGTGCCGTAATAAGTTCCCCTGTACACTTCCTGCCATTCAAACAGCTCTCCATCGGCTTCTTTTTTCTCAAACTCTTCTTTGGAAAGAAAGAAGTAATCCTTTCCATTCTCTTCTTCTGGGCGTGGGGGCCTGGTGGTAGCTGAAACGGAGAATTTTAACTCTGGAAGTCTTTTAACTAATTCCCTAACGATAGTGGTCTTACCTGCTCCGGACGGAGCACAAAAAATAACAGCCTTTCCTTGAGACATGCTTTATGCTGATTGAAATACTTTGGTTCGGATTGATTGGGCCAGTCCAGAGGGTACGGTCTGATTAGCAAGTTTGACCTTGAGGAGTTCTCGGATTTGTTTTTCTACCTCGTATTGCTCGAAACAATACATGCAAGCTTCGATGTGCGAATTGAGGTACTGCTCCTGATCATCAGTAGCTTCATTGTCTAGCATCAAATGCAGGATTTCTAAACACTTCTTAAACTCCGTACAACCGTTACTTTCTTTTTTCTCAGAGGTATCTGACATGGTGATTAAATTATTCCACAAACTAAATAAAAAGTTATTTATAGCCCATCGAATTGGCGTATGACTTTAGTTTTTCCTTCAGTAAATTTCTTGCCCGGTGCAGCCTAGATCTGACAGTACCAATTGGAATATCCAAAATTTTGGCCATCTCCTCATAGGTAAATCCTTCCAGATCACATAGTATGATGACAGTTCGGAAGTCTACTGCTAACGCATTCAATGCATTAGTCACTTCATCTCCCATCATGTCTTTGACAGTATCGATGCGTAAATCAACCGTCTTGCTTTCATCAACATTATCCGAGTTGTAGAAGTTCTCTACTTCCTGATAATCTACTTTGCCAGGCTCCTTACTTTTCTTTCGAAAGTCGTTGATGAAACTGTTTTTAAGAATTCTGTACAACCAAGCCTTGGCATTTGTTCCCTTTTCAAACGAATTAATGAACCTGTAGGCTTTCATGAAAGTATCCTGAACAAGATCTTTAGCGTCGTCCTGATCAAATGTGAGTCGATAGGCAAAATTGTACATCGCATCTAAGTGAGGTAAGAATTCATTGTCAAAAATGCTCTTCCTCTCTAAGTCTCCGTACTGCCTCTTTTTTGTTATTTCACTTCCCATTTTATGTTGAATCACCTCCTGCATGCTAATTAATAAAGTAAAATGACCGAGCTATTGTTTAGATCATTTTAATGTATGTACATGATATTACGTTTGTTTAAATCAATAGTTTTTCTACTTATGATTAAGATTTTACCTGATAACAAACCAGAGTTCCAGAAACGTAATAAACTTGCATTGGAATAATTACGACCAATTGCGCACCTGTAGATTCTATCAAAAATTATGCTAGTCTCTGGTCTTGTCATTACTTACAATGAACAGGAGCACATAGAAGCGTGCATTCGATCGTTACTACAAGTGGCTGACGAGGTGATCGTAGTAGACTCCTATTCCTCAGATGATACAGTCTCTATTTGTGAAAAACTTGGCGTAAAGGTCATCCAACATGAATATTTCGGGCAAATTCAACAAAAGAACTTTGCTTTTACTCACGCTAATTACCAGTATGTTCTTGCTTTGGATGGAGATGAGGTCCTATCTGACTCACTAATACGAGCGATCCTTTCCGAAAAGAAAAAAGGTTTTGCTCATTCAGGATACCTTTTGGATCGATTGACAAATTACGGTGGAAAATGGATTCGACATGGTGGATGGTATCCAGATTGGAAACTGAGACTGTGGAATAAAGAACACGGCGTGTGGGGTGGAAATAATCCTCATGACAAAGTGTCTTTAACTGATGGTTCTCATCCGGTTAAACTAAATGGCCATCTGCTTCATTACGGGTTTGCCTCTTCAAAAGAACACGCCAAACGAATCAATAATTATGCACTCATTGGAGCAAAATCGTTGTTTGAATCTGGCAAGAGGACTTACTTGCTTCACCCAGCACTAAGTTTTATTTGGAAATTTGTTCGTGACTACTTGCTTTTGGGTGGGTTTTTAGATGGGTATACCGGATGGAAAATAGCCTGGCTATCTGCAACATCCAAGTACAAGAAATATCAAAAATTGCTCGAACTCCAAAAGCTCAACAAATGAAAGTGCTGCATGTACATACCGAATCTGGCTGGGGAGGTGGAGAAAAGCAATTAATGCAACTCATAGATGGACTGAATTCGGAAGGCGTACAATCCAGCTTATTTTGCCATCGTCATTCTGAACTTGCAAATCGTTGTGCTGAAAACTCAATTCCCCATGTGACTTCTGCTTCGACATCCGTTTTTGGTTTCGGGTATTACAATTTATTTAGACTGATTCGCCATACAGCTCCAGACATAATTCATGCACACACGTCCAAAGCGCATACCATTGTGATTATAATCAGCCTTTTTATCAGAACACGGCCTTTGATAGTGACTCGAAGAATGAACAATCCTGTGAAAAATAATTTTCTGGGAAAGTTCAAATACACCAACAAAAACATTAAGAAAATCATCTGCGTATCCGAAGCTGTTCAAAAGACGCTCTCGGCAACTGTCAACGCAGAGAAACTTGTTTGGATATATGGAGGAATAGCGATTGAAAAAACACGCCATCAAATCAACCGATCATTTCTAAGCGATCGATATCCGATGCTCAAAGGAAAAAAAGTTGCTGGTTTTGTAGGGAGTTTTACTGATGTGAAGGACCCGCTTCTTTTCATCCGTACCGCAAAAAAGCTGCTATCAGAGAAGCCAGATTTGATGTTTGTTATGATCGGTGATGGAGTGCTGAGGTTAGATGTTGATGAGCTGATAAAGGGGTACGACTTGAGTAGTTCTTTTGTATTTACTGGCTTTCTGGAAGAAATGATCCCTGCTATCAGCAGTCTTGATTTGCTACTGGTTACCTCCAAAAACGAAGGAATACCGAATGCGATTTTAGAAGCTTTTGCCTGTGAAGTCCCCGTAGTTTCTGTAAATGTGGGAGGTATTACCGAATTGATCGATCATGAGCAAACAGGTTTATTGGCTGAGCGGTCTGCATTGGGCTTGGCAACCTGTAGCCAAAGACTTCTTGAGGATAATGCTTTTCGAGAAAGGATCACAGATAGGGCCTCAAGAAAATTAAGTTTATTCGACTACCGAATTGGAATCCGGAAAACCGCTGGGCTATATCGAGAGCTACTTGGCAAGAAGTGACTCGAAGAAAAGTTCGTATTCATTGACCATTTTTCGCACAGAGAATTTTTGCTGCGCATCGTTGTGTCCCTTGCTTACAAACTGTTCTTTCAAGGTGTTGTTATTCGTGATCTGAAGGATTTTGTCTGCCAATTCTTTAGGGTGACCATTCTCAAACAGAAACCCATTTTCACCATTCTGAATAATATCGGGTATGCCTCCGAAATTGGAACCAATAATAGGCACTTTCATAAGCATAGACTCCACCAGCACCAACCCAAAACCATCGAGATAAGACGGCAATACATTCACGTCCATCAATTTCAAATAATGCATCGCCTCCTCATGCGAAACAATGCCAGTGAAGCGCATTGGATGAACAATCGAATTGCGCAAATGCTGAGCTATCTCATTCTCACTAATACCGACAAACAAACCAGCGTAACCATCAGGAAGGAACTTGAATGCTTCGATAAGCTGCTCCTGGCTTTTCTTACGTGAAACACAACCGATGATTATGTTATCACCTAAACCAAGTTGGTTCTTTATTCCCTCAATTTTATCAACTTTTAGCTGGGTGGTGAGATCATCTGGAACTCCATTATGAATGACATGAAGGTGTTGCGAGTTATATCCTTTTTTGATGAAAATCTCCTTCAGCCCATTACTGATCATTACGATCTTACTGGTCCCTCTGGTATGAAACCATCTCTTGATCCATGGTTCATCTCTAGGACGCTGCCTGCGTGTAAAAACAATTTTGCAGCTCAGTCCAAAAAGCCACTTAGCCAGAATAACCAAATTACGATCCTTTCCACCCTGGGCATTTAGAATCGTTATATTATTCTTTCGAATAATGTCTTTCAGCCGAAAGCAGAATTGGAAATTCAAGTAATTGGAAATTTTGAGATTATGTAGCGTGACATTGGGCTCAGTTTCAAGTTTTTTCCAAAGCAAAACATCTCTCCGACAAACCACGTGGACATTGTGACCTTTCTCTGCCAACCCATGGGCCAAATAAAAAATAGAGAATGTAGCTCCTGCCAATTCTCCCTGATGGGTGGTGAAGAGAATGTTCATGCCTCAAGGATAAAAAAAAGCTACATCCAAGTGTGAATGTAGCTTTCATTTATCAGGAATTATCTAATTAGTATCTGTATTGTTCTGGCTTGAATGGGCCTTCCACTGTCACTCCGATATAATCGGCCTGGTCCTTAGTAAGAACATCCAACTCTACGCCAATCTTCGCTAAATGCAACGCCGCTACTTTCTCATCCAAGTGCTTAGGCAGTGTATATACGGCATTCTCATAGTTATCAGAATTGGTCCACAATTCAATCTGTGCCAATGTCTGGTTAGTAAATGAATTAGACATAACAAATGAAGGGTGACCTGTCGCACAACCAAGGTTGACCAATCTACCCTCTGCCAATAAAATGATCTCTTTGCCATCCACATTGTATAAATCTACTTGTGGTTTGATCTCCACTTTGCTGTCGCCAAAATTATTGTTTAACCAGGCTACATCGATTTCATTATCAAAATGACCAATGTTACAAACGATCGTTTTGTCATGCATCAATTGGAAGTGCTCTCCACGAATGATGTCTTTGTTTCCGGTGGCCGTAACTATGATATCTGCTCTAGGAATGGCATCCGTCATTTTCTTCACTTCATAACCATCCATCGCCGCTTGAAGTGCACAAATTGGATCAATTTCGGTAACGATAACACGAACACCAGCTCCACGTAATGAAGCTGCAGATCCTTTCCCTACATCACCGTATCCGGCAACAACTGCCACTTTACCCGCAAGCATGATATCAGTTGCTCTTCTGATCGCATCCACTAACGATTCCTTACATCCGTACTTGTTGTCAAACTTCGACTTGGTCACCGAGTCGTTTACATTGATCGCAGGCATTGGAAGTGTGCCTTTTCTCATTCGCTCATACAATCGATGAACACCAGTAGTGGTTTCTTCTGATAATCCTTTGATGTCACTAACTAACTCCGGGTACTTGTCCAATACCATGTTCGTCAAATCACCTCCATCGTCAAGGATCATATTTAGTGGCTTCCCGCCCTCAAAAGCGAACAATGTCTGTTCGATACACCAATCAAATTCCTCATCATTTAAGCCTTTCCATGCAAAAACCGGCACTCCGGATTTAGCAATTGCTGCAGCTGCATGATCCTGAGTAGAAAAAATATTACAAGATGACCAGGTCACCTCAGCTCCAAGCTCTACAAGCGTTTCAATCAATACAGCCGTTTGAATAGTCATATGCAAACAACCCGCGATTCTCGCACCTTTCAGTGGCTTACTCTCGCCAAATTCTTCTCTCAGCGCCATCAAACCTGGCATTTCTGCTTCGGCTAGTCGAATCTCATTTCGTCCGTATTCGGCCTGATTAATATCTTTTACTTTGTAGTTTACTTTTTCCTCGATCATGTCTTTGTAATTATTCGGAGCGCAAAATTAATTAATTATTCTAATCTGATTAGTGAAGGAACTCGATTTCCTTCACGTCGAAACGTTTGAGTTGATTGAATGTTTTCACTAAGAGTCTGCCTGTTTCATCTATTCCGATTATTTCTCCTTCAAGGGTTCCCTCTGCATCTTTGAATGTGTGCAACTCCCCTCTCCATCTCATTTTTTGATAATAGCGGGATTGAATCTTCTCAAATGCCTGGGACTTCAGAAATAGGTATTGAGCTTCGATAGCCGAAACGATACTTTCAAGTAAGTCCATTCTATCAATATGAGCTTGTTTACTTTCAATCTTCACCGATGTGGCGGTAGGAAGTGAAAAGTATCCTTGATTGACATTCAGACCAATGCCGATTATAGCATCATCTACCTGATAACCTTCCAGTATGGTCTCAACCAATATTCCAGCTATTTTCCGATCATTGACATAAACATCATTTGGCCATTTCAGCTCAGATTCGAATCCAAACTGTTCATCCAATACATGACAAATAGCCAGTCCCGCTATTAGGTTAAGATAATGAGATGACCTTACTGATAGGCCTTTAGGTCTGAGTAGAATAGAAAAGAGCAAGTTTTGTTTAGGTTCGCTGATCCAGGCATTTCCTCGTTGACCTTTTCCTTTGGTCTGATGATCGGTGTACAATATATATCCCTCTTGATCGTCTCCATATCTAACCCTTTTCAAGAGTTCATCGTTGGTGCTGTGACATTCTGTCAGGAATTCAATCTTTTTACCTAGAAATAAGGGTTTGGCAAAGTATTTATGCAACTTATATTCGTATTTTTGAGATTAAATTTAGTTTAAACATTTAATGAATGCAGGCGAAGGCGAAAGAAGCAATAAGTTCTAATGAATTGAGTGAGTTGGTAGTGCGGGGGATGTTAGAAAAGAAAGCTTCAGATGTAGTGGTAATGGATTTGCGAGAAGTGAAAAATTCAATAGCAGACTATTTCATAGTTTGTTCGGGTAGCTCTGACACTCAAATTGACGCCATCTCTGACTCTGTGGAAGAACAAGTCCACAAAAACTCCAAGCAAAACCCCTGGAAAAGAGAAGGAAAGCAAAACAATGAATGGATCATTATTGATTATGTGGATGTAGTAGCACACGTATTCAACAAAGACAAAAGGTCATTTTATGGCCTGGAAGAATTATGGGGTGATGCGAAAATCACAAATATCGAATCAGAGAACTAAATGATCTGATGAGCGTTGTAGGATTAAACATTTGAGGAATTATAAGTAATGGCGGACAAACCGAGACAACAAAAGCCAATAATGGGCGGTAAGCCAAACAGACCTAACTATCAGCTACTGATCATTGTAGTATTGATAACGGTTGTGTTTGGGTTTTCTTATTTCAGTAGAAGCAACTCAGCTAAGACCATACCGATGAAGCGATTCGAGGATATGGTTCTCGCAAATGATGTAGAGAGAGTTGTTCTAATTAAGAATCAAGATGTGGTAGAAGTAACTCTGAAACCAGAGGCGCTTCAAAACACCAAATATAAAATTGATCTTGAGGATCAATTTGACTTCTCTGGTGATAGTGGACCTCACTATCAATTTAAAGTAATCAGTCCTGAGGTCTTCGATAAAAAGTTCGAGGAGCTAATGGAAGGTATTTCTGAAGACCAGCGAATTGGTTACGAGGCTGAAGAACGTCAGGATTTCACCTCGATTTTCTTTAACTGGGGATTTATATTCTTAATCATCTTTGGATTCTGGTTTCTTATGCGCCGGATGACCGGAGGTGGAGGCCCTGGTGGTCAGATCTTCAATATTGGCAAATCGAAAGCAGCATTATTTGATGCCGAGAATAAGGTAAAAATAACTTTTAATGATGCTGCAGGACTGGAAGAGGCTAAAGAAGAAATCAAAGAAATCGTTGAATTCTTAAAGAACCCTGGAAAATTCACCAACCTAGGTGGTAAAATTCCAAAAGGCGCCCTATTAGTAGGACCTCCGGGAACTGGTAAAACCTTGCTAGCCAAAGCAGTAGCGGGAGAAGCGGCGGTTCCGTTCTTTACGCTTTCAGGATCAGATTTCGTGGAAATGTTTGTGGGAGTTGGTGCAGCTAGGGTAAGAGACTTATTCAAACAAGCTAAGGAAAAAGCACCTTGTATCGTGTTTATCGATGAGATCGATGCGATAGGTAGATCACGAGGAAAAGGACAGATGCCTGGTTCTAACGACGAACGTGAGAATACCTTAAACTCCCTTCTAGTGGAGATGGATGGATTCTCAACAGACTCTGGAGTGATCATATTGGCGGCGACTAACCGTCCCGATGTATTAGATTCTGCATTGTTAAGGCCTGGTCGATTCGACAGACAAATTAGCATAGACAAACCAGATATTATTGGTAGAGAAGCGATCTTCAAAGTTCACTTGAAACCGATCAAACTTCATGAGGATGTGGATGCTAAGAAATTGGCAGCACAGACACCAGGGTTTGCTGGAGCTGAAATAGCGAACGTTTGTAATGAAGCAGCGCTTATTGCAGCTAGAAGAGACAAAAAGGCTGTAGATATGCAGGACTTTCAGGACGCTGTGGATAGAGTCATCGGCGGTCTGGAGAAGAAAAACAAGATCATCTCTCCTGAAGAGAAAAAGATTGTTGCCTATCATGAGGCGGGACATGCTGTAGCAGGATGGTTCCTGGAGCATGCCGATCCATTGGTCAAAGTAAGTATCGTACCAAGAGGAGTCGCTGCATTGGGATATGCGCAATACCTACCTAAAGAACAATTCCTTTATCAAACCGAACAGTTACTTGACGAAATGTGCATGGCACTCGGAGGAAGAGCTGCTGAAGATTTGGTTTTCGGTAAAATATCAACAGGAGCATTGAGCGATCTGGAACGAATTACCAAAGTGGCTTACAGCATTGTGACCGTGTATGGTATGAACGACAAGATTGGAAATGTATCTTATTATGACAGCAAACAGTCTGAGTACAATTTCCAAAAGCCATACTCTGACGCCACCGCTGAGTTGATTGACAAAGAAGTGAAGAAACTGATCGAAGAGGCTTATGTGCGTACAAAAGACCTTTTGAGTAAGCACAGTGATGAACTGGAGGTTGTTGCACAGAAGCTTTTAGAAAAAGAGATCATTTTCCAAAGTGACCTTGAAGAATTAATAGGCAAGCGTCCTTTCGATCATCAGACAGCCTATGAGCAGTTCACTCAGAACAAGAACATCAATGATGAACGTGACGAGGAGCAAGCTGCTGAGGCCAAGAAGAAATCGGATAACATTGAGAAAATCAAAGCGAATATCCGAACAGAGGTAGAAAGCGAACAGGATAAACCTAAGTCAGATAGCTCTGAAGATTCTGTGGAAGAAGAATTGGAAGAAGGCAAAAAATAAGTCTGATTATAACATTCATTATATTAGGGAGCCGATTCGGCTCCCTTTTTTTATGATTACAACCTACCAAAGTTTACCTAAAAACAAGAAAATCTATGTTGCAAGTGATTTTCACCTGGGGAGCCCTGACTTAAAAAGCAGTCAGGCTCGTGAAAAAAAGATTGTAAAGTGGATCAACTCGGTGCAGGAAGATGCTGCCGCATTCATTTTTGCTGGTGATGTCTTCGATTTTTGGTTTGAATATAAGGAAGTGGTGCCGAAAGGATTCATACGCTTTCTTGGCAAACTCGCCGAACTCAATGAGCGAGGAATCGACCTACTATTCTTCATCGGCAATCATGACCTCTGGATGTATGACTATTTCGAGCAGGAACTGAATGCTACGGTTTATAGAGAACCTCAGTCCTTCCAAATTGGAGCAAATAAGATCATGATCGGTCATGGGGATGGATTGGGGCCTGGAGATCGCAAGTTCAAGTTTTTTAAAAGCATCTTCATGAACCCTATAGCTCAATGGGGTTTTAGATGGCTACACCCTGATGTAGGAATCAAACTTGCCAAGGCATGGTCTGGACATAGCAAAAACCATGAAGACCCATTCTTAGGTGAAGACGAATGGCTCGTACTTCATTGTAAGGAGGTGGAATCAAAAGACCCTCATGATTATTACATCTTTGGTCACAGACATCTGCTGCTAGACATGCCCATTGGCAAGAACTCTATATATTATAATCTGGGGGAGTGGTTTAAAAATTCCCGGTATATTAAAATCACTGACAAAGAAGTAATTCCCCTTACTTATGAATCCTAGAACTGGCCTCTTTATTGTTTCCCTGACATTTACAATCGTAGTTTCTGCTCAAGAATGGGAAGTGATCGATACTATTAGCCTTAATGAACGCATAAGCACATACTCCATTGACAATCAAAACCAGTTGTACCTGGGAACTACCTCAGGAAATCTATTCAGGTATGACGAAAATGGAGGTCAAAGTGAGTTTTATTCGGCAATAGCGAATTTTAAGCTTACGTCTGTAGAAGCATGGAACCGAATGAAGGTATTCCTTTTCTACAGAGATCCGCAAGCATACTATTTTCTCGACCGGTTTAACACCTTGTCAAATTCTTACGATATTTCAGATTACTCCGCAGAGCTCGTTTATGAATGCACACCGGGTATCGATAAC
>JAMWZA010000068.1 GCA_024305105.1 Marinoscillum sp.
GTCAAAATCCACGGTGATATTGCTCACATTGATCTGATCAAAAAACCAGTGTTGCATTTTAGGAAAAACCTCTGTGTTTCGGGCTTGTGAAAACTTCCCGAAAAATCTGGAGTATGTACTTTGTGATGGCATCTCTTGCCAACCAAAAATGTCATGGAGTGTCTTATCATATCTGAGCCAATCACAATGGATATACCGGCTGGCTCCAGTCCATATACTCAACCAAAAGGATTCTATGATATGTTTGGGGTCATAACCCCGATTGGAGCCAGGCTGAGGCAAGTTCAGTTCATCCAACTGATCTCGTATTCCTGTTTGATCGATAAATCTTTTCATCAAGCTCATCCCGCCAAAAGGGGTGACAGCTTTATCTGAATATTCAATTGGAAGGTTAACCATTTGGGTTAAAGTTGATATACTCTAAAATCGCTTTCAATTATCTAAATAACCAATATTTTAGCAAAAAGCTTATTCCTATTGCATAATCAAGGTTCAACTATCCATTAGTTATACAAAAATGTAACTAATCAATTACCTTCACGTTTGTATAACAAATGAAAAACGTTGACTATGAGCAAAGGCGAACATTTAGGCGAACTTGAAGAACTCATCTTACTTACAGTGGGCTCATTATATGGCGAGGCATATGGAGTCTCTATTATGGATGAAATCAAAGCTCAGTCCGGACGAGAGCTCAATGTAAGTGCTGTCCATGCTGTACTCAAGCGCCTGGAAACGAAAGGTTATCTCAAATCCTACATGGGAGGTGCCACCCAGGAACGTGGTGGAAGGCGTAAACGGTATTTCACTCTGACACAGGCTGGTAAACTTACTCTGGACCAGTCCATGAGTTACCGCATGAAGCTATACAATAACATTCCCGACATTTCCTTCAATTTCTCCGCATAATGACCAACCCTCCAAAATGGTCCATGAAATTCCTGCAATGGTATTGCAACCCTGATCTGTTAGAAGAGATCGAAGGCGATATCTATGAGCTCTTTGACCGTCGGGTAGCTGAAAAAGGAGTTGGGTTTGCCAAACGGAGGTTTGCCTGGGATGTGCTGCGTTTCTGTCGCTGGACTAACATTAAAAGGACTCAATCAATCAATCATAGATCAAACTCAATAATTATGCTTAAAAACTACATCAATGTCGGGTTCAGAAATGTAACCCGAAACTGGCTGACCTCCGGTATCAACATATTTGGTCTTGCGCTTGCCCTGGGTTGTTTAATTACGCTGTTCATTTTTATTGACATGCAGCAAAACATGGACAAATACCATGAAAACAGTGCCAATATTTACCAGGTCGTCAATAGGGTTAAGAACGACAATGTCGGTGTAGAGAAATGGAGTGATTCCCCAATCCAACTTGGGCCTTCCATGGTAGAAAACCACCCGCAGGTGGCAGACATGTTCCGAATTGAATTTCAGTCCGCCAATGTCAAATACAACGACAAAGTATTCAATGAATTCCTGGCCTTTGTAGATCCCGGCTATCTTAAAAACCTGGATTACGATGTTCTCAGCGGTAATCACAACTCACTGGAAATAAGAGGTCACTTAGTCATTTCCTACAATACCGCTGAGAAATACTTTGCAGATGAAGACCCGGTTGGGAAGCAATTAACCCTAAAGTTTGGCCATGGACGGATAAAGACTTTTACCGTAGGAGCAGTGTTAGACAAATATCGATACAATACGAGTATCCGATACAACTTCATGCTGCCCATGAAGAATTTTGAAGATCTTGGGTTCGCAGACAAGCTGGACTGGTCGTACCTTACAGATGCCACATTTGTCGTGCTCAAAGACGGAACAAATCTAGTACAACTGGAGTCTGAATTGAGCGAATACGTGGCTGTACAAAACTCTTTTGATCCAGAATGGGCCATAGAATCATTTGAGCTAATCTCATTAAATGAACTCGCTCAGAAGAACTTTGAAATTACCAGTTCGGTAGCTGGAAGTTCTCATCCCGCCGGACAAGTCGCCTTGGGGGTGGTCGCCATACTCCTGACCATTCTTGCTTGTTTTAACTACATGAACATCTCTGTGGCATCCTCTTCCAAGCGACTAAAGGAGATCGCTTTGAGAAAAGTAATGGGTAGTGACCGAAAAGGAATTGCCACCCAATTTTTAGTGGAGAACTTTATGCAAGTATTATTCGCATTGATTCTAGGATCGTTGATATCCTACTTCTTATTCATGCCTGGATTTAATACGATGTTGCCATTCACGGTACCATTTCGTTTTGTGTCCATACCTATGATGATGCTGTTCTTTTTGGGCATTCTATTATTTGTGGGAATCATCTCCAGCCTCTATCCAGCATTGTATGTTTCCAAATTTCAGCCGGTCAGTATTTTCAAGGGTAAAACACGGTTTGGAAGCAGAAATTTATTTAGTAAGGTTCTATTAGGATTTCAGCTGACATTTGCGTTCATCACTGTAGTGGCTAGCTTCTTGTTTTCCGACAATGCCCTCCACTTAAAAAATCAGGAATGGGGATACGATGGAGAAGATGTTCTCAGTGTGCGAGTCAATGATGCATCTCAGTTTGTTGCATTACGAGAATTTGCAAAGGAAAACCCACACGTACGCGATATGGTTGGTTCTAGTGGGAACTTTACGCAGGATTTTGATATCATGACGGTAAACCACCTGGAGACAGAAGTTCGTTCTGTGGTATTGGGTACGTCACCTCAGTATCCAGGTCTTATGGACATGAAACTAAAAGAGGGTCGAGCTATAAATAGTCTACTGGATGACGCAGCAAATAGAGAAATTCTGATTAATGAAGAGTTTGTTACAAAAATGGATTGGGAAGAGCCCCTTGGTAAAAAAATCACCATCGATAGTGCTAAGTATACTGTGGTTGGTATCGTTGAAAATTTCAAATACCACGTGTGGTTTGGCTATGAACAAATGCTTCCTGCTATCGTGAAAGTGGCTCCAGAAGAGCAGTATCAGTATGCTATTTTCAAATCAACTGCAGGCAATCTGGATGCAATGGATGAGGAAGTAAAATCAAAATGGTTGGAAATAGCGCCGAATGATCCCTATGACCGGGTCATTCAAGCCAATGCTTACGACGAGTATCTGAATGAAATGGATAGTAATGTGATCATCATCAGCTTCATTTCTTTAATCGCTATTATTCTGGCAAGCTTAGGCTTATTCGGATTGCTTTCATTTAACATTCAAAGCAGATTGAAAGAATTCAGTGTCCGCAAAATACTCGGCGCACCTGTTATTGAAATCATTCGTGTGGCTGCTAAGCAATATTTGTGGATTGTACTAATTGGATTCTTTATTGGTGCTCCAATTGGCTATTTTCTGATCGATAGCATGATCCAAAACATTTATCCAGACCCTAAGCCAACTAGTTGGTTTCCGTTTGTCCTGGCAATCACGATCATGGTTTCCATGCTATTGGTAAGCATTATCGGTCAGCTCCTAAAAGCCGTAAACGTAAATCCAGCAGAAAATTTACGTAACGAGTAAAATACCTTTGGATTCAGAGAACCTTGCTTTACTTACATGAGTTCTACACTAACTTGATTTTAAAACAAGGTTCTCATGTCCAATTCTGATTTAATCATTGAAGAAAGAAGCCGGGATATCGGTGACTTTATGGTGGGTCGGTTACTGCCGTTTCGCAAAAAGCGTATGGTAGGTCCATTTATTTTCATTGACCACATGGGTCCCAGCGAAATGGGTCCAGAAAAATACCTCGATGTAGACCAGCATCCACACATGGGCCTTTCTACCCTGACGTTTCTGTTGGAAGGGGAAATTCTGCATCGGGACAGTATGGGAACTGAGCAGATCATCAAACCAGGATCAGTCAACTGGATGACTGCTGGAAAAGGCGTAACACATACCGAACGTACACCGTCATCTCTACGGAATGGACAGAAACATACGGTTCACGGCTATCAGATATGGGTGGCACTTCCTAAAGAAAAGGAATTTATGGAACCAGAATTCCATCATGTTGGCCATTCAGAACTGCCAAAATGGATGGATGAATCGGCAGAATTTGTACTCGTAGCTGGAAAAGGGTTTGGCAAGCAATCGCCGCTTCCTGTCCACTCCGAACTATTTATGGTGGAAGTGAAGGCCAGTGAGGATTATGAATTAACTATAGCGGGAGAATTAGAAGGTGAAATCGGCATCTGTATTGTAGAGGGATCAATTCAGGCTTGTGATCACCATGTGGAAGCTGGCAATATGTTAGTTTCCAAATCCGAAAACGCCTGTAAACTAACCATGAAAGCCGGCACCCATTTGTTTTTATTCGGAGGCAAGTCCTTTCCAGAAGAACGCCTAATCTATTGGAACTGGGTAGCCACTAGTAAAGAAACATTGAGTAAGGCCAAGGCAGATTGGAAAAATAAGAAGTTCCCAAAAGTACCTGGAGATGACACTTATATCCCGTTACCTGGTTAGCCCTCTTTTATGGAAAGGTCTACATAAATGGGTAAATGATCGGACCCGGAGTTTCGTAAACAGCGCATTCTATTGAGTTCAAAATGATCAGAACAGAACAAGTGATCCAACGGCCATCTTAAGAATGGATAATTCGCATGAAAAGTGCTGTACATCCCACGGCCTCTTCGCGGGTCAAATAAGCCGGACTCATTCACGAAGTTTTCAGTTGTATAACTCCAGGCCACGTCATTGAGATCTCCTGCAACAACCACCGGGCCATCTATTTTACTAACCTCTTTCGCCACTCTTGCCAATTCCTTATCACGTGCCGTGGATTTTGGATTTTCACTTGGTACCGGAGGTTCTGGATGCACTGCATAAAACGTAATATCGCAGCTATCATGTGCCAAAACGCAGCGTATAGAGGGAATATCGTCTTTGATCAAATACCGTAGATCGTAATCCGCAATAGGTAACTTCGAGTAAAGAAGCATTCCATAGGTGTTGTCAATTGGACAAAGGATTTGATGAGGAAACGACTCATTAAGCGCTTCACTCAGTCGCTCCTCCCACCATTTATCTGTTTCCACAAAAACCATTACATCTGATTCAAACCGAGTCACTTCACCGATAAGCTTATGGTGTTTCCTATTGTACTGATACACATTGCTGATCACAAAGCGAATGTTTGGCTTGTCAGGATCTTTATTTCCTTTTAAATGCTTTCTGGAAAAAGGTGTGAAAGGAAAAATCTGATAACTCAGATAAACAAAAATCAGCGTTTGAACACCGAATAACCTCCCCATCCAAATCTCATTACTCTCAAAAATATAAGCAATGGTAAAAACCATCAGACCAGCACAGATCCACCATTTCTGATACCTGGGAAATTCGAATACTCTAAATACCCAATAATCACTTCGAATTAACGGGAGTAGCGTTGCTAAAATCAAAAGAAAAGACAGAATTACCAGAGTTGTGTTCAAGGGTATTGATTTCTTAATGAGAATTTTACATGAAATTACAGAACTTCTTTGTTGTAGCCTCGTTTTTTACCAAGATCAATCTAAACTCAAACCAAACCTTGAAAAATCATTTTCTCACCTTCCTCCTGATCGGTGGTATTTCATTTGCCGCAAAAAGCCAGGAGAAAATCACATTGAGTGGATACGTAAAAGACGCTGAAAACGGGGAAACCCTGATTGGAGCGACGGTGGTCGTGAACGAACTGAACAGTGGTAACATCACCAACGTTTACGGCTTTTACTCTATTACCATCCCTCCCGGTCTATATGAAGTGGACTTCCGGTATGTCGGCTATGAAACCATCACTAAGCAAATCGATCTTACTGAAAATCAACGTGTAGATGTGGAACTCTCTGCAGGAAGTCAACAGCTGCAGGAAGTAGTCGTAAGTGCGAGAGCTCAAGACGCCAATGTCTCCGAGGTGGAAATGAGCACACAGGAAATGGACATTAAAACGATTGAAAAGATCCCGGCTTTTCTTGGAGAAGTAGATGTCATCAAAAGCATCCAGCTTCTACCGGGGGTTTCTTCTGTGGGTGAAGGTGCTTCTGGATTTAATGTAAGAGGTGGTAGTGTTGGGCAAAACCTTATCTTACTGGACGAGGCTCCAGTTTACAACTCATCACACCTATTGGGTTTCTTTTCGGTTTTTAATCCAGATGCCGTCAAAGATGTGAAACTCTATAAAGGCGGCATACCTGCCAAATATGGTGGAAGAATCTCATCGGTACTTGATGTAAGAATGAAAGAAGGGAACAATAAGCGCTATACAGTCTCTGGAGGCATAGGTACGATCTTCAGCCGACTTGCCGTGGAAGGACCACTGATAAAAGACAAGGCATCTTTCATTGTAGCAGGTAGAAGGTCTTATGCCGATGTTTTGTTCAAACCATTCAACGAGGAACTAAGAAATGGTGCACAACTCTATTTTTATGACCTTACGGCCAAAGCCAACTATACCATCAATGACAAAAACAGGGTATTCCTTTCCGGTTATCTGGGCAGAGATGTCTTCTTATTTGATGGTGTTCAGGGGTTTACCTGGGGCAATAAAACAGGAACACTTCGCTGGAATCACTTATTTAACGATCAGCTATTTTCTAATCTTACGCTACTAGTGAGTGACTATGACTATTCGCTCAAATTTGGAGAAGATGAAGAAGACCTGTTTGAGTGGAATTCTAATATCATTTCCTATCAGTTTAAACCAGAATTCAGTTATTTTATCAATACCAACAGCGAATTGACCTTTGGAGCAGATGCCATCCTCTATCGATTTGTACCGGCAGAAGCTAGAGGTGTAAGTGTTGGCGAAGAAATCAACATCAGCCTGGAAGACCAGCGAGCTCTGGAATCATCTGCCTACATTGGCTTAGAACAAAAAATAGGCAATCTCACCATACAGCCGGGCATTAGGGTTTCCAACTTTAATTACCTGGGTGGCCCCAATGTGTACACCTATGGAGATACCATACCTGGTAGAAAAAAACCTGTTGAGTCAATTCAAGATTCAGACAGGGGTGAAATCATTGAGAGCTATTACAATGCAGAGCCCCGATTGGCACTTAAATATCAACTGGATCCCGTGTCATCAGTTAAAGCCAGCTACAACAGAATGGCCCAATACCTTCACTTGATCTCCAACACTACAGCCTCCAATCCTCTGGACCTCTGGACTCCCACTACCAATAACATCAAACCGCAGATCGGACATCAGATAGCTCTTGGTTATTTCCGTAACTTTCAAAACAACGCCTATGAGGCTTCCATTGAGATTTATGGAAAACATAATGAAAACCAGCTCGACTACATCGATGGAGCTCAACTCTTTTTTAATGAAGAGTTGGAAGGAGAACTTCTCTCTGGAACAGGACGTGCCTATGGATTGGAGCTTTATGTAAAAAAGAACAACGGAAAACTGAACGGTTGGATAAGTTATACACTCGGAAGGTCCGAACTAAACGTAGAAGGAATCGGCAATGACGACTGGTACCCGACTCGGTTTGATCAACTTCATAACCTGACTTTTGCTGCGTTCTATGAGTTTAACCCATCATGGACTCTTTCAAGTAATTTTAGCGCTATTAGTGGGACTCCATTTACTTCACCAAACGGCCGCTATGAAATACAGGGCTATGTAGCCCCTGCAGTAGATACACGAAATGCTGGTCGAGTGCCCGTTAGTCATCGACTGGACCTATCAGCTACCTGGACCTTCAGTGATGTGAAACCGAATGGTAAACCCAGACGAGGAGAGCATTCGATGGTTTTCACACTCTACAACACCTATTTTCGGAAAAATCCTTTTACCATCTATTTTAGACAGCAGCAGTCCAGACCGGAAGAAGGCGAACCCATACGAACAGAGGCCGTGCAGGTTTCCATATTTGCTTTTGTTATCCCTGGTATTTCTTACAACTTCAAGTTTTAAGTCAGCATGAAACGCAACTCAATACTTCTCCTTACTACCATTTTAGGCTTTGTTGCCTGTGAGAGCATCGTAGACGTAAAAGTGAACGAGACCGATCCCTACCTGGTAGTGGATGCATGGCTGACACGAGCTACCGGTGATCAAACCATTCGCCTTACGACTACACAACCATACTTTGATAACTCCTTTGCGCCTGCTGCCAATGACGCTACGGTCACCATTACTGATGGTAGTGGCTCCTCATATGCTTTTGTAGAGCAAGGTAATGGCAATTATGTGTATAATTCTCCTGACACTTTTGGAACTGTTGGCGAGACCTACCATTTAGAAGTGCTTTGGGCAGGAAATACTTATACCTCCTCCACAATTCTACCAAGAAAGGTAACGATAGATAGTCTGGTTTTTAATGATGATGAACCAGATGAATCAGACTTTGGCTATTACGCTGAATTTTTTGCAAGAGATCCTGACGGAATTGGTGATGCATTCTGGCTCAAAGCCTGGAAAAATGGAAAGTATTTAAACCAACCTAGTGAGATTTACACGTTTGACGATGTGTCATTTTCCAATGATGATGGAGGAGGTATTCCATTCATTTTCCCAATCAGAACATTACCGAACTCCTTTGAGCAGGACATAAATGGAAACAACCTTCCCCTTTATGGACTGGAAGAACGCTTCACTGTGATAGGAGATCAAATTGTAGATTTCTATGGCTCCAAGGCCATAGTTGAAGATAACCAATTACGTATTATCCACGATGAAAGACAAAGACCTAAACCATTGGACGATGGCATTGAAATTATTCCGCTGGATAGCGCACCATACTACTTAGAAAATACGAATACAAATGGCCAGTCAACTGTAGTCAAAAAGCCAGATTCGCTTTACTTAGAACTTCATGCTATTTCGCCAGATGCCTTTTTCTTCCTGGCCCGACTGCAGCAAGAGACTGACCGTCCCTCTGGGTTCGGAGCTCTGTTTGCTACTCCTCCTTCTGACCTCCCTACCAATATCAAGTGTGATGAGCCGGATGTGCCTGTGGTTGGCTTTTTCAACATTACCAATAAGACAAGCTTGGGAAGAAAAGTTTCTGAAGAATCCATTCGCATCAACTACGACCTTTAGTCCATCAAAATAGCTCGCAGGATCCGAACACTCTCTTCAAGTTCTTGCTCTGTAGACGAGGCATAGCCTAGGCGTGTAGCATTTAGTCTATTACCATCGATTTGCTCGCCAGTCGTAATGAAAAGATCACGCTTAATCGCTTCTTGATAGAGATTCTTCAGGTCAATCGCTGAGTCAAAACGCGTCCAAATAGACATTCCACCCTGTGGAACATCGAACTCCACATAATCTTTTAGGTAGAGTTGTAGGAGCTTGACAAAATAGTCTCGGCGTTGCTGATAGATTTTGCGGTTCTTTCTCAAGTATCGCTGAATGATTCCTGTTTTCAACAACTCTCCTATAGAAAGTTCCAACAGCCCATCCCCTTGACGATCCACCATTCGCCGTATCCGCGCCAGGTAATCAATTTGGTTTTCATTGGCCACTAAATACCCAACTCTGAAAACGGGTGAAATGGCCTTAGTGAATGAACCAGAGTACAGCACAAAATTTCCATTCCCAGCAGATGCCAAAGGCATCACGGGATGTGCTGAATAATAAAAATCATAATCGTAATCATCTTCAAAAACGTAGAATCCATGACTTCTGGCCAGTTGAATCAACTGAAGCCTTCTTGCTGCAGGCATAATCACCGTCGTAGGGTACTGATGATGTGGCGTGGCGTAGACCATTTTAATGCGATGGGTCTGAAGCAACTCGGCCAGATGATCGGTATCTAATCCGTCCTTATCCACTCTTACCTTGATCAACTCCATACCATGATACAGAAAATTGGCATTGGCAGACTCCCAGTTGAGCTCACCTACGGCCACCTTATCTCCTGGATTCAACAGACCATTGATGCACAGATAAAGTCCCTGCGTCACTCCCCGCGTAATTAGTATTTGATCTGGAGATACCTTCATGGCACGTGATTGCTGTAAATATTCACAGAGTGCCTTTCTTAAAAACAGCTGTCCTTTTGTATCTCCGTATGTAAATCGCGGATACGTATTACCTCTGGTCAGATAGAATTTATAAACGCGGGCCAGCTCGGCTGTTGGAGCCATTCTGGGATCAGGTAGGCCATCGTCCAGATGATAGCGCTGAGTCGTCAGGTGTAAATCCCTTTGGAGGGTCTGTGGCACCAATAAATGAGGTGCTTTTCCCAGAGTATAACCCTCCTCATTAAATCCCATAGGAGTCACCCTCTCTATCTTTTCTGCAACGAAAGTTCCTTTGCCCGGAACCGTTTCCAACCAGCCTTCGATGACGAGCTGATCAACTGCAGCTACTACCGTTTTTCGATGCAGCCCCAACTCGGCAGCTAACTTCCTTGTACCCGGCAAAGCATAGCCTGGCTTGATCACTTCCTGCTTGATCAAAGCGGATATCTGAAAAGTAAGTTGGCGATAAAGTGGCTCTTCTTGAGTTTCTCTATCTAAACGCAACAATTCTATTAACACAACCGGCCTACTTAATATTCAATAACTGGACTATTCTATTAGTCCGTCAAGCTACTACATTTGAATCAAAAACGAATAGACCATGGAAAGAAAGACGACAAGAACGATTCCCAGCCGCATGGCGAACCAACGTGCGAGCTACGACGATCAAACCATCTATAGCATATTAGATGAAGCCCTTTTTTGTACAATAAGCTACTCTGAAGACGATGTACCCTACAGTATTCCTCAGTCATTTGTCCGTATAGACAATTACATTTACTTACATGGTTCTGTTGGCTCGCACTTGATGCGCACGCTGAGTGACGGCCGGAGCACCTGCATTACGGCGATGCTAGCTGATGAACTGGTCATTGCGAAAACGGCTTTTCATCATTCTGTGAACTATCGCTCGGTGGTGATTTTTGCCAAAGGTGAGTTGATCGAAGATGAAAATCAAAAGTTTGTTGCTTTCAAAGCGCTTACTGAAAAGATGGTGCCCAATAGCTGGGACTATCTCAAGCCAATGACCATGAAAGAAATGCAGAAGACAACAGCGATCCGATTTTCTCTGGATGAAGCTTCCGCCAAATGCAGACAAGCGCCTCCGACTCATGAAGAGAGTGAAATGGATGTACCAATCTGGACCGGACTGATTCCAATCAAACCACTTCGTCAAGCGCCAATTCCAGATGAGCACGGGGCCAAGATTCCTTTGCCGGAGCATCTTCATGATCTAATATAAAGAAACTTTTTCAGGTAATTTTTGTATGTTTAAGTAAAGCAAACGGTCATGGAAAGAATAATCGATCATCCACCAAGAACCATAATGGAAGTTTATAAAGGATTGCCTGAAGGCACGTTGGCTGAATTGATTGATAACCAAATTTACATGTCACCGTCACCGATATTTAAGCATCAGCAAATTCTTAATGAAATAAATTTTCAGCTATTAACTTATTTTAGAAATGGGAATAGTGAAGTTTTGGTGGCTCCATTTGATGTGTATCTGGACGAAACCAGTAATGCCGTTCAGCCTGATATCGTCGTTGTTTTAGAAAAGAACTTATCGATCATTGATGTGAATGGTCATATCCATGGAGTTCCGGACTTATTGGTTGAGGTGCTTTCTCCAGGCAATAAGGATCATGATTTGATCAGAAAAAAGGAACTCTATGAACGCTTTGGGGTGAAAGAATACTGGATAGTTGACCCTGATACGAAACTTGTCTTAGGTTATGAGCTATCTGATAAAGTGTATCAGAAAACGCATGAAGAAATAGGGACTTTTCATTCGACGATGTTGGGTCTGACTTTCTCATTTTAGTTTCCATTGGCTTGTAAGGAAAAGCTCAAGAGTCTTTTGCGTTAAATCTATTGTCTATTTACGAATTCCCCGCACCATTTCTTTCTTCCCCATGGCACCTTTGAGCGTTTCCACTTCATATCCCGCTGCGGCCAGGTTTCGCTTGAACTGGCCCTGAGCGCAGTAAGTCGTGAGGCACCCTCCCATATTCGTCATATCAAAACACTTTTGAAGGTTTTTCAGACTCCATACCTCGGATTGCTTATTGGGAGCGAAAGCATCAAAAAAGATCACATCAAAGCTTCTGGATGCATGAAAAGCCTCAAGTGTTGTTTCATGTTTTGCTAAAGAAAAATGAGAGTGGACGACTGCTAATTCGCCCCACTTGGCTTCATGGAGTTTTTGCAACAACGCCTGATCTTCAGAAGTCTTTCCATAATTGAACTGAGCATAAAGATCTGCTGAAACAGGTATTGGTTCTACAGAATAAAATGTGATGTGGTATTTTTTCTCCATCGCAAATTTAGCAGCCAGGTACGCATTGAGACCTGTTCCAAAGCCCACTTCGAAAACGCCAATTTCTTTGCTGGATTCCTGCTGATGGCACCATTCCAGCCCCTTTTCAATAAACACATAACTGGATTCGCCTACCGCTCCATGAAATGAATGGTACGTCTCATTCATGTCTTCCCGCATCAAACTGTGCGAACCATCTTGAGTGGTTATCAGTTTTAGCCTGTGATTAGTCATTGTTAGTGATTATTTTTAGTCAAACGTAAGGGATTTTGAATTCTCTGTTGCTTTCTTAGTGCCTTCCTATCAATTAGTATTTACGTAAAATAATGCACATGAAAAACTATTTACTCCTTTTAAGTCTGGCCGTATTGATCTTAGCTTCTTGTAAAGAAGATGAGGAACCTGTTGATCCATTAGTTGGTGTTTGGGTTTTGGAAGATGTTGAGGTTACAGGCAGCAATACGGATTTTGCGAGATATTACGGATCAGGAAGTAGCGTTTATGGAGAAAGCTCTTATGTTTTCACATTTAATGCAGACTTGACATATGAACGTGAATTAGAGAATCTTCCTGTAAATGGAAATCAAATCATTGACTCAGACGACAGTGGAGAGTGGGAAAAGGATGACGATGAATTGGATTTGGATATTGATGAAAGTGAAGTGAGTGGGTTAGATGATTCATTTATAATTGAGGAGTTAACAAATGAAAACTTAATCTTAAGTTACGACATTCAATTGGAGGCATTACCGGATTTTATTGTTCAAGATGAACAGGTACAAGACACTGTTGAAACCCAAGAGCAGATAAATGCGCTTTTTGATGAATACGGAGAGTTAATTACGCTAGAATACACCTTGGAGTTTGAAAAAGAAGATTAATAATTCTGGAACAAGTCATCAGGGATGCTTAAGCAGGGCTTATTTATTATTTTAACTCTTTTATCAATTTCCGGATTCGCTCAAATTACCGTATCTGGAACAATCACCGATCCCAACGGTGAACCCCTAATTGGGGCTACCATCCAGATCAAAGGGGAAAATACTGGAACCGTTACGGGTTTGGATGGGAGCTTTCGACTGGAAGCCCAACAAGGGCAAATACTAGTGGTGAGCATGATTGGTATGGAGAGCCAGGAGATCGTTGTAGAAAACAATGAGCCTGTTCGTGTACAACTAAAAGAATCCACTGAAATTTTAGGAGAGGTGGTTGTCACCGGTTTTCAGAAGGTCAATCGGAAATTATTTACTGGAGCTTCTGAAAGCCTGTCCATGGACGACATTAAAATCGATGGACTGGCCGATGTAAGTCGGTCGCTGGAAGGCCAGGTCGCTGGCGTGAGCGTGGACAACGTCTCAGGGACTTTCGGCACATCTCCTAGAATAAGAATCCGCGGAAACGCTTCCATCAATGGTAACAACCAGCCACTTTTTGTGGTGGACGGGGTAATTCTGGAAGATTTGGCCAATGTCAATACCGATGATTTCATTTCCGGAAATGCCAATACCCTAATTTCCTCCTCCATCGCCAATCTAAATCCCAACGATATCGAGTCGTTTCAGGTACTCAAAGACGCATCTGCTACTGCCATCTATGGTGCCAGAGCTGCCAACGGCGTGATCGTCATTACCACCAAGAGAGGAAAAAGTGGGAAGTTAAGAGTCAACTATACCGGAAATTATTCATTCAAGCTTCGCCCTACTTACAACCAATTCAGTTTGATGAACTCTGCTCAGGAGATGTCGGTTTATCGAGAGCTGTATGAAAAAGGGTTAGTGGACATCACCACTTCAGTAAGGGCACAGAACTATGGTGCGATGGGGAAAATGTTTACCCAAATTGGCAACCACGAGCTGGAGTGGGGACCAGGTGGTACCTTAAATGAAGATTTTCTCAATCAATATGAAAATGCCAACACCGATTGGTTTGACGTCCTGTTTAGGGACGCTGGCTTGCAACAACAGCATTCGGTCAGCTTCACATCAGGCAGTGAAAAATCCAACAGCTACTATTCCATCTCTTATCTCAACGACCAGGGACAGACCATTGCAGATAAAGTGGATCGGGTAACGGCCACAGCACGTAACACCTATTTCCTTTCCGATCTATTCACATTTGGGTTAAAACTTACGGCCAGTTATCGCGACCAAAAAGTACCCGGCACTAGAAACCGAGAGTTTGACCCAATCACCGGACGCTTCAGCCGAAACTTTGATATTAACCCGTTTAGCTATGCGCTGAACACCGCCAGGTCTATCCGTCCTTATGACAGTGACGGAAATCTGGAATATTTCCGAAGAAACTATGCACCTTTCAATATTCTGGAAGAACTGGAGCTCAATTACATTGATATCACGGTTTCAGATTTCTCTGCACAAACAGATTTTGCAGTAACACCGACTAAAAACCTAAACCTGAACGGTGTCATGCAAGCCCGGTACGCCAACACCGTTCGTGATCATACCGTACATGAAAACTCCAACCAGGCCGAAGCATATCGCGCCAATGGTACACAGTTTATTCAGGATGCAAACAATCTACTCTTCCGAGATCCAGACAACCCCGGACTAAATCCGGTAGTGGTTTTGCCACAAGGCGGATTTAATTATTTGGACCAAAGCGAGCTGATTAATATTTACACCCGAATTAGTGCCGACTGGAACAAAGTATTTGGAGAAAGCCATGAAGTCAACATATTTGCTGGTCAGGAAATCCGGTTTACCAACCGATCCGAGACAAGTACCACGGGTATGGGCGTGATCTATGAGAGTGGAGGAATTGTAGTGACCGATCCAAACATCATCGAGTTTTTCAACCTTCAAAACATTGATTATTACCGCATCTCCAGTTCACAAGATCGGTTTATTGGTTCTTTCCTAAATGGTGGTTATGCATATAAAAGTAGATATATCGCCAATTTCACGGTGCGCTATGATGGTTCCAACCAGCTTGGAGAAAGCCAGGCAGCGCGGTATCTACCCACATGGAATGTGAGCGGTGCGTGGAATGTCACCAATGAAGCGTTTTTCAATGTCCCGTGGATCAATGACCTGAAAATTCGTGGTACATACGGTGTTTCTGGAAACCCTCCTCCAAACGCAAGCGCCCTGCTCAACTTACAAGCCGACGTAACTGTACGGCCAGATGATGTAGAGCCATACCTATTCATTCAGGACCTGACCAATACCGAACTGACCTGGGAAAAACTAAAAGAACTCAACGTCGGTGCTGATCTAGCCATATTCGGAAATAAAATCACCTCCTCCTTCAATTACTTCCGCAGAAATTCCTTTGACCTGATCGGGACCGTTCAAACAAGTGGTATCGGTGGTCAGGGACTTAAAACCGGAAACTTCGCTGATATGAGTGCGGAGGGATTTGAATTTGATATCGCTACAGAAAATGTTAACAATGGGTCCTTTACCTGGCGCACCAACTTCAACATTGGCTATACGCGTGATAAAATCACCCGATTGGACTTTGGACCAAGATTAGCAGATGCAATTGGTCAGAATGGCGCTCCGGTGCTCGGAGGGCCGAGAAGAGGATTGTTCTCCACCAAATTCGCGGGACTAAACAGCCAGGGACTTCCAACTTTCTTTGATGAAAATGGTGAAGTAGTGTATCAGTACGATTTGCAGGGACGAAGCAATTTGACATCCACCCTGCAATATGAAGGCCCTGTGGAGCCAAGAGGCGGAGGTGGATTGACCAACACATTTACCTACAAGGGTTTTTCATTGATGGTAATGCTATCGTACAAGTTTGATTACAAGATTCGATTGAATGATGGCTTTTATGCCAGCTATACAGACTTTGATGCACTTCCGGCAGAGTTGGTTAACCGATGGGCCGTACCTGGTGACGAAGAGCTAACTGATGTGCCGGTAATACTTGATAGAGGTGTGGCACAAAGCAATGGCGACATTGTGCTTGCATACCAACTATACAATAAAAGTACAGCACGAGTAGCCAATGGAGATTACATTCGCTTGAGAACAATGAGACTTGGCTATGCAATACCCACTACGCTTACAACCCGTATCGGTTTATCTTCCGCATCGCTAAGTATCGAAGCACAAAACATTGCCTTGCTCTATTCAGACAGCAAACTAAATGGTCAGGACCCTGAGTTCTTCAGTAGTGGTGGAGTTTCGCTTCCACAACCAAGGACCTTAACATTTTCACTAAACGTAGGCTTCTGATGAAAATGAAAAAGACATATCGCCAGTGGATTGGAATTGGAATGATGACTCTAATAGGAGGATGTGACTCCTTTCTGGATGTAGCTCCAGATAACCGGGTGAACCTCACCGATCTGGACAAAAACGCACAATTACTCACAAACGCTTATTCGATTGCCAGCCCGGCATTCACAGATTGGATGACCGATAATGTGGGATTTACTACTGGAGTGACCATACGTCAAGCACAGCAGCAAGCCTATGAGTGGGAAGATGTAACTACCGGTCCTACTGAATTGGATACCCCAGATTTCTATTGGTTTAAAACCTATAGTGCTATCGCCCATTCCAATGAGGTATTGGACGCATTGGACGAGATCGTCATTGAAAATGATGAGGATCGAGCATACAAAGATGCCATCGAAGCTGAAGCGAAACTTACACGTGCTTATGGACATTTTATGCTTGTCAATATGTTTGGCGAGCACGTCACCATTGATGATGGAGAAGATGGTGTACCCTATATTAAAACACCAGAAACGGTCTTTATCGAAACGTATGAAAGAGAATCTGTAAGACGAGTGTATCGTGAAGTGGAAGACGATCTGGAAGATGGCCTGGAAGATGTTAATGACACCTACTACAACAATTCGGGCAAGTACCATTTCAATCGAAATGCTGCTTTGGCTTTTGCATCCAGGTATTATCTATGGAGTGGTGACCCGATAGAGTGTATAACGTACAGCTCTCAACTTTTGGGATCCAATCCGGGAAGATTTATTCGTGATTTGACATCAGAGGAGTTCCTCAACGCCAAATCATCCATTACCGGCTATCCTCAGCTTTACACCTCTCCAGATCAGGCAAGCAATTTGCTGCTCATGCGAAAGATCTCTCTGGTCCAGCGACCTGATTTCGCTCATGGTCCTTTGGATCAGTGGTATGGCGACTTGTATGCTGCCAGTCCTTTTACTGGTACTACTGACGAGCGAGAAAATCCTGCTTTCGTCAAAGGGAATAATGCGTTACTTCCTGTACGCTTCCAAAACCTGTTTGAAAGAAGTAGTCTCAATTCAAACGTGGGCACACCTTACCACATTGCTGTAATCTTTAGCGGTGAAGAGGTATTGTTGAATCGCGCCGAGGCATACATGCTATTGGGTGACCTGGATGAATGCTTAGCGGATTTACAGGTATTTGTTGATAGAAGATACAGTGGCGGAGACACAGAGCTTACCATGGACAGACTCAGAGCATTTTTTGGAGCCCAAAATGATCCGGGTTTTACAGACCAGCTTATTCTTTTGAACTACATCCTTTTCGAAAGACAAAAGGAATTTATCATTCAAGGGTTGAGATGGTTTGATATTAAGCGCTATGGTCTATCCGTTACGCATTCATTGGCTGATGGATCTACGATCTCGCTGGGAGCAAATGACCCAAGAAGAATTTTCCAGATCCCTCAGTCGGCGATCGAAGTTGGCGGATTAGAACCAAACGACAGGTGATATGAAGAGTATTTTATACATAGTGACCATTGGACTGATGCTTTCTGGATGTTATCCAGATGAATCGCTCAATGTAGCAGAGAAGGATCAGGATGTGGAACTAAGTGCCCTTGATCAATACATTGAGGATAATTTCACAGAGGAGTACAACATGGCTATTCGCTATCGGTACATTGATCGGTATGTCAATCCCGGAGAACGTGTAGCACCACCAAAACTTGATGTGGTACAACCAATGCTTGATTTCATTCAGGAATATTGGATTAATCCTTACCTGGAGGTGACCAACGGTGAAGAATTTTTCCGAGGACATGTCCCTCCGGAAATCATTTTACTTGGCGGCTTTATTTACAATCCAGATGGTACAGTGACTCTGGGAACTGCAGACTCTGGAGCGCGAATTACCTTCACCAATGTCAATTCCATAGACCCAAGTGATCAGGAGTGGAGATCACTGCAATTACAAACCGTCTACCATGAGTTCTCACACATCGTTCACCAGCGTTATAAACTCCCGACTGCCTACGAAACGATAACTACCAGTGGTTATACCAGTGCTGGATCGTGGTTTAATCTAACTGATCAGGGTGCGATCATGCGGGGCTTTGTTTCACCTTATGCCACGAGTTCCCCCAATGAAGACTTTGCTGAAACCGTAGCCTTCTACTTGTTTGACCCTGATTTTCATGAACGGTTTATCATTCAGGACGATGAATGCAATACAGCAGCGTGCGAAGCTGAAAACAACGGAAAAGCATTCATCACTCAAAAAGTAGCGGCTATTACCGAGCACTATGAAAAAGTAACGGGTATAGACCTGGAAGAATTGAGAGGGATTATTCAAGAGAAGCTCCAATAATCTATGAGCAAACACTGGATATACATATTGCTAATCGTTATTTCGTCACTTGCCTGTGAGGAGGAACAAGCGGATCTGCCATCTGTAGAAGAGCGTACGTCTGAAGCCATAGAAGACCTACGCGATGAATTGACAGACCCGACGAATGGCTGGAAAGTCAGTTATCAGCCTACCCCTGAATCAGGTAGCTTTTTTATGTTACTCACCTTCGATGACGATGGCAACTTAAATATCCAGTCCGATATATCAGCCGAAGAAGGAATTTACTTCGATCAAACGATCACCTACCGAATTGATGCTGGATTGAGTTTAGAATTGATTTTTGAAACGTATGGTGTATTTCATTATTTGTTTGAGTTAGATCAAGCCAGTTTTGGTGCGGAGTTTGAGCTCCTTTACTCGGAGGAAGAGGATGGCAACTTAATTTTCACGAGCAAATCCGATCTTTTTGACCAGACAACCATCGTTTTTGAACCGGCTGGAACCAATGATGCCGACTTATTTTCAAGGGAAATGGCACAAAACTTCAGTGCCTATAGTGGTCAGGGTCCACAGTTTGTTATTGGATTTAATCCTTCCCAACAACTGTATCTCAGTGGAGCAGACATCTCTATATTTTGGACCGTGAACCTTCTCAAAAGATCGTTGAGTATTGACCTGGCTGGCCCCGGAAGTAGTTTACAAGAAGTGCTTTCTGGAAGCTATCAGTCTATCAATCAAGCCACAGGCTATACCTTTTTGGATGGCAAACTCGTTCTCAATAATCCTGTGAACATTAACACTGGAGGAACCAGTTTTTCGTTGAGTGAAATCTCATTGGGTGATTTCTCTGAAACAGGTCCAGAGTTATGTCTGGGATCAGGTGATTTAACACCAAACTATTCTGCCACTGTAACTGGTGCAGGCACAGGCCAAATTAACAAAAGCCTTTTCAATAGCTCGGGGTTAACCTTTGAGCCTACCCAAACATTGTTTTCCGTAAACATCCCATTCATTTTTGACGATAGCCTAAGGTCGCTCTCCGAAGAAGGAAGTATTGCCGGGAAACTGCCTTCAGCAGCTGCTTTTTTAATGTCATATGGTTTAGAGGATGACACGATTCCTGAAAACAGCGTCGGATTCTATTTGGAATATGAGAATGACAGTACCGCGATCTACCTAAGGTCTTTTAATCCAACACAAGTTGGCAACAGACTGGAACTGGAGCTGCTGGATGAATATTATCACACCGATACGGTGCAAACAGGAGAACAGCAGGCATTGATGGAAATCACGGACGAGATTTTCGAAGGCGGTTCGGTGTATGCCTATGACTTACCAATTAGGGGCTTGACAGCCTGGCACTTTTATAATCCATGCAATCGGTATGAATTTGTGTTGCTCCGCTGATTACTTCTTGTAAATCAAGGCGACTGCATGTGCTGAAACACCTTCTTCTTTACCCACAAAACCCAGCTTCTCGGTAGTCGTGGCCTTCACGGAAACATCTTCTACTGGAATATCCATGGTTTCGGCTAGAGTCTCTTTCATCTTTTCGATGTGGGGACTCAGTTTTGGCTGCTGAAGACAAACTGTCGCATCAACATTCACAATGCCATATCCCGCATCATCCAGAAGTTTAACCACCTGCCTCAGCAATATTTTGCTATCTATCCCTTTGAACTGAGAATCCTTATCTGAAAAGTGAAACCCAATATCTCTCATGTTAGCCGCACCTAGCAAAGCATCACAGATTACATGGATGAGTACATCCGCATCCGAATGACCGTAAGCACCATGAGTGTGGGGAATCTTGATCCCACCAATCCAAAAATCCACGCCTTCTGCAAGGGCATGCACATCGTATCCGTATCCTATTCTAATGTTTGGTTTCATTTTTCTGACAGGTAGTAAAGTGTCGTACTGTTCTCTTCTCGAAGTATTTTCTTAGCGGACTCCACGATATCCTCAGCAGTAACCGATTTGATCAAATCCAATTCCGTGTTAATTAGGTCAATGTCTCCAAGAAAAGCAGCATATGCAAGACCCATTGCTCGATTGAGTAGGTCTACTTCGGCAAATATGGTCGTGGCTTCTGCTTGATTTTTCACCTTCTCGACTTCCCGCGCCTCTACCCCTTTATATATTGGCTCAATGACCTTCTGAACTTCCTTATCCGCATCTTCCATAGAAACGCCTGGAAGCAACTTACCAGAAATCACAAACAAGCCTGGATCAAAACTTCCTGTCACATGAGCCGACAGGCTAGAAAACATCGGTTTTTTCTTTACTAGCTCCTGATGAAGAATGGACGACTTTCCCCGACCCAATAAGTCGCTTAGCAAATCTGCAGAGTGGTAGTCTTTACCGATTCTGCCAGGCATGTGATAGACCTTATACAATGCATCCGCTGGTACTTTGGCCTTGATTTCCATCTTCTTGGCCTGTTTTTGTTCGGGCTCTTTAGCCACTTCTGCCACATCCTGATCTTTTCCGGGAATCGGACCAAACCACTTAGAAGTTAGCTCCAGCGCCTTTTCTTCCGTGATGTCACCAGCCAGCACCAGGACGGCATTTCCTGGATGGTAGTGCGCATTGAAAAAGCTCTTCACATCATCCATCGTAGCATCTTCGATGTGACTGATTTCTTTGCCAATCGTCGGCCAGCTGTATGGATGTTTTTCAAAGGCAAGAGGTCGTAGCTTGAGCCATACATCTCCATACGGTTGATTCAAATATCGCTGCTTAAATTCTTCGATGACAACCTTACGTTGTACTTCCAACACTTCCGGATTAAAGGACAAGCTCATCATGCGATCAGACTCCAGCCAAAAAGCCGTCTCCACATTTGCCGAGGGTACGGTGATGTAATAGTTGGTTATATCCGGGTTGGTAAACGCATTGTTATCACCTCCCACAGCCTGAAGCGGCTCATCAAAATTGGGAACGTTCTTGGACCCACCAAACATCAAATGCTCAAAGAGGTGTGCAAATCCAGTCTTGTGTGGCAACTCATTCCGCGAACCAACCTTGTACAAAACATTCAGACATACTACCGGAGTATCGTGATCTTCATGTACAATTACCTGAAGGCCATTGGGGAGTTTGTGTTCTTTGTAGTCAACCATGAAGCGCCAAAATTAAGGAATGTTCCCAGTATTCCATTTGATTGAGTCAGTGGAAGCAAATAAATTAGTTCTGAGTCAATTAAATGACGTGGAGATGAAAGGAATCATTATACCTTTGGACAAATTTTTTTGACCCCAAGTGCCCAATCATCAAACACCCCTAAATAAGAAACAACAGATGGATTTTGTTCGAAAGCAAAGAACCGATAAACAGCTTTTAGAGATTTACTCCGAGCTGGTCACTCCCCGCCTAATTGAAGAAAAAATGCTGATTCTTCTACGTCAGGGAAAAATCAGTAAATGGTTTTCCGGAATTGGTCAGGAAGCCATCTCTGTTGGTGCCACACTAGCACTAACCAATGACGAATACATACTACCCATGCACCGCAACCTCGGTGTGTTTACCTCCAGAGGAGTTGCTTTTACCCAGCTCTTTGAACAGTTTCAGGGTAAAATCAACGGCTTCACCAAAGGAAGAGACCGATCTTTTCACTTCGGCTCCAAAGAACATAACATCGTAGGGATGATTTCGCACCTGGGTCCACAACTAGGGATAGCCGATGGCATTGCATTATCGAGGCTTTTGCGAAAAGAACCTAAAGCCACGATTGTGTTTAGTGGGGATGGCGGCTCCAGTGAAGGTGACTTTCATGAGGCGGTTAATGTCGCTTCAGTTTGGAACCTCCCGGTTATTTTCATTATTGAAAACAATGGGTATGGATTATCCACACCTAGCAACGAGCAGTTCAATTTTGAATCCTTTACAGTAAAAGGGCCTGCTTATGGTATTGAAGCCATAAGTGTAGAAGGCAATAATATTCTGGAGGTATTAAACGAACTGGAACCACTGGTTGCTGACATTCGTCAAAACCCACGACCGGTCATCTTCGAAGCGCGGACTTTTAGAATGCGCGGACATGAAGAGGCTTCCGGTACCAAATATGTGCCGAACGAGTTGATGGACTACTGGGGCAAAAAAGACCCGATCGAAAATTATGAAAAGTGGCTTATCAAAGAGAAAGTCGCTTCAAAGAAAGACCTAGATGAAGTCAAAGAGAAGATCAAAAAATCCATTACCACGTCCGTAAAAGAAGCGTTTGCCAAGCCGGATGTAGAAGCCGATACTGCTATTGAAATGGCCGATCTTTTTGCTCCATTTGACCAGAAAGTGCAGGTTCCTAAAAATAAGAAAACGTCACCTCGCCGATTTGTGGATGCCATCTCCGATGGCTTGAAACAAAGTTTGGAAAAATACCCGGATTTGGTGGTCATGGGACAAGATGTAGCGGATTACGGCGGAGTTTTTAAGATCACTGAAGGTTTCGTGGAGCAGTTTGGAAAGGAACGGATTCGAAATACACCGCTATGCGAATCGGCCATCATAGGTGCCGGACTTGGCTTGTCTATTCGGGGAATGAAGTCCGTTGTGGAAATGCAGTTTGCTGACTTTGTCACCTGTGGATTCAACCAGATAATAAATAACCTTGCCAAGATACACTACCGATGGGGTCAGAATGCCGATGTGGTCGTTAGGATGCCAACGGGCGCTGGCGTGGGAGCCGGTCCTTTTCACAGCCAATCCAATGAAGCCTGGTTTTTCCATACACCCGGATTGAAGGTAGTTTATCCATCTAACCCGACAGATGCCAAAGGGTTGCTCAATGCCGCTATAGAGGATCCGAATCCTTATCTCTATTTTGAGCACAAGTATCTTTACAGGTCGCTTAGTGCCGATGTTCCGGAAAGTTATTACACCACCGAAGTGGGAAAGGCGGCAGTAGCTGCTAAAGGCACGGAATTGTCCATTATCACCTACGGTATGGGCGTACACTGGGCGCTAGAAGCCATAAAAGAGAAAGGTATAGAAGCAGATGTGCTTGACTTGCGCACCCTATTGCCCTGGGATAAAGAAGCTGTTGCTCAAACGGTCAAGAAAACCGGTCGTGTAATTATCCTTCATGAGGATTGTATGACCGGTGGAATCGGCGGAGAGATCGCTGCCTGGATCAGTGAATACTGTTTTGAAAACCTGGATGCACCAGTCATGCGAGAGGCTAGCCTCGACACTCCAGTACCATTTGCTAAAGCTCTGGAAGAGAATTTCTTACCTAAAAACCGGATTAAAGATAAAATCGACGGACTGATACGCTATTAGTAGTGATATACCGTTAATTGATTGGGATTACGGAGTAAATTTGAAATCTTTGGTAGGAATGTAAGTTTGTGTTGAAAAGATTTCTAATCATATTTTCTTTTTTCCTGATTCTTTTAACGTATTCTGGGAATGAAGCCTTCGGTCAGTTAATTACTGATTCTGATAAACGGCTGAAAACTCAGAAAAGTGACAAGAAGGGATGGCTCTATAATCTTTTCCATCAGGATAAAGGTAAGTCGAGCAGTAAAAGAGCGCTACAACAGCGCAAACCAGGTGCATCACCAAGATACTCCTCTGGATCGCCATTTGCTGCTTTTAACAAACGCAAAAGTCAAACGCCTCGATCGGCAACATCTCAGCGAAGAAATCTCTTTAAAAAGCAGAGATACACTTCCCCCAGATACTCTTCCTCTGGCTTGGCTGGTATGATGTCTGGAAAGAAAAAGCCAATTCGTTTTAGTT
Source organism: Marinoscillum sp. (assembly GCA_024305105.1). Lineage (GTDB taxonomy): Bacteria > Bacteroidota > Bacteroidia > Cytophagales > Cyclobacteriaceae > Marinoscillum. The sequence continues at coordinate 24,546 of JAMWZA010000068.1, forward strand.
CTTCGAAACCTCCGTTTTCTAAGAAAGACAAACGAATTACTCCAAGATATTCTAGTGGTAAACCTTTTCAGCAATCTTTATTTGCCCGGCTTTTTCAGAAAGACTCAGGTCCGCGATCAGCTTCTGGATCACCATTTTCCAGAAAACAGCTATCTGTAACGCCTCGCTATTCTGCAGGAATGCCTTTCAGCAAAAAACAAAAATTCGTCACACCAAGGTACTCGGCGGGTTCACCATTCGAGAAAAACTTTCTTGAACAACTTTTCAGTAAGCAATCAGGTCCAAGATCTGCCTCTGCACAGCGTTTTAGCAAAAAGGAGAAGTCCGTGACTCCACGGTATTCAGTGGGATCACCATTCGACAAGTCATTCCTGGAAAGATTGTTCAGCCCCGAGTCACAGGTACGTTATTCTGCTGGAAGTCCATTTACTAAAAAGCAACTTTCCGTAACACCACGCTATTCTGCCGGATCACCTTTCACACGAAAACAAAAAATGGTTACACCGCGGTACTCGCAAGATGGGCCAGAAGATCAATCGTTGTTTGACAAGCTTTTTGCCAAGAAAACTCAACCAAGATACTCTGCCGGTTCTCCGTTTAGTAAAAAAGATAAATCGGTCACACCACGGTATTCCATCGGTGGGTCTGAGGATCAACCCTACCTCGAACGACTTTTTAACAAGGGAACACAACCAAGATACTCTCAGGGGTCGCCTTATGCCAGTATGCGCTGGAACTGGATTAAACCACGCTATTCTACAAACAAGCACCGGTTTGATGGCAATGGGAAACAAAAAGAGGCCAACAGGCCTTACAATTTCTACAGCAGCAAATACAAAGGAGAAAGCAAAGGACAATCCAAAATTGGGTTTACTGTGGACAACCTATGGACGTCCAACCGTCAAAAGAATTACGAAGGCACGAAAGTACCTATGTACAACCCTACACAGGGACCATCTGCTGATTTCTCCGGGAATTTTAAACGAAAGTGGATTAGTGAAAAAGACATGCATCCAAGCTTCCACCACAACAAAGTCAATAGCGACAGCAGGGTCGTCAGGAAGGGTCTAAGAAAATGGAATGTGTTCTGGACCAGACTAAACAGGAACAAAGTTCAACCAGATGCTGTTACTGATAAGATTTCTAAACCAAAGTTTGATAGAAAAGAAGCAGACATCTGGAATAATTAATATGAACTGGAACGAATTATCTGAGCTTGATACGCTCAACCAAATAAACGAAATTTCAAAAAACAAGCCTGTATTGATCTTTAAACACAGTACACGTTGTTCGATTAGCGCTGCGTCTCTAAATCGATTGGAACGTAAGTGGAATACAGATAAAGCTCAAAATCTGGAGGCTTATTTTCTTGATTTGATTGCTAATAGAGACATCTCCAATGCCATAGCGGAGAAGTATGGTGTGGACCATCAAAGTCCGCAAATTTTACTTATTCAAAATGGAGAATGCGTTTATGACAATTCTCATTTTGGAATTTCCTTTGATGAAGTCATTGACAACATTAAACCAATTGCTGCCTGAGGGTAATCTTCCACCAAATTGTTAACTTAAGACAATGAAAATAAAATCTCTATTGGTACTATTCTTATCTCTGACTTTTTTGGGTGTACAAGCTCAAATAGATGAGGATGATTATACCACAGAGATTATCTGGGGGCTGACCAAAAACACCAACAGTGGGCTTTTGGGTGGTGGTATCTTCAAATTGGCCAGGAGACAAAAAGACAATGTTTTTACGACCTACGGAATCGAGATCGTGAATGTGAAGCATCCAAAGGAAAACAGGTATCCTTCACCATCTGGAACGTATTTTACCTGGGGCAAGCAAAACTTTCTGTATTCCATCCGAGGAAATTACGGTAAGGAAAAATTACTCTTTAAAAAAGCACCACAGCAAGGAGTTCAGATTAGTGGATTGATCGCCGCTGGTCCGACCATCGGAGTTATCGCTCCTTACTATATTCTCAGCAATGGCGAGTATGAACAATATGATCCTCAAAAACATCAGTCCATTGGATCGGTGCAGGGTTCTGGCAAGTTATTTCAAGGCCTTGGAGAATCGAATATTCGGCTGGGCCTAAATGCCAAAGCCGGTTTATCCTTTGAGTTTGGGTCTTTTAAAAACAATATTGCAGGCGTTGAGATCGGTGTTTCTTTAGAAGCTTTCCCAAAAAAAGTCATCATTATTCCTACACAAGATAATCAGGCCGTATTTACCGCACTATATTTTAGTATGTACTGGGGAACGAGGAAGTAAAAAGCCTTGTTTGGAAGTTTAGAATTGCAAAGCTTTCTTTGCACAACATTTTGAGAGGACATGATCGAATTACCAACAATATCACAGGATAAAGCGCAAAAAGTCAAAAAACCAAATTGGTTGCGGGTGAAGCTGCCAGTAGGTAAGGAATATGCGCAAGTTCGCAAGATTGTAGATGAAAATAAACTGCATACCATCTGCGAAAGTGGAAACTGCCCAAACA
>JAMWZA010000069.1 GCA_024305105.1 Marinoscillum sp.
AACGCCACCTCGCGAGGACCTCTACATTGCGCAAAACTAGGAGCTTTGCGCAATGTAGAGGTCCTCGCGAGGTGGCGTTCATCTCAACTTTTGGAGAAGGAATCTACTCACCAGAACGAACCGATATTCGTGACACGAGGTGTTTGGTGCTCATCGGTAGCCATATTGGAGAAAATATGCACAATGGTCAGGTGCAGGAAATGTCAGAAGCTATTGATAAAGGTGCTACTATTATTACGGTGGATCCACGGTTTTCTACAGCAGCTAGTAAATCCAAACATTGGCTGGCCATTAAGCCATCCACCGATATTGCTTTATTACTCGCATGGATTCATGTCATTATTAATGAAGAGTGGTATGACAAACCCTATGTGGAGAAATATACATTTGGTTTTGATGAGCTCAAAGTCCATGTAGCACCATTCACACCAGAGTGGGCGTATGGCATCACTACCATTGAGCCGAAGGTGATTCGAGAAACGGCGAGAGAAATGGCTAATGCCTCTCCATCGGTAATTATTCACCCAGGTAGACATGTAACCTGGTATGGTGATGATACTCAGAGGCTGCGTGCAGTGGCTATTTTGAATGGTTTGTTAGGTTCATGGGGTAAAAGGGGCGGTTTTTACAGTCCGGATAAAGTGAATATTCCAGACTTTCCTCACCCTCCTTATCCTAGGTCAGAGCACTCCTGGAAGGATGCAGTGTCCGGTCAGTTTAATTTAGCTAATGAAGTTGTATCCAATGTGCTGTGTGAAGCAACTATTCCATCTCCAGATCGCGATTGGAATATTAAGGGATGGATTGTGAATGGGACGAATCTGGTCCACACATTGCCGGATCAGTCTATGACCATGAGGGCAATTGAAGCATTAGAATTGCTCGTGGTGATTGATACCATGCCGATGGAAATCACAGGGTACGCTGATGTGGTATTGCCGGAATGTACCTATCTCGAGCGATATGATAGCATCCGAAATTCTCCTCACCGGGAACCAGTCATTTCCCTTCGAATGCCCGCAGTAAAACCAAAATACAACTCCAAACCGGATTGGTGGATCGCTCAGCAGCTTGGTTTTGAATTGGGTCTGGAGAAATTCTTTGCCTTTAAAGACATAGAAGAAGTTCTGGATTGGCAGCTTAAACAAATAGGAAGTTCGCTAGTCGAGATGCAGAAACTAGGGGTAAAGAAGTTTGCACGACAGTTTAATGACCTCTACATAGCAGATGGACAGGATTATACATTCAACACTAATACTGGTAAAATAGAATTGTATTCTTCAGAGTTAGCTAACGCTGGCTTTGATCCACTTCCGGTTTACACCGAGCATCCTCAGCCACAGCCAGGATACTATCGACTGAATTATGGTCGTGCTCCGGCTCATACATTTAGCCGAACTACCAATAATCCAAATCTGGCAGATATCATGTCTGAAAATGAACTTTGGGTGAATCCCAAGGTGGCTAAACTCTGGGCATTGAAGAATGGACAGTATGTATGGTTGAAAAATCAGGATGACATTGTCTCTACCTTCTCCATAAAGGTAAGAATCACGGAGAGGATCAGGTGGGACTCTGTATACATGGCTCATGGCTTTGGCCATAACACTAAAAAACTAAGTCGTGCTTTCGGAAAAGGTGCAAGCGATACAGAGCTCATTAGCAATGTAATGCTGGACCCTGTCATGGGAGGCACCGGCATGCGCGGAAACTTCGTGACCATTATAACTGACAAACCTGAAACCGTAGAAGCGATATGAGATATGCAATGGCCATAGATACTAAGAAATGCGTAGGTTGTAGTGACTGTGTGGTTGCTTGCCAGATCGAGAACAAAGTGCCCGTGGGTTTTTGCAGAGATTGGATTGTGGAGACAACTAGCGGGACTTACCCAAACCTTGAGTTAGAGTTTAGATCCGAAAGGTGTCACCACTGTGCCAATGCACCATGTGTTAGGTGTTGTCCTACCGGAGCCAGCCACATCGAAGAAGGTGGTGTGGTTTTGGTGAACCCCGAAATGTGTATTGGGTGTGGTGCATGTATTGCCTCCTGTCCATACGATGCACGCTATCCACATCCGGATGGTTATGTAGATAAATGCACGTTTTGTATTCACAAAGTACGAAAAGGAGAACAACCAGCTTGTGTGGAAGTTTGTCCGACCAACTGCCTGTACTTTGGGGATATCGATGATCCAAATAGCGAGGTTTCCAAAAAAATCAAGAAACGAAAATACAAGCGTTTAAAAACGGAAGCAGGAACAGACCCTCAATTGTACTTCTTAATCTAAAGTCATGGAAGAAGAAATTATTATAAGTGGTAGAATGAACTACAAAGTGGATCCCACGCTGAGTATCTGGGGATGGGAAATTGCTTTTTATTTGTTTGTAGGAGGACTGGCAGCGGGTCTTCTCTTTTTTGCCTCTTTTTATTACCTAAGGGGCAAAGAGAAAGATTATCCTGCTTCCGTGAAGTGGGCGCCAATGCTTACACCTTTCATTCTGATTCTGGGTCTGGGAGCTCTATTCCTGGATCTACATCATAAACTCTATTTCTGGAGATTGTACACCACTTTAAGAATAGAGTCGCCTATGTCCTGGGGAGCATGGACCTTAATGGTGATTACGCCATTATCAATCATCTGGAGTGCTACATATGTGCGAGAGGTTTTTCCTAAGTGGGATTGGAAGTTTCAATGGCTTTATGACCTGGAAGGCTATTTTATTAAACATCGAAGAGTGCTTGCCTGGATATTGGTGTTCTTTTCTGTGATATTGGGGATTTATACAGGGATTTTGCTCTCCGCATTCAATGCCCGACCACTTTGGAATACTTCCATACTTGGTCCGTTATTCCTGGCATCTGGACTTTCAGCTGGTGCTGCTATAATCATGTTCTTCTCTAAAAATGAGCTAGAACGTAAGCTGTTCAGTCAACTGGATCTTGTCATTATCGGTGTTGAGCTGTTTTTTATCATCCATATGTTTATGGGGCTTCTGGCGAGTACGGAAGTTCAGATAGAGGCTGCCCGCTTGTTTTTGGGTGGACCCTACACCTTACCATTCTGGATTTTTGTGGTCTTCATTGGTATGGTATTACCAGGATTACTGGAACTTCTGGAACTCCGGGGACAAAAGATACCAGCTATGATACCTGTTCTGTTGATTCTGGTTGGGAATATCATGTTACGTTTTGTCATCGTATATGCCGGTCAGGCAAGTAGATACCTGTATTGATCATGTCACATCACAACTATATTACCGGAAAAACTAAGTATATGAACCCCTATCTGGCGGGTATCATCCTGGGCTTGGTATTATTGCTCTCATTTTACCTGACCGGTCGTGGATTAGGTGCCAGTGGAGCAATGAAAAGTGTAGTCGTTACCACCATTGAGTCAGTGGCTCATACCAAAGCCGAAGAGTCTGGTTTTTATGCCAAATATATCGATGAAGGTGAGCACCCAATGAACAACTGGCTGGTGTTTCAAGTGTTGGGCGTAGTTGTGGGAGGCTTTCTATCTGGAGCGCTATCTGGAAGGTTGTCCATTAAGACGGAGCACACACCGAACATTACGAAACGACGTAGAATCATAATGGCCGTACTGGGAGGTGCCTTGTTTGGATTTGGGTCGCAGTTTGGTCGTGGATGCACCAGTGGAGCTGCACTCAGTGGAATGGCCACTTTATCTCTGGCGGGCTTTGTCACAATGATTGCCATCTTCGGCACAGCTTATTTGTTTGCTTACTTCTTTAGGAAAAACTGGATTTAACATGGGACCGATCATACCAATTTACGAAATATCTCAAGAGCTCAATTTTCTTCTCGCATTTGTGATTGGAATAGGTTTTGGTTTTGCATTAGAACAAGCTGGATTCTCCTCCAGTAGGAAGCTTGCGGGTATGTTTTATGGGTACGATACTACCGTACTGAAAGTGTTTTTTACTGCGGCAATTGTGGCCATGGTTGGTATACTATTCCTGAATTATTTCGAGATGATGGACATGAGTATCGTTTACGTTAATGAATACTATATCGACTCTGCGATTATCGGTGGAGTCATTATGGGGATTGGGTTTATCATTGGTGGATTCTGTCCCGGCACGAGCGTATGCGCTGCGGCTATAGGCAAGCTGGATGCTCTTGCTTATTTGGGAGGAAGTTTAATCGGAATCTTTCTTTTTGGAGAAACATACCCATTATGGAAAGACATCTACATGCAAAACTACCTTGGAGGTATAAAGCTTTCCACTACGCTTGGTCTAAGTGACGGCCTGATGGTCTTACTTGTTATCGTTGCTGCGGTTGTCATGTTTTGGGTAGGAGAGTGGGCTGAGAAAAGATTTAGAAGACCTGACATAACTAAAAATCTTTAATCTAAATATTATGAAAAGTAGAGAGATTTTGTCTGTATTCATTCTCGCTTTGGGGATTACAGGAGCCATGCTTCCAGGTAGGAAGAACGATGCTATTGCCTTAAATGAGCATGAGTTGCTTCAGGAAATGCTGATGGAAAGTAACTATATAACCGCCGACGAATTGGCTCACCTATTGATATCAGGGGATCCTTCGATTCGACTGATTGATGTGCGTTCTGCCAGTAAATTCAAGAATCCATTGCCGCGAGCTACCAATATTCCATTGGACAGCATTTTTGAGGATAACTTTCTGTACTTGTTTGATCAAAGCATATATAAAAATGTGATTTATGGTCTGGAGGATCAACAGGCTACCCAGGTGTGGGTGATAACAAAACAACTAGGATATGGAAATAATTACTTACTCAAAGGTGGATTGAATGCTTGGAGAGCCACCATCCTTGATCCTGAATATCCTGCTCAGACGGCATCCAAAGAGGAGTTTGACCTATACGAACAGCGAAATGCTGCTCGGGAGTTCTTTACTGGAGCCAAAGCCATTCCGAAAGTAGAGTTTAAGCCAATTGCACCTATACAGGGAAGGAAAAAGAAAAAAGTTCAGGGAGGTTGTAGCTAAATCTTAAAACCATGAAATCATCTATCAGGCCCTTAGCCATTATTGTTGTATCTACTTTTGGATTCTTACTAATTGTATCATTTTATGCAGACAAAAATCAATTCGAATTGACTGCCAAAGAAGTTCATGACAGGGTTCTGATCACGGATTATCAATTGGACTCTACAGCTTTCGTACAACTTACTGATCCCTATCTGATAGATATTCGCGATGAACACCACTACCAAATAGGGCATGTGGATGGGGCGATGAATATTCCATTGTCCAGGATATTAGAGGAGCATTATGATGAGCTGTTTCAGGCTGATCGACCCAAAGTCATATTGGCTCATGATCCAGTAAAAGGACACGAAGCATGGATGCTACTAACACAGTTAGGATATTCCCAGCTTTTTTTGCTTAAACTGAAGGAGCCAACCTTGGAACCATTAATCCTTCACGTTGGATCAGGTGAGTCGATCGGTGGGCACTAAGTTAGAATTGGCTAGAGATCAAATTGGAAAAGGTAAAGCAAGGACACACTACTAGAGAAATCTAATATGGTCAGTGGTTTATTATTCGCATTTTTATTGAGAGTTCCCTTAATTTCTAATAGCCGAACGGTTTTGGTTGTAACAGATTAAGCAGACTAATTGTAGAATTATGGTAAGTCCACCCAATCTGATTTGATTTATGACTGAAACCGCCGTACACAGCCGAAATGCTGACTTAATCATTCTTCCGTTTATCATAGAGTTTTTTAACTCCATAAGCGCCCCCAGCTGCCAGCAGGAGAGACAGGCCTCCATCAATCGGAGTGGCAGGCGGCGCACCCTGTGCTGCGAGTGAAAAAGTTGAAAGAAAAAAACCAGCTATAAGTATAAGTTGTATATGAGCTTTCATAGTGTTTAGTTTTTGAATGGAAATTTGGTGATGTACATCTTGTCTTCAGTTATAAGCTTGATGATGACGATTTGGCTAAGTCTTGAGGAAATGGCGCAGGATGTTTTGCCATTGCTAAAGACCATATCATCCAATTGCATAAGTTGTTTACCACTCAAGTTGTAGATGAGGCCTCTTGAGTTGCCAGAGTATTGATTGCTCAGCAGAAATTCAATGCCATCTTGTGTTTGGAATACAGAAAGATCATTGCCCAGGTGAGGAGTGCTTAAAACTGCTTTTGGCATTAATACCAGTTCAAAGCGCTGCTGATCATTTCCAGCTTCAGAATAGAAGGAGTAAGACCCATTGGCAAAATAATGGGAACGTTGTTCCTGAAGATCTTCCAGAATAATGTCATAATGTTCACTAAGTGATTCTTCATCGATTCGGATAGCGTAATTGCCTTGTTCTGAAAGATCATAACCAAGCTTTACCCGAAGCTTTTCATTGATCAGAGGAAGCCCCTGTATCGCGTATCGGTTATTGTCTAGGTAACTATACAGCTGTAGGTCCTTATTGGCACTGATGTGTTGAGCATCAAATGCATGATCCTTCTCTTTGCTGGCATTTGGAGATAGTCCTACGATGGTTTGTTTGAACCGGTTTCCATCTGAGATCGCTATTTTAACTATGTTTCGATCAGTAGTTTTTCTAAAAAATGAATTTTCAACATTGTTACCAGCCACAATCATGTTGTCAGTGAATGTAAGGTTGGATCCATCTGCGTCGGAGAGTGCCTTTACAAAAAAGCCCTGACCGATATTTAAGTACCCGTCCCAATTGCTGCTGTTATCGGAGGTGCTATCTCCAGATCCGACGGCTCCCAGTGCATTGACAATAAGGTAATCTGCATTGGTTCTTCTTGTCACATCGTCCGTTCCACCATCATCCCAGAGCCAGATGGCTTCTTCTATTACGGCACTGTTTTCTGAAAACAACTCCGTAACGTCAATGGCAGCCATGTAAGGGTTGGCTACCAAATTGAACCCTTCATAAGGTTCTTCAGCTGAAGTGCCCTGATCGGTATAACTCAACGAAAAGGTTTGATCGCCGAAGACAGGAACACCTGTCATTTCCACGTCAGCAGTACCTGAGGAAAACACACCAGCTCCTGGAGTCATACTAGTGCCAGAAGCGACCAAATTGAACCGGCCTAGTCCCTCGTCACCAGTAGGATTGTAAGCGGCTGATTCATCATAGCCATAAACAATCTCTCCAAATACTGCGGAGGTTATACCCGTCATGGGTACTCCCACAATACTGTATTTGGTGTCAGAGTGTGGAGTTCTATAAATGGATGTTATCGATCCGGTGTTGGTAATACTACTTCCATAAAAAATGAAAAAGGTATTGACATTAAATGACATGGTACCTTTATTGACCAAGTCTCCATGGAGGATCAAACCAGTACTGGAAGAAGCTATGGAGCCTCCTCCGCCACCGAAAGCATTCATTTGGGAGTTGGAGGCTTCTAATGTTAGGTCTCCGTAGATTTCTAGCGTTCTGTCAGATCTGATACTAAAAAATCCATTGCTCTCTACAATCAAGTGGTAGGTTTCTCCATCACTATCTATCAACAGGTTATTGGAAGAAACAGATTTACTGGGCACGATGACTGTGTCGTCTTTAGTTGGTGTTCTTCCAAGGTCCCAATTGTCTACATTATCCCAGTAGTTGCTCTCACTTCCATCCCAGGTAATGCGATTTTGGGCTTGTAGCTGCGGCGACAGGCATAGCAAAATAATGACTGTCAAGAATGAGTAATTTTTCTTCATAGTGTAAAAGATTTGAATTCCTATTCTCATGGGCTGTACGTGTTTACGGCCAATGATTTCGAACATGAAGATTCACTCTTTTTTCACAAATTAACAGCGCCTTTTAGCCAGGGGCTGTTGTGATTTAGTGAAGGGAGGTTTGCGTTTAGTGAAGGGATTTACAGAAGTTCTAACCGATTGAAGAACTCTTTTCGGTAAGATTTTCCGATAGCAACCTGATGACCCTTAAGGTATATGGTGTTTTCCTGAATGTGGTCAATGGCTTGAAAGTTAATCAGGTAAGAGCGGTGAACACGTCTGAACCCCAATGGCAGTAATTTTTCTTCGATGCTTTTCAATGTGTGGCTGATGATGTACTTATCGGTCTCTGTATACACATTGGTGTAATTGTCAAATGCTTCCGCAAATACAATCCTGTCAGAGTCTAAAGCAATGATTTCCTGGTCTTTTCTGACGAACAGCTTTACGGGAAGGGCGGGCTGATGTGCACTCAACGTTTTCTTCTCAAAGGCCAATTCGATATTGACGATCAGGTCTTTTTCTGCAAAAGGCTTCACGATGTAGCCCGAAGGTTTCACCGTGCGTGCTCGGTTTAGTGTGTGCTGATCATAGTAGGAGGTAAGAAAGATAAACGGCAATTTTAACAACGGAGCGAGTTCTAAACCGTCCATATCACCTTTTATGTTAATGTCTAATAGTGCTACATCGGGTTTCTCCCTGGTGCATGCTTCTAAGGCATCCTCTGCATTGTCCACTATGTCCGTAATTCGGTATCCATTTTTTTCCAGTGTGTTGGCTATGTCGTCGGCTATTAGTGCTTCGTCTTCTACTATTAATATGGATGCTTTCATTCGTAACTTATGGGATCAGTTTGTATCTGGAAACCGTCAAGGTCACCTTGGTGCCAGCAGAAGTTACTATATCCATATCAGCTTTTAATTGCCGACACAAAGATTTGATCATCTTCCACCCAAATGAGGTACTGTTAGAATTGGTTGTATCCATACCAACTCCATTGTCACTTATGGTTACTTTGAGTTTATCATTTTCCTCTTTCATGTAAATTGAAAGTAATCCTTTCGATGACTTCTGGAAAGCGTACTTAAGGCTATTGGTGATCAGTTCATTCATGATAAGCCCTAAAGGGACCAATGTGTCTACATCAAGCTTTAGTTTTTTGGCATCTACTTCGTAGTGGATCTGATCAGTGTTCGTTCCATAGGAGGTAAACAATTCGGTAACGAGGTTTTCGAGATACCCCTGCACTTCTATTCCTTTCAGGTCATTTTCCTGATAGAGTTTTTGGTGAATAAGCGCCATGGACTTTACCCTGAGTTGACCTTCTTTGATCGCGTCTGCAGCCTCATCTGTAAGATCACCTGCCTGAAGGTTTAGTAAGCTGGAGACGACCTGAAGGTTGTTTTTGACCCGGTGATGGATCTCCTTTAAGAGTGTTTCTTTTTCACTGAGCGCTATACTGATTTGATCATTTTTATACTTGAGAAGTCTACTGTTTTTCTTTCTTTGGTGTATTTGGACGGATAAGAAAAACACTACCAATACTAAAGTAAGAGCTCCAAAAATGTAGAGATTCCTTTCGTTTTTAGCCTGTTGATTTTGGAGTTCAAGTTCCGTTATGCGTTTTGTGTTCTTCTCATTTTCATATTTTTCTTCCATTTCTGATATGATCTGGGTTTTTTCCAAGCCGGATAATTTCGAATTGAGTTGGATAAAACCTCTAAAGTAGTTGTTGCTTTTCTCATATTCACCCAGGTTATGATAGACTTCTGCCAATTCAATGTGAATGTCCCGAATTAGGAAGCTGTCTTTAATGACAAGAGCTTTATCGTAAGCATCTTTTATATAACTCAATGCCTTCGAGTAATCTTGTTTTGCCCTTAGTATTTCGCTGAGGTTCTTTACAGATGAAATGTATCCTCTTTCATGACCTAGCTTTTTCTTGATTTCTATTGATTTGATAAAATAGTGTTCGGCACTGTCAAGCTTATTCTGTAACTGGTAGAGGCCTGCCAGATTATTGAAAATAAAGGCCATTGCGAGTTGCTGTTTGCCATCAAATGTACGTATGGCTGCTTGATAGTAGTACTCACTGGAGTCATAGTTCAAAAGAGCTTTATAGGTATTGCCCAAAGCGATAAAAGTGCCTCCAATATCTGACTCGGTAGCTTCATCAGAATCATTAAAAACACGCAAGCTTTGTAGGTACTTCTCTTTGGCTGTTTCATAAGCCTCCAGTCTAAAGTAGCTATTGCCAAGATTCGCATTAATTTGACCAACCTCATAAGGTTTATTCAGTGATTGATATGTTTTTAGGCATTGCAAAAAGAGATCAACCGTAGCTTCAATATCACCTGATTTTTGGATAAGAAATGCGCGATTTTTTAATACCTCCGCACGCCCTAAGTCATCATTTAGCATGGCATATAGAGAATAGGCAGAATCCAAATAACTATGACTACTGTCATTGTTTGACTTTAAGTAGTGCCATATACCTAGTGTTTTATATGATTCAGCGAGTAGGCTATGTGACTCTGTTGACTTAGATAGATTGGTACTTAATTCGAGGTACTTGTAAGAGGAATCGCTGTTATTGTAAAGGTAAGAGTTAGCAATAGACAAATAGGCATGAGTTAGGGAGTCTTTTTGCGCATTTAAGCCACTACACGCTATGAACGAAATTAAAATGGTCGTAATGAGTTTGTATAATTTCAGCATTTGAATGAGTTAGACCTAAGCCACTCCACTCTGGCTTACGGGCCATGAACAACTTCATGAATCGCTTTTCATTTGGAGGACGGTGACGAAAGAGGTTAAATTAATCATATCCGATCAAATAAACGAAAATCAAGTTGCTCCTTCTGTCAATCCCATGAAATCAAATGGCATAAAAAAACCCCGACAGTGTAAATGTCGAGGCTCCCAACCAGCTATAAAAAGTCTTGGTGCTATTGGATGATCACTCTTTGGGTTTTGGAGAAGTCAGTGCCTTGAATTTTTAAGAAATAAATGCCTGGTTGAATATCATGTACCTTGATGTTAGAATGTCCTTTGGTACCTCTTCCAGTTCGGAGACTTCTACCGCTGGTATCTATTAGTTGATACCCAAAATCCTCTTCAATTCCCTCACCCAGGTGGATATTGATTTCTGAGGTGGCAGGGTTGGGGTATGTTCTGAGGTTTATGCTTTCAATTGGCTCATCGAAGAAATTGATTTTCATAGCTGTAGTACAAGCCAGTACATATGGACTTTTCTTATTAATAGGTTGACCAGTCTTACTAAAGTTGTTTGCACCCCAACTTTGAATCTCATAATTTGATTGATTTGCTAACGAATGATGTTCGAAAGAGATAGATGTGTACATTGAAACGCCATAACCTGGTGCTTTACATGATATTGGAGATGGGAGATATTCATCTGTAGAAAAGTAGCCTCTACCCAGTTGTGCCTCTCTATTCTGTCCCCAACTCCAGGTATTGCCATCTGCTTTAATGAAATAGCCTACATAATCTCCTGATTCAATAAACCTAACATTATTAATTAATGTAGGTGAGCTTGGATCTTCATAGATGGAAGAAGGGTAATTGATTCGATCATAAGGATATGACCCTTTACATATTTTGAAGAAATTCGGGCTGTTAACAGATGTATTTCCCCATATTTCTACTGTCCCGTTGACAGTGAGCGCCATTCTCAACTGCCTGGTCGTGCTAATACTTTTAATTTTGCTGGTTGTATTAATTCCTCTAAGTAAATTATAGATTCCGGAGCTTGTACTCCCATCATTTGTCCAGTGCCCCCAAACCTCCACCGTATTATCGGCATTGAGTACGAAGGTGTTTCCTTCAGACATAGAGACGCTAAAATCTTTCGATGTTATGGAGGCACGAACAGGACTTAATCTTTTAATATCTGTACCATCGCCTAAAATATAATCTTCATTAATGCCCCAAGTGTACAAATCTCCATTTACATCTATAGCACAGGCACTTGACCCGAGTAAATTTCCTTGTATCGTCCCGTCTATATAAATAATGTCAAATAGACTGGAGATATGTACCGGTGAAGTGAATAGGCTCGTAGACACTCCCTGTCCACAAGAACCTGAGGTATTTTCTCCCCAAGCCCATATTTTCCCTGTTACATCTAGCGCCATACCCGTTTTATTCGTTGCACCAATTGCAATAATATTGGATAAAGTGGGTATTTGTCTTGGTGTAGATATGTGAGTAGAGGAAGTGTCTCCAAGGTAGTCCTTATGACCAAAGGACCAAACAGTTCCGTCAGATTTTAAGACATAAGAGTTGCTTTGATTAGCCACCTGGGCGATACGGTCTACTTTATTGAAGAAGTTGGTGAAAACAGGGGTAGAAGGTGGTCCTGGGATAGGGCCAAGTTGCTCATGCGCATTGTCACCAGCACCCATGACAGAACCATCTGAGCGCAAGAGTATGGTAAAGTCGGCTCCACAAGCCAGAGCTACTACTCGATCAAAGTTTACGGTAGAGTCAGAAAATATTCTGGATGCAACAGGAGATATACCGAGTTGACCGAGAAAGTTGGCGCCAAAGAAGTGCAGTTCTCCTGTGCCGTCCACATAGATACTATGGGTGTTTCCAGCGGCCATGGTTCTAACTTTGGATGCAACTTTCGTTGCCCTGCGTTTTCTATAAGTGGCTGGGTTCGAAAGATCCACCGGACCTACTCCGAGCTGACCATAAACGCCTTCACCCCAGGTCCAGAGCTGACCTTCTACATCAGTGGCCATCGAGTGGGTTTCACCAGCAGAAAGTGCAATGATGTTTTCCAGGTTCTTGATTGAGAAGAACTTGCCAGTTTCTATATATATCGGAATACTACTATTGGCCATAGCTGAAAATCGCCCCAATTGTGTATTCGAATTGTCTCCCCAAGCCAGCACATTGCCATCCAGAAGGGCCAGACTGTGACGTGCTCCAGCGGATATTAATGTTATTCCTGATAGATTTCCGCTACCTGTTGGGTCAATAACGTTACCAGGACCCGCAGAAGCAGAAATGGTTCCCTGACCAAGCTCTCCGTTGGTATTGGCTCCCCAGCTAATGATAGTACCGTCACTTTTAAGTGCTAGGCAGTGATAATCTCCCGCCTGTATGTCAATAATATCTGATACTGCGGTTAGTTGGACAGGTATAGAACTAGCTGGACCACCTGTTCCAAGCTGGCCATGGGTGTTGTCACCCCACACAAAAACTGCCCCATCAGCTCTTAGTGCCATGCTGTGTCTTCTACCTGCAGAGACGGCAATAATGTGGTCCAGGTTGAGAGCTGGAACCTGAATTCCCGTTGGACTTAGGGTGCCATCACCGAGCTGACCGTAAGTGTTTTCACCCCAAGCAAATACCTGACCTTCCTGAATTACGAGTGTATGATTGAAGCCAGCAGAAATGGCTTTTTCTGTCATGGTAGGAGTGGTGCTTTCGTTCCTGCTCCGGTCTTTGGCAGTGAGACCTACGACTAATAATGAGCTTAATAAAATTGAGTAAAGAGTTTTCATATTGAAGTTGTTTTCCCACCAATGTCATGAGAATCCTGAGTGGAAAAAACAGCTTCTTAGTTAACGTCAGGAAATATTTAGTGAAGGGCGAAATTGAGAGAGTGATGGAAAAAATCTACCCTGCTGGATTTGCAATCCTGAAGAAAAGAGAAGTAGAATTTACAACCCGTTTTATCATGCCTGTAAGCTGATATAACAATCCAGTACCTCTCCAAGTCGGATTGCACCTCTGAATTAGCTGGGTAGTGAATGCTTGTTTCTAAAAATCCGGTCATAGAAATTGAGTAAATAACAAGCTGCCAATCATCTTCATCCATTAGCAACCTGCCAAGGCAAGTGCGATGAGCTATTTTTATAGATATTTGAAAAGTCCAACATAGGGATGATAGCTGTGTCCATAATGTGAAAAAAATAGCAGAGAATGAATCCAATAACCATCAGAGAATATTACAAGCCGATTCAGCCTACGGTTTCGACTACCGATAAAGAAATAAGTTATCGGGAAATTCGGCCAAGTAAGGAAATCGAGAATTTTATATACTGCTTTTGGCAACTTAGAACTCAAAACACGCTAACCCAAGATTACAATTACCGAGTGGTTTCTGACGGTTGCATCGACATATTTTATAACCATAAACAGCCGGCTGAAAGCTTTATAATGGGATTTTGCCGAAAGTTTGTTCAATTCCCCATTGGAAAAGATTTTGAATATATTGGAATTCGGTTTTTGCCTTCTGCTTTCCCTTATTTATTTGGAATTAACGCCAGGACTTTGAGCAACCAGTCTCAAGAGCTAATTAAAATCTTACCTGATTTTGCCGATTGCATTCATTCAGAAATCAATTCCGCGGATTCATTTGCAAGTATCACAAAAATATTAGACGAAAGAATAACTGGATTTTTAAAAAATCAAGACATTATTTATGATCATCGTTTTTTAAATTCATTGAAACTAATTTTCCATAAAAATGGATATTTGGATATTGAAAAAGACCTTAACCAGGGTTTAAGTCCAAGACAACTTCGCCGAATTTTCAACTTTTATATCGGCACAACAGCAAAGTCGTTTTGTAATGTTGTACGTTTTCAGCACATATTGAATGCCAGACCATCGAAACAAAGTCTAAAAGAAAACAAACTGTACTTTGATGTTGGGTTTTATGACCAGGCCCATTTCATTAAAAGCTTCAAAACATTTTACGGAGTAACACCTTCAGAAGCCTTCCGCTAAGCTTGTCCGATTTTTACAATGCTTCAGTTTCTTGTCAACCTAAGTTTGAATAAACAAATAGAATGACAATGAAAACTTTATTACTAACGGCATTCGTTTTAACAATGGGTTGGGCTAATGCACAGAAAATCCGCAAAATGAATCTAAACGCAGGAATAATTACCGAAAAATTACAAGAGACAAAGCGTTTCTACACCGAGATTCTCGACTTTGGTGTTAGTTTTGAAAACGAATTTTACATGCTACTTCATACACCGAGTCATTCTGCTGAAATCGGCTTTTTACTACCAAACCACCCAAGCCAAAAACCTATTTTCCAGTCTGCTTTTAATGGAAAGGGAATTTATTTGACTATTGAAGTTGAAAATGTAGATGAAGTTTACAAGCAGCTAACTAAAAAGGGAGTACAAATGGAAATTGAAATCAGAGATGAACCTTGGGGAGACCGGCATTTTGCAATCGTTGACCCGAATGGAATTGGAATTGATATTGTGACATATACAAAACCAGATGAATAGACATCATACACAATCGATTAGACGGCCGTGAGCCCTGAAGCTCACGGTACGCTTCTCACACCACTTCGAACCCTTCGAGACTTCCAACCCCGAAGAAAGTAGCGGAAGAATTTTCAATCCGGTTTTGATGGCTAGATGATCTGGATTCAAGATTCAGTGTCTTCATAATTCGGATTATAAAGTGGTCAGTGTATTTTCCCATTTCTTGATTTGCTTGTGTTAGATGGTTTATTCCGTTATTTTGGAGGAATGAAATAGCTGTTTTAAGAATTCATAAAATTAAGTACAGAATGCTGTAATTGGTTATGTGCAACAGGAGTTGCACAATAGCGGGCCATAGTACATTAATATACGTTGTGGGTAATTATCGAAATATGAAACAGACTCCTTTCATAGCATTAATAGGGCTAACTTCTTTAGTCAACGCCCAAACTATTGACATTCAGCAATTGAAGTTGAACGGGACTGCTGGATTTTCATTGACACTTGACGAACTGAGAGAATCTAACTTAGAAATTGACAGTATCAGACCAATTCCTGAATTAATGGACATGTCAATGGCTGACTCATTAGTCTACATTGGGGGAACTTATTTTGAATACTACACTAGTTCAAACAAGTGCATTTTGAACGTTATCAAATTTGATGGAGCAATTACGGAGGTAAGAGTTGGAGAACTAATTCTGAACAACGAAACAACTGCTGAAACTATTCAAGCCAACTTTCCAGAAGATTGCATATCTACTGACGATATCAAGGTTTATCAAGATCCGAACTCATATAAAATATGTGGAATTCCAATATCCGCGAACGGTCGATTGACTGATTCACGATTTCTATTTTTCTTCTTGGATGGCAAGCTTACCCGGATAGATATATGGGAACCCAGCTAAAAACCACCCACAATAACAATATGTGTAAGGCATGTGCCGTAGTACTTTCTTCCAACAGCATCAATTTTTGCTATCCCGAAGAAAGGAGAAGTAGGATTTACAATCCGGTTGTTAATGGTTATATGATCTGGATTCAAGATTCAGTATCTCATTAATTGGGAATTAGCAGATTTCTATTCATTGTCATTCCAACCATTTACTACATGCACTGGTCTGTTTATCAAAAGAACTAAGTCATGAGGACGATCAGTTTGTTAATCTTAATGGGAATTTTGTGTGTAACCTCATGTGATCAAGAGGTGTTAGAAGTGGAAAGTGCTTTTGCAGGGGAGAAATATGATGAACGATTTTTAGGGAAATGGGAGCGGCAGTCTTATATACGCGATTTTCACAATTCTATAACGATCGTATCAGACACCCTTATTTTTCAAGAGAGGAACAAAGGAAATTGGGATACATATCATTTTGACAGGTTGAATAAGAGCCTAAATTTTGCGTTCTACACCAACCAAGATAGTTTATTCGTACAATTCAAGTCTGATTCTAAACTGCTTAAATATCAGTATAATTTCAAAAAAGACACATTATACCTCACATCACCAGTGCTCGATTCCTTGATAGACTCGAATTTAGAATATTTCACCATGGTTTTCAATAAAACCCAATGAACAACCTCTTCCGAATATGCTATCCCGAAGGAAGGAGAAGTAGGATTTACAATCCGGTTGTCAATGGCTAGATGATCTGAATTTGAGATCCAATATCTCATTACCTTGGCTTACAAATCCGAATTGGCCTTACAAATCAAAGTAATCCACCACCTGCACATTTAGCTGATCAGACTCGCTGTTGGAGTACATCGTGAAAGTGTGTTTTGACATGCTGATTTCCTGCTTCCAGTAATGGCCCATGAATGTGGAACTGACACGTTTAGCTTTGATGCCGTCTTTTACTGGTGTCACGTTTTCAGGCCAGATACCCACTTTTTCGGCTTTACTTACTATCCCAAATTTTTTGAACTCCTTCTTTTTGACCAGATTAAAAGGCCCAAACAAATTCGCCACTACTTCGCTTTGAGGGTTGTTGTATACCTCTTTCGGAGCACCTTGTCTGATGATTTTACCTTCATGAAGCACAGAAACAATATCACCTACCTCTAGTGCATCGCGGGTGTCATGAGTCACCAATAAGATGGCTGTTTGCGTCGCCTGTGCAATGTTTCTAATCTCACTGAGGAGTGATGATTTCGTGCCCAGATCCAGATTGGAAAACGGTTCGTCCATCAGCAAAACATCTGGCTCGTGCGCCATGGCTCTGGAGATCGCCACGCGTTGCTTTTCACCGCCAGAGAGCAGGCTGATGTCCTTGTCTTTTAGGTGCTCTATCCGGAAGAGTTTTAACAACGTCTCAAGTCGTTCGGTCTGATAGTCTTTGGTGTAGGCGAGGAGCTCATAACGAATGTTCTCCCAGACGGTCATTTTGTGTTTCAGCCGAAAGTCCTGATGGGCGATACTGATCTCTTCGTACCCAGGGACGAGTCGGTCATTTGGACCTTCGATGACTTCACCATCCAGTAAGACACTTCCTTCATCTGGATCTAGAAGACCAGCCATGATCCGGAGCAGCGAGGTTTTCCCCGATCCACTAGGACCCAGTAAAACATGAACATCTCCCTTCTTTAGTCGCAGGGAGATGTTTTGTAAAATATTACGACCTTCAAAGGTCTTGGAAATGTTTTTAGCCGCTAGTATATGCTTCACACTCGAATCATTTGAGGCGAAAATAAGCGAGAAATCCTTATCCGGAGTAGGATACCCGGTAAATCGCTCCTCTAAGATCATCAGAGATCAACATGGAGCCGTCTTCCAGAAACAAGACGGCTACCGGACGTCCCCAGGCTTTGTTGGTTTCTTCATTCAAGAAACCGGTGATAAAGTCTTCATAAGCCACACCTTCACCATTTTCGATTTTCACGGTAGTAATCTTATGACCTGTATGCCCCGCTTCCTGAGAGCGATTCCATGATCCGTGCTCAGCTATGAATGCCAACTGATTGTATTCTGCAGGAAACATATTTCCAGTATTGAACTTAATGCCTAATGGTGCCACATGTGGGCCGAGTTTCTGAACGGGTTTTACAAAATCCTCACATGGATACTTGTCGCCAAACTCAGGATCAGCAATATCGCCACCATGACAGTAGGGATACCCAAAGTGCAGTCCAGCCTCGGTAGCTCGATTAAGCTCGCAAGGAGGGATGTCATCACCCATCATGTCACGTCCATTGTCCGTAAAGTACATGACGTCAGTTTCTGGATGCCAGGTGAACCCTACCGTATTTCGCACGCCGGAGGCGAAAACCTCGCGATCAGACCCATCCGGGTTCATTCGTGTAATGGACGCATAAACACTGTCCTTGCTTTCACAGATATTGCATGGAGCCCCTACAGGCACATATAGTTTTCCATCAGGTCCAAAGTCGATAAACTTCCAGCCATGATGTCCATCTGAAGGATAATCGTCATAAATCAGTTCTTTTGAGATCGATGTGAAATCATCTTCTATGCTTGAATACTTCCAAAGTTTGCTGATTTCAGCTACATAAAGATCGCCATCTTTGAAGGCCACACCGTTTGGCGTTCTTAAGCCAGAATCCAACACGTAGCGAACATCCGCTTTGTAATCGCCATCGGTATCTTTCAGTGCAAACACCTTATCACCGCCACGATTCCCAACATAGAGGACACCTGAAGGACTCATGGTCATGGAACGCGCATTATTCACACGGGCGTAAAGTTCAATATTGAATCCCTCTGGAAGCACCAGCCGATCCAGCTCCAGGTCAGTCATGTCCTGTAAATCCTGAGTTTCTTCTGTGGCAGCCCATGTTTGCATGGTTTCTTCACCAGAAGGTGTACTGCAGCTAGCGTATAGAGCTGCCAGACTTAAGAATAGGAGGATGTTTTTCATAGTTAAGATGTTTTATACACTACTGTAGATACCAGTTATTGTTTGGAGTTTTTTGTTTGATCTTTAAGTAGTGTTTTGATTTCGGCAAGTTCTTTCTGCATGGTGTTCATGTGTTCGATTAGCTGCTCATGTTCCACATGGACAAATTGCTTAATGTGCTTTTCCTCTTCCTTCAGGCTTTTTTGGTGCAATTCATTCATGGTGTTTACCACGATGGCAATGAAGATGTTCAGCGTGGTGTAAGTGGCAATAAGTATAAAGATGACAAAATAAACCGTCGCAAAGGGAAGGTCATCGATGATGGGTCTGGCGATACTGGAAGACCAGCTTTCCAGAGTCATGATCTGAAATAAGGTGAAGAACGTATCCGTCAATGAACCGAAGTACTCTGGATAGCCTGCCCCGAAAAGGTTCGTACCAATTACAGCAAAAATGTAAAAGATGATCACCAGTAACACACCGATCCAACCAATACTGGGGATGGCGTGCAAAAGCGACTCAATGATGATTTTAAGCTTGGGAATATTTTTGAGTAGACGTAGCGTTCTCAATATTCGTAATGCACGTAGCACCGCAAATGCTGCGCCGATACTCGGGATGATGGACACAAGAATGACGATGGCATCAAATAGATTCCAGGCACTTTTGAAGAACCCTAAGCCATATGCATAGAGTTTTAACACCATCTCCAGTACGAATATAAAAAGGATGATCCGGTCGATCTGGTCGATGTAAAACCCAAAGGCATTCATGTACCTCGGGCTCGTTTCCAACCCGATAAGTACGGAGTTTAGGATAATAAGTCCAACGATAAACTTTTGGAACCAACTGTGCTCTACGAAGCGACGGATAGTAGTTTGCGTCATAACATAGCTTTAAATCTGACGCAAAACTAACCCTGAACAACGAGATGTTGTTCAGGGTTTTTACGGATGGTTATTTTATGCTTTAGATTTTGGCAATCATAGTGAAAGCTCCCCAGTAGATTGGCTCATTGTATATTTCTTTGATGGTACGTTGCGCATTGTTGAAGGCGGTCCGTTTGTCCTGTCCATCCATCCAGTTATTGTAGAACTCCACCATTAGTTTTTGCGTCACCTCATCAGATACCTGAAACAAGCTCATGATGATGGCATCAGCTCCAGCTACAAGGAATGATCGCTGAAGGCCAAAAACTCCTTCGCCCTGTTGGATTTCACCACGGCCCGTTTCACAGGCACTCAGCACAATTAATTCGGTTTGATCAAAGTTTAAGCTCATGGCTTCATGTGCTGTCAGAACGCCATCCTGGATGTTGTAATTTTTGGTGGCATTGACCAGTACATCCCCACCACCTTCAGCGAGTAGCCCGGCTCTATCCAGCGGATTGTCATCTTCTTCGAATAATAGGTCAGCTTTTTCCTCTTTTTTCGTTTGGTCTTCAAAGAACCCATGCGTGGCAATGTGTACCAGGGTGTAGTTTTGGGATCGTTTGATTTGTTCCTCTGTCGCTTTGCTGCCAAGGTAAGACTCTATGTACCAGCCCCTTCCTTTGAGCATTTCGGTGATTGTTTTCACTTCTGCTTCAGTACCTGGCAACTGTGGTACAAAAGATTCAAGTCCACGACTGGCGTTTTTAAGTGCCAGATTCTTGTTGTCTTCGTTTTCATAATATTGAGGGTTGCCCATAAGCATGGCTGTGAGGTTCGTAGGGACAGCTTTTTTTGCGGCTCTGCGCGCCCCACGTGATCTGTACACGGCCACCGCTTTTGAACTATTGATCACCCGCACATTCTGTAGGTCAATGACAAATTCAGAATCATTCACTCGCAGTGACTCTACATTTAATTGGTTGTATACTCCATCGGGCGAAAGGTAAACCACCTCTTTATCTTTGATTTTTTCATAAATCGGAGCCCAAAAGATGTCATAGGACTTGGTATCTGGTATTTTGTATTTAGTGGCATTTCGGTGGTATAGAAAATGTTTTTTTTCCATATCAGTGCCGTTCTTCAACAGAACCAGTTCAGGGTTTTTACGTGTATCTGCCGTAATGATCAGCGCAGCATACCTAACGGAATCATCATTGAATCGGGTGTCAAATTTTCGGTAACGGACGATTTCTACAGCCGCTTCATTGTCTTCCAGTGATTTTCGGATATCGTCCCATTCGTAGGATTGAAACTCATACGAATCCTGAAAATCCTGGGACAGTTCACTCAATTGTTTCTCCAGGACCGATATTTCATCTTTTAGTTTTGGGATGTCAATCTCATTTTCGGTTAATTGTTCCTCATTTTGTGCAACCGTAGTGGTCAGGAACTCCTTTTTCTGCACCCATTCTTTGAACAATTTGATAAGTTCAGTATCACCGCTGTTAAGTATGCTGTTTCTCGTTTTCATCGAAGAACTCAGTAACAACCCTTTTGTTATCAAGGCATGGTTGTACATGTTTTCGAGGTATTTTTCCTTCGAGGTACTGTACTCTACTGCTATGGAATTATAGAATTCGAAATCGGGCTTGATCTTATTCCAAAATTTAGATTTTTCCTCTTCACTCAATGTTGGGAAATATTCTTTGGTGTAAGCGAGGTAAGATTCTGTGGTCTCGCTCAATAGGTCTTCCACTTTGCTCAGCTCTCCATTGATGTAGTAGGCTCTGGCTAAACGGCTTTGGGTGTTGAGGTAATCAGGATGTTGGTCGCTAAAAAGGACTCTGAAATACCTTGCTGCTTTTTCATACTCTTTTCGTGCTTCTTTAAAATCTCCAGTAAAGTTGTAGATGTCACCCTTGATTCGGGCTACTTCACCAGAGCTCTTGTTTAGGTTGTTTAACGCATCGCGCCAAATGTCATCGGCCTGGTTAAGCAAGGTGAGTGCCTGATCAAATTCCTTTCGTTGTACGTGGACGAAGGCCACATTTTTCAATGCTTCAGCATAGAGTGGGTGGAATTCTCCAAAATTCTCTTTAGTGATGTCACGAGCCAGTAAGTAATACTTATTCACTATTTGCAGATCACTACCGAGGAAGTAGTGAATGTTCCCGAGATCGTTGTAGGTATCGGCAAATAGGATGTGGTTCTCTCTGAGCGTTTTTTGTCTGACTTTAAGGACATCTGTAGCGTTAACCAACGCTGCTTTGTAATTACCCAACTCTAGGTACAGCTTCACCATATAGCTGAGATTTTTGGCAAACAGGAGCGTGGTGTCACCAAATACCCTTTCGGCAATTCGTAAACTATTTCTAAAATGACCTTCAGCTTCGGGATAGTTTCCTTTTATCAGGAACATTTCGCCCATGGCACTATATGGTTTGATAAGCCTTCTACTATCCGCACCATATACCCGTTTACGCTCTTTAATGACCTCATTGAGTAGCTCTTCGGTTTGTGTGTATTCACCCATTCGGGTGTATAGAAACGCTAGATCTGTGATGGAGTTAAAACGGAGATCCTGGTTAGCCGAGTTGATTTTACCATAAATAGACTCTGCTTTGTTTAGTTCCTTTATGGCTTTGTTGTAAAGACCAATAGTGCCATAGAGATAGGCGGCATTATTTAATGCACTGACAAATTCTTCAGATTTGCGCTCACCACCACGTCGAATTAGTTTTAAGGCCTCGTCAGTGTTTACCTCAGCATCCTTGTAGTATCCGCCTTCAATTTGTAGCCTGGCAAGCTCCACTAGCTTCGCACCTACATCTTCTTTCGGAGTGTTAGGGTTCGTGCGCATGGCATCTACTACCTCTTGCGTGAGCTTAATTGGGTAATCAAAATTCCCTGAAATGGTGAAGTAGGGCATAAGATCATTCACCATTTGTATGTAGTCCGGGTGAACTACTGACAGTTCATCCAGTGGTTGCTTATAAGGCTCGGATCGAAGCATTTGATAAGCCTTTTGTGGCGTTTCAGAGTACTTAAGGTAATATCCGGAAAAATTGACCTTGTAGATGTTGAGTGCAAGGGTGTTTGCTCGGTATCTTAGAGCTAGCGATTTTCCGAGCTCCATAAAAAACTTCTCTGCAAAGGGATAGTTTTCACTCCTTTTGGTTTCGTAGATGTAATCAATCCCTGCCTTTAGAATGTCAGTTCTTATCCGGTGATCCATAGGTAACAGGCTACTGGATTTTCCCAGAACGGAATTAATCCGTACCACCACATTCTCCTCTGTGCCAGCGTCATACGTTCTGATTAGACCGCCATAGTAGTTAGAAAGGAGGTACGCATAGTCCCGTTTTACCCTTGCCTTGATGAGTTGGGTTTGTAGTACATTAATTGTCCCTACTGCATCTGTTATTTTATCCTCTTCAAGGCAGGCACGGATGTCTACATCAGCCGCTTTTTCATATAAGCGTCCTGGAGGTTTGAGTGTGGTAATACGTCCTGCGAGTTTTCTTGCTTCTGATGAATTGCCATAACTCAAGTAGGTATCTGCTTCCAGTACACGGAAGTCTACGTATGCTGCAGATCGACCATCTACCAGTCGGTTCACCTGCTTGCCTCTGTTATCCAGAAGTGCGATGGCTTTCTCATATTCGCCTTTTCTGCTAAGAATTTTTGCTTCTGCAGTAAACAGTCTGACCAACAGCCGATTTCGATAATCTTCATCTTCAGAAGTGACAGATTCACGAGCATAGGCCAGTTTTAACTTAGTAGGCCATACTCTGATTAACTCATCGAGTGCTTGCCCTGCCTCATTGTAGTACCCCAGTTCTACATCAGTAATCGCTCTTCTAATTTTCACTTCCATTTCCAGAACGTCACTTTGGTAGAAGCCCGGCGATAGCTTGTCTAACATGGTCTGGATGCTATCCGCTTTCTTGAAATTTCCATAGTCGAGATAGATATCCACAATCCGCAGCAGCCCCATGGTGTAGTTGTAAGGGTGACCTACCTTAAATTGGTTTAACTTAAGGAGCGCCTGATCCAACATTTTCTCCATGCCTTCATAGTCTGACATGGCCTGATTGGCTCTGGCTTCTACGATGTTGGTCAGTGGGTAGAGCGAGGGGTTGTCTCCAAATTTCTTGGCGATATGTTTATCCCGAAGTTTATCAATTTGTTTTTGGACTTTGTGGTATTTTCCCTTGGCAAATTGCTTCTCTGCTTTTTTAAAGACCTGCTCCCAGGTTTGGGCGTTCAAATCAATAAAAATGGAGAGAATAAGAAATAGACTAACAAAAAGGCGCTGCATGATCAGGTGGTTTTTAGGCGTGAATTTAAAAACTATCATAAAAGTAGTCAATACCTTAACATATTACCATTCTTTCTTGACTTAGTGAAAATGCGGATTTATTACTTTGGCTTGTATACATGAGTGGGTGATATAACTTTGCGCCATGATTAGTATCAATGACCTCTCGTATTACATCGGGGATCGACCCCTTTATGACGAAGCTTCCCTGTTTATCGGACCCAAAGACCGCATTGGTTTAATTGGTCTGAATGGCACAGGAAAGTCTACGTTGTTGAAGATGATTGTTGGTGATCAACAGGCTACGTCTGGTGAAATCAATATGAGCAATGATACAACTATTGGTTTTCTAAATCAGGACTTGCTTTCCTATCAATCGGATGAGCCTATTTTACATGTAGCCATGCAGGCTTTTCAGGAAACACTAAAAATCCAGGAGCAGATCGATAAAGTCCTCAAGGAGATGGAGGAAAACTATCGGGATGAGTTGGTGGACAAACTGGCCAAATTGCAGGAACGTTTCGAGACCAATGAAGGGTACTCGATGCAAGCCAGGGCAGAAGAGATTCTGGAGGGAATCGGTTTCAATACGCCAGACCTAAAGAGACCACTTCGTGAGTTTTCGGGAGGGTGGAGAATGCGTGTGATGCTGGCGAAACTCCTGTTGGAGAAGCCTTCGTTGCTCATGCTCGATGAACCTACCAACCACCTGGATTTACCATCGATCGAGTGGTTAGAGAATTACCTTCAGTCTTATGAAGGTGCGGTCATTATTGTATCTCACGATAGGCGGTTTCTGAATGCATCGATCAATAAGATAGTGGAAGTGACTGGTTATCAACTTCATAGTTACAGCGGAAACTATGATTTCTACCTGGAGGAAAAGGAATTAAGAAATGAAATCCAGCAAAATGCGTTTGAGAATCAGCAACAAAAAATCAAACAAGCAGAGCGGTTTGTAGAGCGATTTAAGGCCAAAGCGAGTAAAGCAAAGCAAGCTCAGTCAAGGGCTAAGATGCTGGAGAAAATGGATCGAATAGAAGCAGTGGTCGATGATACGGCTGAAGTGAATTTCAAATTCAGCTTCAAAGTAAAGTCCGGTCGACATGTGGCTAAGCTCCATGATATTTCCAAAGCATATGGTGATCTGGAAATCTTAAAAAATGCCGAGGCGCATATTGAACGAGGTGATAAGATTGCCTTCATTGGAGCCAATGGAAAGGGAAAATCTACGGCATTAAGAATCGTAGCTGGTACCGAGCCGCATGCAGGTACAGTAGAAAAGGGTCATAATGTAAGTACTTCTTTTTTCGCACAGCACCAGTTAGAGTCTCTCAATGTAAACAATGAGATCATTGAAGAACTGAAACAGGCAGGATCAGGCAAAACCGAACAAGAGTTACGTGGAGTTTTGGGTTGTTTCCTTTTTACCGATGAGGAGGTATTTAAGAAAATCAAAGTGTTGAGTGGAGGAGAAAAGTCGCGAGTAGCACTAGCCAAGACGCTGATTTCGGAATCTAATTTCCTGATGCTGGATGAGCCCACTAACCACCTCGATATGCTTTCGGTTGGCATTTTAGTACAGGCACTTCAGCAGTTTGAAGGTACGTTCATATTGGTTTCGCATGATCGGGATTTCATCTCCAATGTGGCCAACAAGATATGGTGGATAGAAGATCAGGAGATCAAAGAATACCCAGGCACTTATGAAGAATGGCACTGGTGGTATACCAAAGAACAGGAAAAGAAAAAAGGCAATCAGCAAGTAACAGATACTGTCAAAAAGGAAAAGAAAGAAACGGTTTCTACCAAGCCACGTCATGAACAACCGCAGAAGGAACTAGAAAAGGAGATTGCTCAACTTGAGGGGAAAATTGAGAGTTTGGAGTCAGAGGTGGCCAGATTCGAAGAGGAAATGGCTAAACCAGAGGTCTTTGAGGATGAAGAGAAAATGACCAAAACAAGTAACAAGTATAATGGCAAAAAAGCAGAGCTGGAAAAGCTGCATGGCCGTTGGGAAGAGTTGGTGGAGAAGATTGGTTAAGTAGTTGTGTATTTTCTCTACAGATTAGTCCTACTTTGTCAACTTAGATTAGCTGTCATGTTGAGGTTCTCGAAACGTAAGATGAAAAAGGATTTTGAGAGTCTCAATCTGACAAACACTATGTTGGAAGGCAAACATGACAAAATAGGATTAGTCTAATAAATTAACAATATTTTACGAGCTAAAATGAAAAAGGTCATCATAGGATGGCCTTTTAAATTCTGACTGGTTAAGGTTAATCTAAATAGAAGCCTCTGGAGTAAATTTCTCTACGTTATTTGGATTAGCATCAAGTGAATTTAAGTACTTGTAAATGGCTCTGAGATCTTCTTTCGCCATTCCACCATACATCGTCCATGGCATTACGGTTTGAAACTCTCCCTGCCCGACAGCATGAGGAGTATAAGTGGAATCCGTATATGTTTTGAATCGAGTCACAAAAAAGTCTTCATCCCAGGAGCCTATTCCATTTGCAGCGTCCGGGGTGATATTGGCAGATCGCACCACACCATAGCCAGGCATTTTAAATTCAAATCCACCAGCCATATACAAGTCCATAAGACGTTCACCTTTGTCCGTTTGTGGGGTGTGACAGTCACTGCAAGCCGCTGCAGTCACCAAATATTTACCATAAGCTATTTGATCAGACTTATCAGGCATAGGTTGCTGATTGGCAGGTTTAGGAATGGTGTTTAGAATAATGTTCATCGGGAAGTCTGCTTCCGACTGTGCTACGGTATTCTCTCTTGGTTCCAGTGATCGAACGTAGGCAATGATGGCTATTACATCTTCATGAGCAATCTGACCATATGAACCATATGGCATCACTGGAAAGATTGGATCCCCGGTTTTTGTGACACCTGTGGTAATTAACCGATACAACTCACCAT